>NZ_JVKV01000081.1 GCF_001072375.1 Streptococcus pseudopneumoniae
AGCGTTGTAAAGGAATTGAATAAAAGATTTGATGAAAAACTTAATACTCGAACAGAATTGATTATTGATGAAATCGACAAAGAATTTATCCTTTCTAACACGAGAAAAGGTGGTGAATAAAGGCTCTTTAGTATAAATTCTCTATAAAACTTCTCAAATCTCAATAGATACTTTTAAAAGTGGTTTAGATAGCCACTTTTTGTTATAATAGAGGCAGTATAAACGAAGGAGTTGACTATGCAACACTCATCTTGGCATGCTTTGATTAAAGAGCAATTACCTGAGGGTTATTTTGGGAAAATCAATCACTTTATGGAGCAGGTTTATGCCCAAGGAACTGTATATCCTCCTAAAGAAAAGGTTTTTCAGGCTCTTATAACAACTCCTCTGGAAGAGGTTAAGGTGGCGATTCTAGGCCAAGATCCCTATCATGGGCCTGGTCAAGCTCAGGGCTTGAGTTTTTCAGTTCCAGATTCTATTCCAGCACCTCCTTCCTTGCAAAATATTCTAAAGGAACTTGCTGATGATATTGGTCTAAAAGCTTCACATGATTTGACTACTTGGGCCGAGCAGGGGGTCTTGCTTCTCAATGCTTGCTTGACGGTTCCTGCTGGTCAAGCAAATGGTCATGCTGGGCAGATATGGGAACCTTTTACAGATGCTGTGATCAAGGTTGTCAATAATATTGATAGACCCGTAGTTTTTGTACTTTGGGGTGCTTATGCACGTAAGAAGAAGTCCTTGGTTACAAATCCTCAGCACTTGATTATCGAATCAGCCCACCCAAGTCCTCTTTCAGTTTACAGAGGATTTTGGGGTTCCAAGCCTTTTACCAAGGCCAATGCATTCTTAAAAGAAAGTGGACAAGAGCCAATTGATTGGCTTAGATAAGGAGAGAATATGCCCCAGTTAGCGACAATTTGCTACATTGATAATGGAAAAGAATTGCTCATGCTTCATCGCAATAAAAAGCCTAATGATGTCCATGAAGGGAAATGGATCGGTGTAGGTGGAAAGTTAGAACGGGGGGAAACTCCACAAGAATGTGCTGCTCGTGAAATTCTTGAAGAAACTGGTCTAAAAGCAAAACCAGTATTAAAAGGAGTTATCACCTTTCCAGAGTTTACACCGGACTTGGACTGGTACACCTACGTCTTTAAGGTGACAGAATTTGAGGGTGAATTGATTGACTGTAATGAAGGAACATTAGAATGGGTTCCTTACGATGAAGTTTTAAGCAAACCGACCTGGGAAGGTGACCATACCTTTGTCGAGTGGCTTTTAGAAGATAAACCCTTCTTTTCAGCAAAGTTTGTCTATGATGGTGATAAGTTATTGGATACCCAAGTGGATTTCTACGAATAAAGGAGTATTGTTATGTTAGTAATCAAAAACGGCCGTGTGATGGATCCAAAGTCTGGTTTGGATCAAGTTTATGATGTTTTGGTTGATGAAGGGAAAATTGTTCAAATTGCTCCTGAAATCCAGGAAGAAGGTGCTCAAGTAATAGATGCTACTGGTCTTGTAGTTGCGCCTGGATTGGTAGATATCCATGTTCATTTTCGTGAACCAGGTCAAACACATAAAGAAGACATTCATACAGGTGCTTTAGCAGCCGCAGCAGGTGGTTTTACAACTGTCGTTATGATGGCTAATACCAATCCAACTATCTCAGATGTTGAGACTTTGCAGGAAGTTCTTCAATCTGCGACCAAGGAAAAAATTAATGTAAAATCTGTCGCAACGATTACCAAAAACTTTAATGGCCAAGATTTGACAGATTTTAAGGCGCTTTTAGAAGCTGGTGTTGTTGGTTTTTCTGATGACGGAATTCCTCTTGAAAGTAGTAAAGTTGTCAAGGAAGCTATGGAAAAAGCTAAAAAACTCAACACCTTTATCAGCTTGCATGAAGAAGATCCTGGTTTAAATGGTACGCTTGGTTTTAACGAAAATATCGCAAAAGAACATTTCCATATCTGCGGTGCTACTGGGGTTGCAGAGTATGCAATGATTGCGCGTGATGTCATGATTGCCTATGCAACCAAGGCTCATGTTCATATCCAGCATTTGTCTAAGGAAGAAAGTGTTAAAGTTGTAGAGTTTGCTCAAAATATGGGAGCAAACGTAACTGCAGAAGTAGCACCCCAGCATTTTTCTAAGACTGAAGCTCTGCTTTTGACTAAAGGAAGTAACGCTAAGATGAATCCACCTCTTCGTTTGGAATCAGACCGTCGCGCCGTCATTAAAGGTTTAAAATCTGGAGTCATTTCTGTCATTGCTACTGACCACGCGCCTCACCATGCTGACGAAAAAAATGTTGAGGATATTACCAAAGCTCCATCAGGTATGACAGGTTTGGAAACTTCTTTGTCACTAGGTTTAACCTATCTGGTGGAAGCTGGCGAGTTGAGTTTAATGCAATTGCTAGAAAAAATGACCTACAATCCAGCCAAACTTTATAATTTTGAAGCAGGTTATCTAACTGAAAATGGTCCAGCTGATATTACGATTTTTGATGATAAAGCTGACCGAATCGTTGACACACATTTTGCTTCTAAAGCAGCTAATTCACCATTCATTGGTGAACAATTAAAAGGGCAGGTTAAATATACTATCTGTAAGGGACAAATCGTTTATCAAGCAGATTAGGAGCTTGAGGATGAATTATTTTCGTAAACTTAGAAATCGTAAACGAAATGCTTGCCATGGAGTATATTGTCCAGCCGCTAACCGTGCTAAAATTCAGTATGAAACCAAGGAAAAAGCTGACCATGCTGTAGAGTATGATAATGGTGGTTTGGTTAGAAGCTATTATTGCGCCTCATGTAATTGTTGGCACACGACATCAAAAGCTAGTAATCCACCCTTGAGCTTGAGAAAATATGGCTTAAAGCTTTTTGGCTTGGATGAAAAGGAGTAGAAAGAGTAGGTATGCATACAACAAAAACTATTAAAGACAAAATCATCTTATTTTTAAAAATTTTCTTTCCTATTCTAATTTATCAATTCGCTAATTTTTCCGCATCTTTTGTCGATACCACGATGACAGGCCAATATAATACACTGGATCTAGCGGGTGTTTCAATTGCAACTAGTTTGTGGAATCCTTTCTTTACCTTCCTGACAGGGATTGTCTCGGCCTTGGTCCCTATTATTGGTCACCATTTGGGACAAAGAAAAAAGAAAGAAGTTTCTTCGGATTTTTATCAATTTCTTTATTTGGCTTTAGCCTTATCTATCGTACTTTTTGGCTTGGTTTTCTTTTTAGCACCAATTGTCTTACAATTCATGGGGCTGGAGGTGGCTGTATCCAGTGTTGCCATACGTTATCTGTGGCTCCTAGCCATCGGTATTATTCCTCTCTTGCTTTTTAGTGTTATTCGATCGCTACTTGATACGCTAGGACTAACAAAGTTGTCTATGTATCTTATGCTTCTTTTACTTCCTTTAAATAGTGGATTTAACTATTTACTAATATATGGAGCTTTTGGTTTTCCTGAGTTAGGAGGTGCAGGAGCAGGTCTGGGAACTTCCCTCGCTTACTGGGCCTTGTTGCTGATTTCGACTTTGGTCTTAATAAAGCATAAAAAGCTTAAGGAATATCAACTCCAAAAACCTATGCCCCTACAAATCAAAAAAATCAAGGAAGCTATTTATCTTGGTCTACCAATTGGTGGGACGGTATTTGCTGAAGTAGCCATTTTTTTAGTTGTTGGTTTAATTATGGCGAAATTCTCATCACTTATTATTGCCAGTCATCAGTCAGCTATGAACTTTTCAAATCTGATGTATGCTTTTCCTATGAGTATTTCAACTGCCATGGCCATTGTGATTTCTTATGAGGTAGGAGCTAAACGGTTAGACGATGCTAAACAGTATATCCATATTGGTCGTTTAACAGCAATGGTGTTTGCGGTTTTAACACTTAGTTTTCTCTACATTTATCGTGAAAATGTAGCCAGACTATATGGTCAAGATTCAGAATTTATCCAACTGACAGCATCTTTTATGACCTATAGCTTGTTCTTCCAGTTAGCTGATACCTTTGCAGCACCATTACAAGGGATTTTACGAGGTTACAAGGATACGATTGTTCCTTTTTGCCTTGGTCTTCTTGGATACTGGGGTGTTGGGATTCCGCTTGGGTTATATCTTGATTATTCGACTAGTTTAGGTGCGTACTCCTATTGGATTGCTCTTATCATTAGTTTAATGGTAAGTGGAATTCTTTATCAGTGGCGTTTACAAGTTATTATGAAAAGATTCAAATAATTTGTTGAAAAATGATGAAAAAAGCTTGTGAAATTTGTATTTTATATAAAGAAAAGTCTTGATTTTACTGACTTTTCTTTTTTTATATTGTGAAAAATTGCAAGCATATTTTTTGACACTAATTAACCTATAAAGTAAAATAGAACTATAAGAATTTAAACTTAGAAAGGCAAGATTATGTCAACTTTAGATAAAAATCTTTTGCTTGAGATGTTCCGTAAGATGGAAGAAATTCGTCGTATGGACTTAAAAATTGCTCAATTAGTAAAAAAAGGAAAAGTGCCAGGAATGACGCACTTTTCTGTTGGTGAGGAAGCTGCTAACGTCGGGGCTATGTTAGCTCTAAACGCAGATGACCTGATCACTTCAAATCACCGTGGTCACGGTCAAGCCATCGCTAAAGGTATTGACCTTAATGGTATGATGGCTGAAATCCTAGGTAAATATACTGGAACTTGTAAAGGTAAAGGCGGGTCTATGCATATCGCTGACCTTGATGCAGGTAACCTTGGTGCCAACGGTATTGTAGGTGGTGGTATGGGAATCGCAGTAGGTGCTGCCCTTACTCAACAAATGAAAAACACTGGTAAAATCGTTGTCTGCTTCTTTGGTGACGGTGCAACAAACGAAGGTGTCTTCCACGAAGCGGTGAATATGGCTTCAATCTGGAATCTTCCTGTTATTTTCTACTGTATCAATAACGGATACGGAATTTCAGCAGATATTAAGAAAATGACCAATGTTCAACATATCCATGAACGTAGCGCAGCTTACGGTATTCCTGGTATGTTTATCGAAGATGGTAACAATGTAATCGATGTCTACGAAGGATTTAAGAAAGCAGTGGACCATGTTCGCTCTGGTAAAGGTCCTGTATTGATCGAAAGTGTAACCTACCGTTGGCTTGGTCACTCATCTTCAGACCCAGGTAAATATCGTACACGTGAAGAAGTAGAAGAGTGGAAACAAAAAGACCCAATCGAAAATCTTCGCAAGTACCTTGTTGAGAACAAGATTGCAAGTGCAGAGGAACTTGAAGAAATTCAAGCACAAGTTAAGGAAGCAGTGGAGGCATCTGTTAAATTTGCAGAAGAAAGTCCATTCCCTCCACTAGAATCAGCATTTGAAGATATTTACGCAGACTAAGGAGAAGTAGAGAAAATATGGAAACTAAATTAATGTCTTTCCGCGATACCATTATCCTTGCAATGTCTGAGGAAATGCGTCGTGATGAAAATGTGCTTTTGATGGGTGAAGATGTCGGAGTTTTCGGTGGAGACTTCGGTACTTCAGTAGGTATGCTTGAAGAATTTGGTCCAGAACGTGTTCGTGACTGTCCGATTTCTGAAGCTGCAATTTCTGGTGCAGCTGCTGGTGCTGCAATGACTGGACTTCGTCCAATCGTAGATATGACTTTTATGGACTTTTCTGTAATTGCCATGGATGCTATCGTTAACCAAGCCGCTAAAACTCGTTATATGTTTGGTGGAAAAGGTCAAGTACCAATGACAATCCGCTGTGCAGCTGGTAATGGTGTAGGTTCTGCAGCACAACACTCACAATCATTAGAAACATGGTTTACGCATATCCCAGGATTGAAAGTAGTAGCTCCAGGTACACCAGCTGATATGAAGGGACTTCTCAAGTCTTCTATTCGCGATAACAACCCTGTTATCATTCTTGAATACAAATCAGAATTCAACCAAAAAGGTGAGGTTCCTGTTGATCCAGACTATACTATCCCACTTGGTGTCGGAGAAATCAAACGCGAAGGTACTGATGTAACAGTAGTAACCTACGGTAAAATGCTTCGTCGTGTCATGCAAGCAGCTGAAGAATTGGCTGAAGAAGGGATTTCAGTAGAAGTGGTAGATCCACGTACTTTGGTTCCACTTGATAAAGACATCATTATTAATTCAGTTAAGAAGACTGGAAAAGTAGTTCTTGTCAACGATGCCCACAAGACAAGTGGTTTTATCGGTGAAATCTCAGCTATCATTTCTGAATCAGAAGCATTTGATTACTTGGATGCACCTATTCGCCGTTGTGCAGGTGAGGATGTACCAATGCCTTATGCACAAAATCTTGAAAATGCAATGATTCCGACAGTTGAAAGCATCAAAGATGCCATTCGTAAAACTCACAACAAACAATAATACATAACATAAATTATGTAATATGCATTAGTATTTTATCTTTCGTTTTAAATTGATAAAAAGCGACAAGGAACGAATCGAATCGTTATCATTCGATGAGTGACTTAGTAAGACTACTAGGTTGATCGCTTGATAGCTACAACAGTTGTAACTTGAGATATATTTTGTATCCAAGTTGATTGTATAGTTGCGACAGTTTTTTGACGAATCGATAATATTTGGCAAAAAACTTAGTAAGTCTACTAGGTTGGCCGCTCGATAGCGGCAACCGTAGCAACTTGAGACACGTTCCGTGTCCAAGTTGCTTGTAGAGTTGAACTCGGGCTAAAGTCTGTGTGAAAAAGATAAACTTTCCTGGAAACTAAAGTTTCTTCGTCAAGTTTCCTATTTTCACTGTGACTTTTGACGCCCTTAGTATCTTATAATAGAATAGGAGAGGCCATGGCTGATGATAAGCTAAGAGCGACTCCTGCAGCTAGAAAATTAGCAGATGATTTAGGGATCAATCTCTACGACATTTCTGGCTCAGGCGCAAACGGTCGTGTCCACAAAGAAGACGTGGAAACATATAAAGACACTAATGTGGTTCGCATTTCACCACTCGCAAAACGAATTGCACTAGAGCATAATATTGCTTGGCAGGAAATCCAAGGAACTGGTCACCGTGGTAAGATTATGAAGAAGGATGTTTTAGCCTTCCTTCCTGAAAATATCGAAAACGATACGATTAAATCACCTGCTCAAATTGAGAAAGTCGAAGAAGTTCCAGATAACGTGACACCTTATGGAGAAATCGAACGTATTCCGATGACTCCTATGCGTAAGGTTATTGCACAACGTATGGTTGAATCATACTTGACTGCTCCAACCTTCACGCTTAACTACGATGTAGATATGTCTGAAATGCTTGCCCTTCGTAAGAAAGTTCTTGATCCGATTATGGAAGCAACAGGTAAGAAAATCACTGTTACAGATTTGCTTTCACTTGCGGTTGTTAAAACACTTATGAAACACCCATACATCAATGCTTCATTGACAGAAGATGGTAAGACAATTATCACCCACAACTACGTCAACCTTGCGATGGCTGTTGGTATGGATAATGGATTGATGACACCTGTTGTTTATAATGCAGAAAAAATGAGCTTGTCTGAATTGGTTGTTGCATTCAAAGATGTCATCGGACGTACTTTGGATGGTAAACTAGCTCCTAGCGAATTGCAAAATTCAACCTTCACAATCAGTAACTTGGGGATGTTTGGTGTTCAATCATTTGGTCCTATCATCAATCAACCAAACTCAGCAATTCTCGGGGTTAGCTCAACAGTTGAGAAACCAGTTGTAGTTAATGGTGAAATCGTGATTCGTCCAATTATGAGTCTTGGATTGACAATTGACCACCGTGTCGTAGATGGTATGGCTGGTGCTAAGTTTATGAAAGACTTAAAAGCTTTGATTGAGAACCCAATCTCAATGTTGGTTTAAAGTATTTGTTTTAGAAAAATAGATAGAGGAAGTAAGATATGGCCTTAGAAGTAATTATGCCAAAAGCCGGCGTGGATATGACAGAAGGACAAATCGTCCAATGGAATAAAAAAGTCGGAGAATTTGTAAAAGAAGGAGAAATCCTTTTGGAAATCATGACTGACAAAGTCAGCATGGAATTGGAAGCAGAAGAAGACGGTTATTTGATCGCTATCCTAAAAGGTGACGGAGAGACTGTCCCTGTTACTGAAGTTATCGGTTATCTTGGTGAAGAAGGGGAAAATATCCCAACAGCTGGAGCAGCTGCACCAGAAGCTAGCCCAGCACCTGCAGTAAGTGCCTCAAACGATGATGGTAACAACGATGATGCTTACGACATCGTTGTTATCGGTGGTGGACCTGCTGGTTATGTTTCTGCCATTAAAGCAGCTCAATTGGGTGGTAAGGTTGCTCTTGTTGAGAAATCTGAACTTGGTGGAACTTGCTTGAACCGCGGATGTATCCCAACTAAGACTTACCTCCATAACGCTGAAATTATCGAGAATATCGGTCATGCAGCAAATCGTGGTATCGTGATTGAAAATCCTAACTTCACTGTTGATATGGAAAAACTATTAGAAACTAAATCTAAAGTTGTTAATACTCTTGTTGGTGGGGTTGCAGGATTACTTCGTAGCTATGGAGTTGATGTTCATAAAGGTATCGGTACTATTACTAAAGATAAGAATGTCTTGGTAAATGGTTCTGAATTGCTTGAAACTAAGAAGATCATCCTTGCTGGTGGTTCAAAAGTAAGCAAAATCAACGTTCCTGGTATGGAATCATCTCTTGTGATGACTAGTGATGACATCCTTGAAATGAACGAAGTACCAGAAAGCCTCGTTATCATCGGTGGTGGAGTTGTCGGTATCGAGCTTGGCCAAGCCTTCATGACATTTGGTTCAAAAGTAACTGTTATCGAAATGATGGATCGTATCGTTCCAGCTATGGATGCTGAAGTATCTAAGAATCTTCGTTTAATCCTTGAACGTAAAGGTATGACTATCTTGACAGACACTAAACTTCAAGAAATCATTGAAGAAGATGGCAAACTTCGTATCAAGGTTGAAGGAAAAGATGATATCATTGCGAACAAAGCTCTTCTATCAATCGGACGTGTTCCAGATCTTGAAGGTATTGGTGAAGTTGAGTTTGAATTAGAACGTGGTCGTATCAAAGTCAACGAATACATGGAAACTTCTGTTCCAGGTATCTACGCACCAGGTGATATCAACGGTACTAAGATGTTGGCTCACGCCGCCTTCCGTATGGGTGAAGTTGCGGCTGAAAATGCGCTTAAAGGAAACCACGCTGTTGCCAAATTGAACTTGACTCCTGCAGCTATTTATACACTTCCTGAAGTAGCAGCAGTTGGTTTGACAGAAGAACAAGCTCGTGAAAAATACGATGTTCAAATTGGTAAATTTAACTTTGCAGCAAACGGTCGTGCCATTGCATCAGACGCAGCTCAAGGTTTCGTTAAAGTTATTGCTGACAAGAAATATGGTGAAATCCTTGGAGTCCACATCATTGGTCCTGCAGCTGCAGAATTGATTAATGAAGCGTCAAGTATCATTGAAATGGAAATCACTGTTGAAGAAATGCTTAAGACTATCCACGGACACCCAACATACTCTGAAGTAATGTACGAAGCGTTTGCGGATGTTCTTGGAATGGCAATCCATTCACCTAAGAAAAAATAAAGATAGATAGACTAGACTGGAATTATTTTCCAGTCTCTATCGTATTAGAAGGTAACTTATGAAATACATTATCAATCATTCAAATGACACTGCCTTTAATATTGCTTTAGAGGAATATGCTTTTAAACACCTTTTGGACGAGGATCAAATTTTCCTGCTTTGGATTAACAAACCATCTATCATTGTAGGTCGTCACCAAAATACCATCGAAGAAATCAACCGAGACTACGTTCGTGAACACGGAATTGAAGTAGTACGTCGTATCAGTGGTGGTGGAGCAGTTTATCATGATTTGAACAACCTCAACTATACAATCATTTCAAAAGAAGATGAAAACAAGGCCTTTGACTTCAAGAGCTTCTCAACTCCAGTTATCAATACCTTGGCGGAACTTGGTGTTAAAGCTGAATTTACAGGCCGCAATGACCTTGAGATTGACGGTAAGAAATTCTGTGGGAATGCACAAGCTTATATCAACGGACGCATCATGCACCATGGTTGTCTTCTATTTGACGTAGATTTGTCAGTCCTAGCTAACGCACTTAAGGTTTCTAAAGATAAGTTCGAATCAAAAGGTGTTAAATCAGTTCGAGCACGAGTAACCAATATCGTAGACGAACTGCCTGAAAAAATCACTGTTGAAGAGTTCCGTGACTTGCTTTTGGAATACATGAAAAAAGAATACCCTGAGATGACTGAGTATGTATTCTCAGATGAAGAATTGGCTGAAATCAATCGAATCAAAGAAACTAAGTTTGGAACTTGGGACTGGAACTATGGCAAATCACCTGAATACAATGTCCGTCGTGGAACTAAATTCCCAAGCGGTAAGGTTGAAATCTTTGCTAATGTTATTGAATCAAAAATTCAAGACATCAAGATTTACGGTGACTTTTTCGGTATCGAAGATGTTGCAGCAGTAGAAGACGTTCTTCGTGGTGTCAAATACGAACGTGAAGATGTCCTCAAAGCACTTCAAACCATTAACCTAGGTCGTTACTTCGCAGGGATTACTGCTGAAGAAATTGCTGAAGCGGTAGTAGAATAAAATCAAAAGAGATCCATGTAATGTGGATTTCTTTTGTTTAAATTTGATATTAAACATTGATGAGAGTATAATATAGTAGAATTAAAAATAAAAGAGGAATAACATCAATGATAAAAGTTCCAATTGAAAATCTTGGTCTATTTGAACAGTTAGATCGTACTGTGGTAGCATTTTTTAAGAATCAAAAAACTACAAATCCATACGATTTGAATGTCAGTATCACACAAGAGCACTTTGATAAGAAAAGACAAGAGTTAGAGCCTTTAGGTTTTCAAGCTGTCCAAATCCCTCTTGGAATGGCCTTAGACAATGTTATTCAGCAAGCTCATTTTAAAGACTTGATTATTGGGGGTCTTGCACCTGAAGAAATTATCGTTAGTAAAGAAGCTTTGCTGTATATGAAAGACATCGTGGATAGTTTTTGTATTATGTATGCTGCAGCGAATAACCGACTTGAAAATACTAAAGCTTATGAATTAATGAAAAATAAAACAGTCTACTTTATTGGAAAACTTCTTACTGACATTCCTCAAAAAGGTGATGAAATTGCTTATATGGGTATTGATCGTACAGCTAGTGATGGTACGCGATATGAAGCTGTTAAATGTTTTTTAACGAAAGAAAGTGCTGAGAAGTACAATGAAGAAAAAAGACCCGTAACCCCTGCGAATCTGGCTTATCTAAAGTCATTTTGGGGAAAGCCAGTCATAATTGAGCCACACAGAAATTATTGGATCGAATTTTTATAGAATAATAAAAGAGCGTAAGATTCGAAAAAATCCTACGCTCTTTTTCTAACTCTAAAACGTTACATAATTTATATTATGCATCTTATAAACTATCCAAGGCATTCTTTTGCTCATCATTAACGATATGGGTATACAAATCGGTAACTTGTGTGCTTGCATGTCCCAGCTGGTGACTGACCAAAACCTGTGATTTGGTTGCATCATATAGACGCGTTGCAAGTGTGTGGCGTAGTTTGTGGGGTGTCACTCGGACTTTGAAATCTTCAGAATACTTTGCCACCATCTTTTCGACACTAGAAGCGTCAATACGGTTTGGAACACCTCTATATAAAGTTAGAAAGAGGGCTGTATCAGTCTTTTCTGTCTTATAACGTTTGTCGCGAATAGCAAGATATTGCTCTAGATAAGGCTTAGCAAAGGCGGCTACATTTACCGAGTCGCGTTTCCCACCCTTACGAGTAACATCAATCACCATCATTTTGAGGTTGAGATCACGAAGGTCCAGGTTAACCGCCTCAGAGAGACGGACACCAGAGGCAAGAAGCAGTGCAATGATGGCTAAATCTCGCTCTTTATTCTTATTAAAAGAGGATAGGGCGCGATTTGAGAGAGTTTTGGGGTATTCTTCATCGATATAATTCAAAAATCCCTCTGTTTCATCGCCTAAAAAGAGCTTTTGTTTGATATTTTCAGCTCGAGCCGCCAAGGTTTCTTTCTTTTTCTTGGTAGCAACTTTCTTCATAACATTGCGGTAGAAATAAGGTTCTCCTTGCTCATTTTCAACCTCTTCAGTCAAATACTTATAGAGACTAGAAAGCGCTGATAAAGTACGATTAATGGTTGTTTGGGAAACTCCATTTTTTGTCGTATTAGCATTAAGCAAAGGACGTTCACGTAAGTAAAGAATAAAAGATTCCATATCTTTCTTGGTCATGTTCTCCAGAACATCCAAAGGAATATTTGCCATAGTATCAGCATCCGATATACCCGATTCCAAAACCCAGGTGAAAAATCGATCGTATTCCTTTAAATATTCGTACAAGGTTGTAAAACTGTAGGGAACAGCCAGTTTTGATTGGTAGTATTCGAGAACATACCAGGGCATGACTTGTTTGAGTTTATCAATCCGTTCTAATAAGATTTCACGTTTCATGTTTTTCTCCAAATCTTTCTATACTAGTAGTATAGCATAGCTAACTATATTTTTCAAGAAAATTATAGTTTTTCGGAAAGAAGTTATAGGAGATATTATAGGTTAACAAAAATTTTTTTTTGAGCAAAAAATGTACTTTATTCCTGCGAAAACTAAATCTTTCGCATACTTAAATACTGTACATTATCTACTTGAAAACTAAAAATACAATCTTTTAAAATAATGTACTTTATAAAAATCTATGATAAAAAAACAAGTTCAAATTTGAACCTGTTTTTAAATTTTCTTATAAGGGACAAAATGTTCTCTTTTTCGTCTACGCCCTTTACAAAACATGCATGGCTCGATAGATCGTTTTATATTTGCAATCTTATCTACGATAGCCATTCTATAACGATGCTCTGGATTGTTCTTACAAATCCACCAAAATCTTAATTTCGTACTATTTGTGATTCTTTCTGGATCTCCTAGAATAAGATTATTAAGGTAGTCCCACTCATTCATTAAATCTTCAAAAGAGATATTATCTTGTCTTTCTTTTAATTCTGCACAAAATGGACACATTTCTTTAAGATCTTTTGTCTCGGAACTTAAATACTTATTTAGTATAATGCTGAAGCGCTCATGAAATTCGAAGTTACATTCTTTACAGCGCCATAAATAAAACCTTTTTTCAGTTAATAATGGAACAAAACTATCTATAGAGACTTTATTATTTGGTGCCCACAATGTTGCTAGTTCAGGGTACAAATAATCAAATGTGTTATACCCCTTCAGAGGCTTATCGTTGTTACAGTAAGGACAACACTGAGAAACTTCTCTTCGAATTGGGATAGAACATAAATATGTCCCATGACACTTTGAACAATCCCACCAATATTTTTTGGTCTCAATCGTTGTCTGAGCTAAATGAATAGGAATTTTATTTTTAGCGCTCCATTCTTTGATGAGTTTTGGTTCTTTAAGGAAAATATTATTTTTAAATATCTCAGTCCTCCAGTCACATTGATTAGGACATGTTTGAAAGTTTTGATTTTCTAAATCGGTTCGACTGATCATTTCGGCTGGGCTACATTGAAAGTTGATTTTACAACAAGGGCAAACCCAACTAACTACATTCTTCGACTTAAACCAATATTCGGAAAAATCCCTTTCATTACTGAGGTCCCAAAATTCCTTCAAATAGGGATGTGTTTCATTTAGTGTATTAAAGTCTTGAAGTTTTTCTCTATTTGAACAAAATGGACAAGATCTATCTGTTTTTTCAAATGGTGAGCATGAATACTCTCCGTGACAGTTCGTACATTCCCATAACACATGAACATTAGACAATGCATCAACTTGATTAGGTGTAATATTGTTCCTTTCAGACCACTCCTTGAGCATGGAAGAATTTAAAAAAGATAGAGGAGAAACCTCGTAATCTTTATCTAACAACTCTTCAAATGAAGAATGACACTCCAAACAGTAATGACCACCTCTTTTAATTCGGTTCAATAATCTATCAAAAGATAATTCAAATTTGCAATGGCACTTATCACATTCCCAATGGATAGGTACTGTTATATTGTAACTCAGCTTCAGTTCGTTAAATTTAAATTTGTTTAAATGATCGCTATAGATTTTAGCTAAATTTGGATAAACTGATTTGTAATCGCAATGATAGGTAGTTTCATTGCAGCCAAAATGAAATAAATCCCCACTTGTTAGTTGAAATAACCTCTTATTTGTCGCAGAATCTTTCCAACTTAATTGACACGTCGGACATTTAAAATTGAATTTTTTTTTACTATTGAACGGCAAGGTAAGAAGTTTCTCATCTAATTCTTCATCCTGCTCAACGCTGTAGTTTATATAATTTCTGAAATCAGGATAAACCTGAAGAACACTCTCATTTTCATCAATGGAACGTTCACCTAATCCACAATGGGGGCAACACCTAAGATATTCATAACTGTCAAGCTGCACATCAATGATTTTCGCTTCCCAATGGTGTTGACAATAAGGGCAAGACCAATAGGCATATTTTAAACTATTTGACGAAAATTTTTTTGGGTCAAGAACATTTCGTTTTTGATCCCAGTACATGTAAATAGCTGGATTATCTTTAACTTTCTTGTTCATTTCTTTCCTCATTTATAATTAGTTTTGCTGTCCAGTAAGTTTTTAATAGAAACCACTTTAGTTGATTTTTGAGGGTTTTCTTGTTCAATAAGACCACCAGAATGAAAATCTATTTCTGAATCAGCGGTAATGATATTCTCTGCTAGGAAATCCTCACTGATAACCTTTTGAGAATATTTTAACAATCCTTCTTCTTTTAAAAGCTCATTCGCAATTTCTGGATAGACACTTGTTTTGATTATTTGTAATAGTTTTTGATTCTCATCACTTAACTCATTTTCTCTTTGTAGCTTCTGTTTTAAATCTTCATTAGTTGACTGTAGTTCAGAATTTAAAGCACGTAATTTATCTGCTTCTTGTTTATAGCTAGCCGCAATGTTTGCTATTTTCTTATAGTATTGGCTAATTTCCACCAATGCTCTTTTCATAGCACCTGGAGTACGATTTTTTGCCATAAAATTGTCAGGATCTATGGTTTTGTAAGTAATCACAGTCTCATAATTTTCATCTTGATATTTAATTTCACTTTCTTTTAAAAAATCCCTGAATCTTTTATTACGTCTAATGGTTGTATCCGCAACATTTTGATAGCCATGATTCCTCACATAGTCACCGAACCGAGGAATTTTTACCAAGCTTAAATCACAGGAACACTGGGAAATTAAATACTGTTCAAACAAATGAATCAATTCATCATCAGAAATTGATTTCTTTCTAGCCATTAGACTTGTTCTCCTCTAAAGAAAGTTGTTTAGCATTTAAGTAATCTTGATAGGTATTGCTAACTGTTTTTAATTTCAACAAAGCTTCTCCAATATCTTCAATATGACCCTTCCCTTGTCTAACTTTTCTAATCGCTTCATTTACAACCATAGCTTTTTCATCAACTGACTTTTTAAATGTTTTATCCATTGAAAAATAATCTTTACCTGCTTTACGGTAAAAAGGACAGCTCGTACAAGCACCTAGTTCTGCATGCTCACTAATAACTTTCAGACAATCTGAATAATCACCTTTCGCAAAGCGGGGTGAGTAACACCGTCCTTTATTTTCTAAAGTGATGTATTGTCCTTTTGCTGTATAAAATGGCTGCCTCTTACTTATGGCGTAATTCGTGTTTTTACTCGTTAGTTTACGATACATTTGATAACTACGACATTCAATAAATTGGCTTAAATTTGAAAAATAGTGAGATGAAGTTGTCACACTTTCATGACCAGCTAAAAGCATAGCTGTAACAGGACTAGCCCCTTCTGCAATTAAATTGATCATTGCAATATGTCTCGTATCACCAATATGAATCAAATTAATCTCGTTTTCATCTAATCTAGCTGGAAAACTAAAATAATTAACTTGATAACCGTATTTTTGAGAAATGATCTCATTAAAAAAATACCTCAAAATAGTATTGAGATTAGTGTAAGTTAAAAATCGGTTATTAACACCTGTTCGACGACCCCAACGATTATAATGGGGATCAGTCACAAATAATGTATCTAATTTAGTAGAACGATCATTTTCCGTAAGTTTGAGATAAGTCTTTATTTCAGAAGCTAATGAATTAGTAATTTCATAAGTATTCAAAATATAATCTTCAGAAATTTTATGTTCAACAAGTCGATCACTTCCTTTGATTATATTTCTCCTTAATGTAAGAAAATATTTTCCATCTTTCTTGGTCAAACAGTTTCTTTGAATTAAAAGAAATTCTCTTGGCCTTAAGGGTAAAATCGCTGTAATCTGCCACCAGAGATACAATGGATAATAAAATAGACGTTCTTTCTTAGATAATGTTTGAGACCAATAATCATTTAAAATGTCATTAAAAGTAAAATAGGATTGAAATTGCGCTAATTGTCTTTGCTGTTTTGACTTCTGCCTTTTTTGAAGGTTGAGAGTTAATTTATTATCCAATTGCTCCAATAGTTGACTTAGTTGAATATCATCTGAACAGGGAAGATTTGAGAAAAAGTCAATACATAAACCAGGAAATATTACAGAGATATTTTCTAAATCTAAAAACGTATCTTTGGTTGTATTTTTGATAATACGTTTAATATCTCTTAGAAATAGCTGCAAAGTTTCTAAAACATGTTGTTTCATTGAGAAAACAATAAAACTTTTTAAGTAATCGATAAATTCCTTATAAGGCAACTGAAAAATTGATTGATAAAATCTCCTATATTGAAACTCAGGAATGTTAAAAAACAGGCTAATATTGGCATATTCATTTGTAGTTTCCCATTTCTTATGATCAAAATCGTAACTTAGAATAATTCCTTTTTCAAAATAATCATCGAAAACTTCTTTTGCTCGCAGAACACAATCACAGTTAAATGGTTCAAAATAATTTTCAGTTTTAAAAAGTTTAGTTTGATTGTTCAATTTATTAACTCCTTTATTATTTCTTCGTAATCATGCAACACGTCATCCCCATATTGCTCGCATAAAGCTTGCAACATTTCAGTTAAACAAGGTTTTATTTGTTCTTCTAAAATACTCCGAATTTTACCTTTTTCTAAATCAGTTCGAACTCTAGAGTATTGTTTGTTCAAACGATTGAATTCTCCTACTAATAACAATAAAGTAGATTTAGTTTGTAGTTCATAATGACAACCAATGCAATGTTGTCTATCGTCATATGGACAAATCTTTCCAAGTGCAGACAAAAGACACATGCTTTCACCTTGTTTTGAGAAGGCTTCACCGTTTCCTATACGATGACAAATAGTAAGAAGTTGATTAGGCTCTGCTTCTTCTTCTACCAAAATCTTTAATGCCTTTTGCGATTTCACTTCTGCCTGAATACTTAAAGCCAATGTTTTTTCGATCTCATTTGGTGTCAAATCTAACTGTTTAATCATCTGAGTTTGTTGACTAGGACTTAATTCTTTATACTTTCCTCTAGTAACAATCGTCAGGAGCATTGATGGAATCATAGATAAAACACCTCGTTCAAATAGTTCTCTCGCAACCATTTCTGGTTTAAGCTGACTTAGTTGGGCATCTTTTAGGTACGTTGTTGTGGTTTGAGCAAATTCATCGAATGAACCTTTATGGCTACGGGCTAATGCAGCTAAAAAATAGCCTTTAATATTTAACTCAGATTTTTCTTGCAAAACATCATCTGCTAACATGGCAACAGTTTGAAGATAGGATTTATTTGCAGATCTAGAACTAAAATTCCTTTCAAGAAATAAGTCTCCAATTTCTTTCCCCATATATCGGCTAATTCGTTTATATTCTTTTATTTGTCGAATTAAAGGTTCATTATTATTATCTTTATTCAACTGATAATGAGCTTCACAGATAGCCAACAACGTTCCAATCAATACCTGACAGCTCTCAGGGACCTGAAATTTAATCTGACTAATATTTTTAGTTCCCTTTGTTTTGTTTGGAGTAATATTTAAATAAGTTAAACGAGTTGTAATACTTAAAAGAGTTCTTCTTGCCTCACTGCTACTCCAATCCCCACTTCTAACTGATTTTAGAACTTCTTTCGGTGTTCTAGGAAGTTGTGGATGCCCAAGTTGTTCTAAATCTGTTCCACGTAGCGCACATATAAAATGAAGTGCTAGAAATAGCCATGTATCTGCGTAGTCTTTTGAGATTGCTGCTTTGTAAAGCATATCTTCTTTTCTAATGTAATCGTCATTAAAAAGAAAATACAGTAATTCTAAATATTCGTCTAACTCGTAAGCGTTAGTCTCCTGTTCTAATGTGTATCGAGGTGTAAATTCATATCTTTTGTGATAGTTACATCTCGTTTTATTCATTAACCACTTTAAAAAATCAATAAAAACTTCGCCTTTTTGCTTTTCAAGCGCATATACTGCTTCTTCAACCAACAATTCAATCTCATTATCATTACAGAGAAATAAATCTCTTTTTAAATAATAAGCAAGAAAATCTTGAACATAAAACATGCTTTCTTTGGATAAGTTGCTATCTTCTGAGTATTGCTGAAAATATTTGTAAGTTAATGGGAATTTTTGTTTAAATATAGGCTGAATTCCTGCTAAACCAGTTGGTCCAAGAAGATAATTGGTTATTTTTTCTATTAATAATTGAGCATCTTTATCTGAGATAGAATAGTTATCCAAATCAATTTCTATGTTAAACCAATTGTTATCAACTAAAAACTTACTAATTTTGCCTTTATACTGTATATCGTTTTTTCCGAGTTCACTTAACAGATTTTCGATCAAAGATTTAATTGAATAAGTCATACATTACCTTTCTAATTTATCACCAAAAAGTTCATTTGCTCGCCAATTCATATAATCAAAAACACCATTATTAACTTGACCATATTGTTTTGCGATTTCACCTTTATTTTGTAGATAAACCCAAGCACTCTCAGGCGATTTGTCACCCCTTGCAGATATGAGTTCACTGATCTCAGAAACTCCTGATAAGACTAACTGTGTGGTGTACCAATGTCTGAAAATATGTGGGGAAATATTATGTTCCTGTAAAAGTTGACCGAAGAAAACAACCTCTGCATCATCGGACTTTAAAAAGATTGGGATCATCTCTTCACGAATAATCTTACGAAAACGTTGATAGTATACATTGTATGACAATGCTTTTCCTCGTCTGTTAAGATTTAATGGCCCATAGTCTTTCTCATACTTCTTACCTTCCAGATAAGTCATATAGTCATTATAAGTGTCTAAAAAGACCTCCAGAAAGATATAAGGTACTGCTTGAAGTCTTTCCTTTTTAATCCGTCCAGTTGGCTTTAAATCGCTTCGGAGAGGTATTTCTTTTCGTAGATCGATCTCAATCTTAAATACTTGCCCATCACTTTGGTGAAACAAAATACCTGGCCCTAGAGGACTATCTTCACGTCTTACATTGCATGCTTCTGATGGTCTTAAGCCAACAAAGGCTCCCAAGGCCACAACCATGAGTAGATCTTTATGATAGTGTGCTATGTGAGAAAATAACATCTCAAAAGCACTATTTGGCATATCACGAAAAATAGCTTTCTCAGTGTTGCTATCATTTACGTATATTTCAAAATTTGGTTCTTTACGCTTTATAACCCGTCCTCTACTATTCGTAAAAGTTGTCGTAGAATACAATTCTTCTGCTTTTAACTTAGCCTTTCCCTCTCGCTCACTTAAATAAAGAGTTAAGAAGTCAAGAACTGCATTTACGCATTTTTCAACGGTGCTTTTCTTTCTTTTTTCTCTATCTCCTGGTAACTGAGATAATCCATAAAGCGTAAAAAATTCTCTAACCATTTCAAGTGTAAGTTGATCTATACTTTTAAGTCCAGAAGTACCAAATATAAAATTTAGAAACTTAACAACGTAAGAAAAGCGTTTATTCCCATCATCTGAAATAGACTTGATTCTTGAAGTAGATTTAACATAACGATGAAAATCAGTAAATTGTAAGTTGCCGTCATCGTGCTTCAGAACGATAAATTGCTTTGTCACGATGTTGTTATCACCTAAAACTAGTGAATGTTTATATACAACAAATCTCATGTTATCTCCTTGTTTAATATGACTGAAGGTTCTGACTGGGTTTTAGGATGTCAATACACAAAAAAACGATCAAATCAGTACCATTTTCCTTTGTGCTCTAAACTGCATAAAGGGAATATCGATGAGTACTTTCATTGATCGTTATTATTATTTGAATTAATTCAATAACAAAAGTAACTTCATCTAAGTAATAAGAGCAATTAATTAGCTCAGCAACAACGATAACCACAGCAACTCCTTCTAAACAATGAAAGGAATATCCGCCGTGGCTATCTATTTACTTTTTTTCTTTTACTTTTGTAAGTTACTTTTGTTATTTTTACTTTTTCTGTATTATATCATATTTTGATTAAATTGTCATCTGAGATAGTGATTTTAAAAAAACTGGAAATTTTTTTAATTGTATATTTTGACAATAAAAAACATTTTTATATCAATTTAATGATTTTAGAGCGTTTTTAGCTTATTTGATTTTAAAGTTGTCGTCTATTCCTCAGGATTACTTGAAGAACAGGAAAAATTCGACAACAAAGTAGTCGATCTATTCAGTTATAAAACCTATGAAGGTCTTTCTGCTGGAACTGGCCACTCCTACTTTGGAGATGTAGATTATACTCTTACTTATTCAACTGAGAATATCCCTCATGATTTCTCCTCATGTGCTGAGAGCTTTCTTCTATACTAATAGACGAAAGGGTGTGAAAATGATTTTTAAATGATACTGTGGAACGGAACAGTAGCCCTAGTATTGACTACTGTCGTTTCTATTCATATTGGCTATTCTAGGACTGAGATGAAAAAATCTATAAATGCTCAGAATAAAATTGAACCCGCAAATCTCCCCAAAACAATGGTGAGTCATGTACTTGTATTATTCCGAAAAAATACACCTCTGGTGCAGTGAGACAAATTGGTGTATCTTATAGTGGCTTCGTAGATGAAAGCTATACTCTACTATCACTCTTTGATGATGTAGAACAAATTGAAAAAGATAATAGACTTCAGACAGCTATTGATGTTGTCAGAGAACAGTTTGGTTTTTTAGCCATACAAAAAGGAACCGTCCTAACTGAAGGTTCCAGAAATATTGAACGCAGTAAACTTATCGGTGGTCATTCCGCGGGTGGATTGGAGGGATTAAAATGAAACAAGAAAAAAATACAGTACAATTTTCAGAAATCCGTAGCAAAGGATGTAATGATATTGAAATGCTTGAAAGATTTTTACATGGAATCGTTGAAACAGCAACTTCAAAACTTCGTCAGAGAAAACTCAAAACAACTGAAATATCGATACGACTAGTACATGCTAAATCTGAAAACCGATTACCATTGGAATTTACATTTAGCATTAAGCCAACAAGCTCATCTGTGATAATCTATACTGAGGTAATCAATCGCTTTAAAGAATGTTACACAGGTGGGGGAATTCAAGGTTTTACGATTCAATTTGATAAAAATACCCTTGCCTCTGCATAGAAAGGATTTGATATGATTGACCGTTCATATTTACCATTTCAATCAGCAAGAGAGTACCAGGATACAAAGATGCAAAAATGGATGGGCTTTTTCCTATCTGAACATGCATCAGCACTCTCTGATGATACAAACAAAGTAACGTACATGTCTGACTTATCACTAGAGAAGAAATTATTACTCCTCAGTCAAGTATACGCCGGGCAGCTACGCACACGCATTCAAGTGATTGAAAAAAACAAGCGTGTTTCCTACACTGGAACAATACCAAGTCTGACCAAAGATTTCATTTTGATAAAAACTACAACAGGTCACATCAATTTGAAATTAAAAGACATTATTAGTATTGAACTTGTCGAGGAGGTGCTCTATGAATCAGCTTGAGTTTCAGCGTAATCACCTACAAATGGACTATTATAGCGAGAGCTACCAAGATTTTGAACGTGACTTCTACCGCTACTCTAACATGAATATTCCATTGACCTTCCTAACTGATGATATCCTAAAAACAATGGCGACTTCACGTAAGAATTACTTTGTCCTCAATAAGGAAAAGTCCAGAGATAACCGCGATCACTTCTTCATATTTGAAGTAAGTACCGTAGATGAGAATCCGCTAATCTATCATTATACATATAAGAAAACTACAATATATTTAGCAGAAAAATAGGAGCAGTTCAATTGACTGTTCCTATTTTTAATATTCATAAAATCTAAAGTCTTTATACTCTTTAACAATGGAGTCGCCAACCAGAACAGACTATACTGACCAGCGACTACCTTAAATTTAATGTTTCAGATTTATTTTCTTATCTCTAATTTCATAAACTACATCTGCTACATTTTCGAGTAATCGTTTATCGTGGGTGATAAACACGATAGTTCCGGTGTACTCCTTCATTAGTATTTCCAAAGCCTCTAAACTTGGTATGTCAAGGAAGTTACTGGGTTCATCCATTATTAGGATGTTATATCTACCCATGAGCATTTTAGCAAGCAACAATTTTATAATTTCTCCACCGCTTAAAACAGATAAACTTTTTCCAATATCGTTCTGTTTGAACCCCATAGATGCTAGCACTGAACGAATTTCTGATATATTGTAGTCACAATCCTTCTGCATAAACTCCATAACATTCTGATTACTGTTGTACTTGTAACCATTCTGTGCAAAGTAACCTATTTTTGCCT
Source organism: Streptococcus pseudopneumoniae (assembly GCF_001072375.1). Lineage (GTDB taxonomy): Bacteria > Bacillota > Bacilli > Lactobacillales > Streptococcaceae > Streptococcus > Streptococcus pseudopneumoniae_L. The sequence goes on from NZ_JVKV01000081.1 coordinate 22,900, forward strand.
TAGGCGAAATAGAAATTCCTTCTTCATGGTTTAAGATCATTTGGATTAAAATTGTTTTTCCGATTCCATTACCACCAGTTAACGCCACTTTTGCTCCTAACGGAATTTGAAAAGATGCATTTTCAAACAGAGCCTTATCCCCAAATACTTTATTAATTTCTGCACCGACTATAGGGTATGGATTATGGAGCTCCAATGCTTTACTTTGCCTGAAACGAATTCTGCGAATGCCTTCCGGAGCTTCTACTTTTCCTAAGGCCGCAATCCTGTGCTCTAGGGTTTTAGCAGCATTATACATCTTTTTTTCCTTACTTCCTATTGATTTTTGATGAGCTAAACGCCCTCCGTCTTCAGTACTTTTTTTCTTTGAAGAACCTTTTGCCTTCTGTTCTATTTTACGAGCCTGTTTTCGCTTTTCCTCCGCAGCCCTTTCCAATCGGGCACGTTCCGCAATAAATTGTTCGTATTCTGCAGCTTGGCTCTTACGTTCTTCCTCTTTCTGACGAAGATAATCAGAATAGTTTCCCCAATACTCAGTGATTTTGCCATCTTTCAGTTCCCATATTTTATCTACTATTTCATCAAGAAAATAGCGGTCATGGCTAATAACTAACAGTGCACCTGTAAAATATTTTAGCTGTCCTATTAGAAAATCAATTCCTTCACGGTCTAAATGGCTCGTAGGTTCATCCGCTAAAATACCATGAACCTGTGCCGATAAGGCCTGTGCTATTTTAAGCCTTGTTTCTTCACCACCGCTCATAGTCTGTATATTTAATTGCTCAACACCTAGCTTGCCTACAAGTGCAAAATCTTTTTCCTCCTGCAGAGTTACTTCGTCCAACTGGGGAATATAGGCAAGTTCACCCAGACGATTCATTTTACATCCTGGGGGAGTTAATTCTCCTAAAAGTACCCTGAGTAAAGTGCTTTTTCCAGCACCATTTGCTCCTACTAAACCAATACGGTCATAATCATATACTTCTAATTCATTTATATCTAAAACATCGCGTCCTTTGAATTCCACACGAATGTCTTTTGCTTTTAATATTAATTCCATAACATTTCCTCCTGTCTATAATCGCATGCTTTCATTTGCTTGTATGCAGGGAAAACCCTGCGATTTTAGCAGGAAGAGTTACATGAAAATAAGATACATAAATATTCCTCCAATATTGTTTATTTTAAATCTAATTTTCTAACCTCAGTTATCATTTGGCAAACTATAGCAATGCCAATAATTAAAATACCTGATAGTAAAAACCAATGATTTACACCGATTTTATCAGCAAAGAATCCAGAAAGAATTAACCCAATTGGCATAGCAAGTGACATGATACTTCCGATCAAAGAAAATACACGTCCTAAATATTCAGGCTTAATTTTCTCCTGAAAAAGAGCTGTTTGCACACCGCTATAAAATGGCACCGAAAGCCCCATTATTGCACAGCAAACTACGAATATTACAAATCCATTTGGAGGAAGTATTCCCGAAACGGCTAAACTGGTCCCCATTATAAAAAATGAACTTGTTATTAGTAATACATGCTTTTCGAAGCCCCCTAATCTTCCTAATAATAAGCCTCCTGCTAGCATCCCAAATGCAAAGGAAATTTCCGTAATAGAAATATGCACAGGCGTTCCATTAAAGTGTTCCATGCTTATTAAAGGAAATAGTGCATTGATTGGCATATAAACAAAAGTATATAGTGTTCCTAAGAGTAATAAGGCAAACAATCCTTTGTTTTGTCTCAGAACCACAACTCCTTCTTTCATCTCCCTTATGAAATTTGGTTCTAAACTTTGCACTTGATTACCCAGCTTAGGTATACGTACAATTGCTACCGTAATAGATGCAATCACAGCACCCAATACGTCGATGGCAATAATAGCATTTAAATCCCAAACGGAGTATAAGAGTGCTGCAACTGCCGGACTAACAATATAGCTTATAGACTGCAAAGACTGACTATAGCCTGCGCATTTCGTTAGCTGTTCTTCTGGTACTAAAAGTGGTGTAACCGCATTGAGTGCTGGGGTATGAAAAGCTGTTCCAATGCTACGGATAAACAATACTATCATAATCATCCAGACAGGTAGCTCCATACAGAATGCAACAATAGCAAGCACTGCACCAGCTGCTGCGATAATTAAATCGGCACCAATCATTATCTTCTTCCTATCATGACGATCCACTAGCACACCAATGGCAGGTCCCAAAATCGCATAGGGTAAAAAACCTACTAATGAAGCCATAGACAAGACCATCGCAGATCCTGTTTTTTCTGTAAGGTAAAAAATAATCGCCATTTGCAGGATGGCACTAGTGATTAATGATACTGCTTGCCCTGCCCATATTGCATAAAATTTTCGTTTCCAATTGTTGTATTTTTCCATTTATATTATCTCCTGCATATTATTTTGCTTGAATTTCTATTTTGAATAGCATTCTAGGCAATAAAAAATGCAGGCCAAACCCCACAATGTGGCTTTTGGTCTGCATACATACAATTTGGAAACATTCATATTAAAGACATAGTTAAATAAAGGTATAGTTAAATAACCAATATCCTCACCGTAACTAATGAATGCTCAATATCGTATAAATAAGCACAACAAAAAAGCCTATCATCGGGTATAGATTCTGCTTTTTTTATTGCCAGCTTATCTTAAACGCATTGAGGCTGTCATAGTTTCGGTTCCTCCTACATCTTTGTTTATATCAATTTATAGTATAACACAACAAGATGATATGTTCAATATAAAAGTTATGGAATGAGACTCATACTTCCAATTCGATGCCAGATTTAAAGGATATGACGAAGTTTTCTTCATAGACTGTAACGCTCTGGATTATCTTCCTTAGTAGCAAGCGATTAGCTTTCACAAAATCTTCTGTTTGTAGTTTTAAAAATTCATCAGGATTTTCTAACTCAACCTCAAAATATTTCATTTTACATTCCCTCATTTCATTTATTGATAAATTGAGTTTGCAAAAAAGAGTGGACAATTTTTGTCTACTCTTAACCTTTAAAATAGTTTTTTTTAATCGATTTGAAGTTGCCTAAATTATTACTTATTCGGTAAAATGAAGTATTGCTTTCAACAGATTTCCTTCAACTACACTTCACTTGATTCAAACAAGGTGGGTACATTTCTATTCCCACAAACTCCTTGTCAATGGAAACAAACACGTACCCACAGGGTAAATGGAAATAGAAACTGATAATTTCTAGCTATCACTTCTACTCATTCCAAAAATTTTCTCACTCTGATACTTACCCACCATAAAGCAAAAAGCCTTGCAATCAAGGCTTTCATTATCCCTTTCGTTCAAAGGTTTCTAAGCTTTTACGAGCAGAGCGACACACTCAGCGGTTCGCTATCTCCGTTCTGTCTGCGTGCTAGCACTTGTCAATCACGGACAGCTATCGCATGGGCGGAAGTAAATGCTAATCTTCGTCGTTTTACTCCTTGACTAGCAAACTTACCGCCTCAACATGTGGTGCTAGCAAGCTTATATATTATAGAACGAAAAGGATAGAGTGTTTTATAAAATTATACTATAAAATGAAAGAGAATTACACACTCAACTCAAACAACTTATAAAACTCACCTCTCCTATCCATCAAATCACTGAAAGAACCATCTTCAACAATAACGCCATCTTTCATAAAGAGAATTCTATCGTATTTTTTCAAAATGTTCTCATTCAACTTGTGGGTTACTACAAGTGCAGTCAAATTTTGAATATCCAAGATTGAACTTTCAATTTCAGTAGTTACTTGATTATCCAAAGATGAAGTAGCCTCATCCAATAATAAGATTGGTGTTTTTCGAATCAAGGCACGCGCAATACTAACTCTTTGTTTTTGTCCGCCAGATAGATTTGAGCCATTCTCTCCACATAAAGTTTGTAGACCAGATTCATTTTCTAAAACATAACTTTCTAAACCCGACTGCTGTACAGCTTGCTTTATTTCCTCATCAGTGAAGGATTGATTAAGAGTAATATTTGCTCTTAAAGTATCATCAAAGATATAAACGTCTTGTTGAACAATTGTCATTAAGTTATAAAGGCTCTCTGCTGAAATAGCTTGCAAATCTATATTATCAATGGAGATGTGCCCACTTGTTACATCGTAAAAACGCAGTAATAGATTGAGCAAAGTTGATTTCCCACTCCCTGACATTCCAACAATTGCAATTTTTTCTCCTTTTTGAATCTTCAAAGATAAATGGTTAAAAATTTTTTCTTTAGTATTAGGGTAAGAAAAGTCTATATTTGAAAAAGAAATAACATCATCGAAATATTCTTTTGTTTCACCAGTCTGAAGCTCAGTTACATCTTTTACCTCAAATGCATCTAGTGTTGCCTGACCTTCACGAAATTTACTTATTCCCATTCCAACTTCATTCAGTGGCATTACTACAAAATTGACCAGTTGAACAATAGCTGTTACACTCCCAATTGTGGTAGAGCTATTAAATACGAGATACATCCCTCCACCAAAGGCTACCAAAAAAACAATCATCCCTGAAAGCTGTGAAATAACATTAGCTAAAACGTCAAATTTCCCTTTTATAAAATTTATTTCATCAAATTTTTCACTTTCATGACTATAATCCTCACAGATAGCATCTTTCACATTAAAACTTTTAATAACAAGAAATCCTGCTAAAATATCTTTAACCTTAGCTAAATACTTCTGATCGGCAACCATAGCTCTATTTTGTAAAGAGGCTGATTTTTGTCCAATAAATCCTGAAATCATCATCGGAATGATGCTAGCAATGATAACTAATAAGGTCAAAAACCAATTACCTATAAACATAGTTAGAAGTGAAAAAATCATTAAGGAAAGGTTTTTTGAAATATTAAAATACTGGTATAGATAATCTTGCTCAATTTTCTTCATATTTTCGGTTAATACGGAAATAAATTTCCCTGATTTTTCTTTAGAAAAGTCTCTATAATCCCTATCTAAAATAGATTGGAACACCTTGTTTTTGTATCTTGACATGATTTGCCTAACAAGTTTATTTCTCAATCGAAGAGATATAAAGTTGAGTGCTGCATAGATGAAAATAACAGTAGCTCCTACTAGTACCGCTTGAGTTAAGGCTTCTTTATTTTGGGACATGCCACTATCAATAATACCTTTAATAGAATAAGCAAAAGCAATATTAGTTAAAGGGACCAGTATATTAAATATCATGAAAGCATAAAAAGCCTTCTGATGGTTCTTTATCAATTGTTTCATCCTTAATCTACCTCATAATTCTTAATTTCATTTAGAAAATGTGACATAAAATATTCTTCTAAGTCAATATTCTCTCTCCTAATCTCTTTCATAGAAACCTGTTCTACAATTTCTCCATTTTTGATAAAGCCAATTTTATCTGCTATCTGTGAAATTTCCGATAATATATGACTCGATATTAGAATAGTAATTCCATGCTCCTTAGAAAGCGACAACAAAAGATTTCGAATTTCTTGAATCCCTATTGGATCTAAACCATTGATTGGCTCATCTAAAATTAACAATTTAGGTTTTGTTAGAAAGGCACGAGCTAAACCAAGCCTTTGCCTCATTCCTAACGAAAAATCTTTTACTTTTTTAGTCGTATTTTTTAAGCCGACCATTCTTAAGGCTTTTTTTATATCTGATTCAATAATATTTTTCCCCATATATTGAGCGTGAATTTCCAAAATTTCTTTTGCAGTGCAATTATCATAAAAAATTGGTGATTCAATAATACTTCCAATCTGACTTAGGATTTCTTCTCTGTGTTCTTGTAGATTTTTCCCAAAAATTTCAATACTACCTGATGTAATTGTTGATAAGGTTAACATACATTTCATTAACGTTGTTTTTCCAGCACCGTTCGGTCCTAAAAAACCATAGATTTCTCCTTCAGCAATTTGAAGGTTGATACCACTTAAAATTTCTTCTTTATCAATTGTTTTAAAAACTTCTTTTATTTCAACAATATTTCTCATTTCTATCTCTCTTTCTATATCCAGCTTTAAATGAAAGAATTTTTCTCCTGGAGCATAAATACCAACTTATACAGCCTCTTTTTTTATAGAAATCATCAAGGAATTATCACATTCCTTCAATTAAATTCAGCTATGCTACTTGATACTAATATCTTGTCTTGAAATATTATAAATTGAAAATGAAGTAATCATTAAACTTATGAAACTTGCAAATATCAAAAAGAATAAGTTATCAGCAATATTATTAGATAAACTTCCTGGACTGGCATTCGAAAGTAATGCTGCTAAACCAAGTCCTGTAAGCATTGTTATAGCTGTTGAATGCTTAATCATACCTAAAACAAATGGTAATAACCCTATTAGTACTGTTCCAAACGTAATTCCAGCTAAGTTAATTAATTGATTAGCTACAGGGATACAACTAGATTCAGTTACAACAGCCATGAATCTAATGAATATTTGAATAACTAAATGTGCAGAAAAATGGGCAATAAATGATATTAGGATGACTAAAAGAATTTTTCCCCATAGTAACTTTATTTTAGAAATAGGGTAAGAAAACAACTGAAAAATTGTTCTTCGTTTAAATTCATCAATGATAATCGTAGATAATAAATAAGATTCGAAAATCAAAAATGCTGCTTTTGTAAATAAAGATGAAAACAATGAAGCTACAATTGCCCAGCCTTCCCATTTACCAGTAACTCTAATAACATTAGAATCCTGACCAGCGAATTCTCCTAGTTTATTGTCAGTACCTAAACCCATAATAATGATTGCTGTAATACCTAACACTATAAATATAGTACACAACCAGGCTAAAAATAATTTAGATTTAGAAACTTTATTTAATTCAATTTTAATAAGCGACAACATAGATTATTTCCTCCAAAGCGTAAATAAAGAATAAACTATTCAGACTAATCTCGACAAATATTTAAAAATAAGCTTATTCTTCAGACAATGTTACTATACATACTATCGGTATGTATATACTAAAAACAAACATACCTTCGGTATGTATAATAGATTTTTAATAACACACTTAAAGTATGTTATTTTTTAACTATAAATTATGTAAGATAATTTATTGAATTGATAACACATAAATAGAAATTAGTATTAACATGAATGTCATGCGACTACTTATTTACTATTTTTTTAAGTGATCGAATAAGTTGAAAATCACCTCCATCATTTCATCAGAAATTAACTGTACCCCTAGACCTTCAAAAGTAAGTTTAATGAAATTCATTTTGCGCTTTAATTCTACTAATGAAAAAACGGAAATTTGAAAACCAATCCAAATATTTAGAGTTAAAACAATTAAATCTGCTAGCTCTTCTGGATATTCTGTTTTAATAGACCCATCTTCAACTCCTTCGTAAACTTTTTCTCTAATTTCGGGTAAAAAATCAGAAAATAGACCTAGATACTGCTCTCCTAACAAACGTGGACTTCTAAGCATGATTGAGGCAGAGTAAACGAGCCTTTGGTGTTCAAAATTAGAGAAAGAGTCCATCAAAGAATTTTGTATCTTTTCTAACCCAGTATTTCCTCTCCAATTATAATTTAAAATTTCTTGATTATTTTCGCTAATGATTGTTTGCAGTATATCGTATTTAGACTCAAAATGATGATAGATAACACCTTTTGTTAATCCACCTAACCCATCTATGATATCTTGTATTGACGTATTATCAAATCCTTTTTCTAAAAATAAATTTTTAGAGACCTCTAGTATTTTTTGTCTAGTTTCATGTGAGTTTCTATTTCTTGCCATTCCAGTCCCTTTCTATCATACCAATGGTATGTAATTCTATTGTAGTGGAAGTAACTAATAATGTCAAGTTCTTTATTGGAATATGAAAAACCTTTATAATAAAGGCTTTTCATTATTACTTCGCTACAAGGTTTCTAAGCTTTTACCAGCAAAGATACACACTCAACATGGGTTTTAGAGGACTAAATGGAGTCTGAATTGCCTGATAGAGATGTAGTATTGATTAAGCCATCAACAAAAAATGTACAAAACAAAAATAAAGTACACTACTTAATGAGTGCACTTTATTCTTCTAATTCAGTTTTATCAATGGTTTAGCTCTAGTTAAATCAATTGTACATAAACTTTTAGTTTTTTTTTGGAACAAAAATATCCTAAAGTCTACCCTATCAAAGTGAAAACTGGAAATTTATTAAACCTGAATTTTAGTGAGAATATACTTTACTAAAATCATATAGTTAAAGTCTGACAAGGAATTTGCCAGACTTTTTGTCATCAGTGTTCTTTAATATAATTCATCCCTGATTGATTCAACAAACTCCGTGTAAAAGCGCTGAATGGATTGCTTAACATAATCAGATTGGCGGTCATCAGTCCCATCTAACAATCTCTGATAGCTATCCAAAGATTCTACATCCTTGAGTTGACTTCAAAGGTGTGCCTAATACACCGGCTTCTCAAAGTCACTAAGAAATCCTTTTAGCGATTCTTTTTGCATTCCTTGGTAAATATTTTTATCTAACCGAATACCAAGAGTGTTTAACTCAGTTGATAGGTTGTCGTAAAGTTCTTGTAAGTCCATAATGTACTCTTTGTAAATAAATTTCATGCGGGAATAGAGATATCCATTTGGACATTTGGGAGAATATCTCTGAAATTATTGCTGTCTGTTAATTAAATACTTGCAATATTTTATAGTTTTGGTATAATATAGTTAACTCATCGACCAAGTTGTTGAAGGAGATTGCGATTACGTCCCTAATCATAGGGACGTTTTCTGTTTTTCTCAGTTAGTTTTATATTTATCGTATTCTTTCAGTTTCTTTCGAAGTACATTATCATAGTGTATGTAAAATGCTGTTATCAATAAATAGTAACTAGGTCTTTCTTCAAGTACAATAAAATAGCGATCTACTGGATCTAATAAAAATATTCTATTAGATTTTTTATACGGTCGTTCATATATTAAGAAACAATCTTGTTTGCAAATCTTGTTATGATCCGTTTCTATTGCAGGTCTTAACCAACATAATCTTTCGCTCCTTCTTAAATCAGGTTCTCGTTCTTCTGAATCTATATCAAAATTTTTACAGGTAAGATGAAAATAACTATCTTCTTTACCTTCAAAATACGGATACGACTTTAACTCGACAAATTTCCCTCTAAAAGTTATCTTGAAGTTGAACAATTGCTCTAAAAATACATTCTCATATAAAAAATCATCATAAAGAGCATAGTCACCATTAAATTGATCAAGTGTTATCTTCGGAGGAAGGATAGGACAAAAATCTGTTACGTTACTGCTCATCACTTAACTCCATTTTAAAAATATTGAATTTTATTGCGTTATACTTTGTATTCGTTGTTAACTCATGCTTAGCTCTATTAGAGATTAAATTACTTAGCCTGATTCTAGCTAAACTACTTTCAAAGCTCCTATTTTTATAAGCTACTGCCCCTATCAATAGGTCAGCTAATTGCATTATTGAGTTTTCATGAGAGCGAATTTGTTGAATATTTTTGATATGTTTGGGTGACTGCTTCCAGTTTTCAAGAATATTCTTTAACTTGTTAACTTTTAAAATACTATTTGTGTCTTTTATATCTATAAAAACGTTAACATCATCCTCAAAGAGAAATTTTCTTACTAAATAAAAGTACTGCTTATAGTAAAAATCATCGTGGGTTTGATTATATTTCTTATGGTTTAATTTATTTTTGTCTATTATAACTACTCTAAAATTAAGATGCTCATTATCAAAAAAATAATTTACAAGATCTTCATAAAAGGTAATTTTAGAATTTGAAACTTTCCTCCACTTTATTTCAGAACGTGAAGAAATACCGTGTTTTCTTTTTATTTCTTTTATCTCCTTATAGACAATATTCCTTACATAGTCTGGACAAGAAATCCCTCCTATTAACATTACACTCTCACCATCATTTTCCAAATGACAAGACTCATCACAATATAAGTTGAGCATCTTAATAACTCCTAATTTTTGTAGTAATAATTCTATTATACCACGAACCCCCAGTAAAACTAAGACTTACAAAGGATTATTCTTCAAGAATTAGTATGTATTTTTAAGAACAATAATCTAAAATAGATTGGAGAACAGACATCTTACTTCGGTGTCTGTTTTTCTATACCTAAAAATGTACTTTTGCTCTTCATCAACTTCACCAAACTTTCTTCTAAAATATACATTAAAAAATCTCCTAATGGACTACAATATAGATACCACGATGAACGTTATTCTAGCTTTTTCAATTTTACATAATAAAATAAAGTACATTTTTCAAATAGTCTACATTACTCCTTAAACTCAGTTGTATCAAGGGTTTATCCACTGTCTCGGGAAAAGTACAAAATTTTTTAGTTTTAACATGTAGTAATTTTCAATGAAAACTTTATGTATACAAATAAAAAAAACAATATATTGTGTTTTGCTGAGTCTTTAATAAAAATAATTTTAATTTTTTGTACTTTTTTATTCTATCAAATATCTATCTTAGACTTAAATTTTTTTCATTATTCCATAATTTGGGTTCATCAGGAAAAATATAGTCATGTGTTTTAAAATATTGCTCTCTTACCACATCAATCCACTTATTTAGCATTTTTGCAGCTATTATAGAATCACCAGATGGATATACCATCAAAAGCAACCCCGTAAGTTGCGCTATTGTTATAGCAGAGTGTTCACCAGGTATTGTTAGTCCATAATCAGTATGCCCTACACTTATTTTCTCTTCCCCGTCCATTAGACCTAATCGATTAAATGTGCCTTGTGATGATGCATGTGTGACTTCATTAGAGATTCGATATGGTTGTTGCCATAATTCTGATGGGAAATTGGATTTTTTTCTGATATCGTCAAAACTTATATATCTCTTTTTAGGACTAAATTCACCACAAGCTCTTGCCCATTCATAACGATCTTCTGTATTATGTGATGAAATATAAGCTTCAGCAACTTCCTCTCCATATTCTGAAATAAACGACGCAATAATATTTAATTCGTAAAGTGAACGCCATCTAGAATACGCACCATCAGCAAATCCATTTTTCATTAAAGTGATTATCTCTAAAAATTGTTGTAGACCTCTTCCGTGTATGTATTTTAAGGCTGTGTATTTATGAATAGATTTTTCTCTCTCCTTGTTATCAATTTTATTTACATAATCAGAATAATCTTTTACAGATTCAAGAACCATCATATACATGGTCTCAGATGTAGCAAACGCATTAGACCACTTTTGCTCTATTCTTGCAATTATTTCTGTTTCCTCTCCTCTAAACAGTAACGTATTCTCATGCATTATCATCTTAGCATCTCTTACCATTTGATTTGAAGTGTCATTAATCATTTCTAGATATAATCCTGAAAAATCAGCCTTTTCATATTTTTCATAAAATTTATCAATTTCAGATTGATTTTTTAATTCTTTTACATGTTCTACGAGAATTTCTTTTAGTGTATCTTTAAAAAACTGTCCAAATTTATCGGCCATTATAGCTCCTACCTTTTTAATAGTTTATACATAGTATTTATTGCAATAATCTTCTAGTCTAAAAGAAAATAAATTAGAAAATCTTGTATTTTACGTTTAGAAATAGCGCATCATCTATCATTAATTATACCATCAACAAAATAAAAATCTATATCTTGTGTTAAGTAGGAACATAAATAAGTTTTAAAAAAATGTACAATTGAACCACCACTTCTTCTGCACTTATTAGAGTAAAAAATGTACAAAATAATCCCTTAAATCAGATGATGTTATGAACTAGAAAACATACAAAATACCACTCCAGAATAATGTACAAAATAAAAATAAAGTACACTTTTTAAAGAATGTACTTTATGCTTCTAATTCAGTTGTATCAATGGTTTAGCTCTAGTTAAGTCAATTGTACATAAACTTTTAGTTTTATCGGATTGTCTTAGTAAAAACACATAACCAAAAAAATTTTTAAGCCAATTATACTCAATTATGTACTTTATTTAAGTGAACACTGGAATTTTTTACTACTCTCAATTCAGGTGAAAATGTACTTTATTTAAGTGAAAACTAAAAATATTTCAAATGTACATTTTGACAATAAAAAAACACTCTAATATCAATTTAATGAAATTTAGAGTGTTTTTATTTATCTATATTTTTTTAAACTGTACAAAGTGTTCTTGCAAAATACCACTCCAGAATAATGTACAAAACAAACATAAAGTACACTTTTTAAAGAATGTACTTTATGTTTCTAATTCAGTTATATCAATGGTTTAGTTCATGTTAAGTCGATTGTACATAAACTTTTAGTTTTGCTATATAATGGAAAAATCGCTTAAAATTTGGTAATTCATTGCTTCATTGAACTTATCGTTTTAAAATTTCTAATCTTCTTCAGTCTATTCGAATATAATATAAAAACTCGATCTCATCATCTAGAGACCGAGATTTTGTTTTTATATAGTTTTCATCTATAAGAATCTGTCGGGTCAAATAAATCTGAAAAGAATTTTTCTTAAATCATCAACAGATACAACATAACATAAATTATGTAAACAAATACTGCTATAAAAGCAAATCTTTCACTTTTCCAATTTCACTTTTTGGAATTACGAGATGAATCATATCACCTAGATACATCCTTGTAGATCCATTAACTGTCTTACTCTTACCATTATGTACCTGGGTTGTGATAAGCACATTATGAGGTAAATTGAGTTCGTGTACTTGTTTTCCAGCTATTTTGTCTGAAACCGGAATTTCTATCAGTGTAACTTCTCCATCATCAGTTGCTGATTCAGGTAGCATTTTCTCCAGCATGGCTTCATAAACCGGTGCCCCTTTGAGCAAATCCATGACGATGTAAGCTACTAGGGTAACCATCCCTAAAGGCATGAGATTTCGGATGTCACCAACCATTTCAGTCACAAGAATCATAGCTGTCAAAGGTGCTTTTGAGATAGCCCCAAAATAACCACTCATTCCAAGGATAACAAAGATAGGAAATTGCTGCTGGCTAACAAGTCCAAGATTGACACAAATAACGCCTACTAGGGCACCAAGTAAGGATCCTAATGCTAAAATCGGTAAGAAAATACCACCTGGCAGTCCACTTCCGTAACTAATCATGCTCCAGATAAAGCGAATGATGAAGTAAATTAAGAGAATTTGAAAACTATAATCTTGTTCTGTTAAGGATAAGACAACCTGATTGCCCCCACCAAGTATTTGAGGTAGAAAAATTCCTACTGGAATAATAAGAATAAAGGCAAAGATCGGATGATATGCTTTATCAATGTGAACCTTTTGGCCAATCCAATCATAAACTTTTCCGACATTCAGAACGGCTTTTTCATAAAGAAAACCTGAGAGCCCAAGAAAAATTCCCATCACCAGATAAATCCAATATTGATTCAAGCTCATGAGAGGGATATCATCTGGCATATCCAGAACGGGTGTTAAGCCAAAGATGAGAAGAGAAACAAAGTTTGCTACCAGACTAGCTGCCAAAGTAGATACCCAGAAAAATCTTGAAAAATGATGGTAAACTTCTTCTACTACAAAAAGCAGACCTGCTATTGGAGCGTTAAAGGCTGCAGCAAGTCCAGCAGCAGCTCCACTCGCGATTAAAGAACGTTCTTCGACAGGGCTAGACTTGAGCCACTTAGCAATTCCTTTACCTCCAACAGCACCTAGTTGAATACTTGGACCTTCACGCCCTAACATGAGTCCACTCGCAATTGCGAGAATACCAAGAACATATTTCTTCCATAGCACACTCCACCAGTTGAGAGACATGAGACCTTTTAACTCTGCCTCAACTTGAGGAATACCAGAACCTTTGATATCTTTTTCCGAGCGTGTTAATTTGGCGCTAAGCCAGCAAATAACAAGATAAAGCAGGGAGATAATCAACAGGTTACGTACAAGATTATCTTGATCATGATAAAGCCCTTGGATGACATGAAATCCTTTTTCAATAGAAAACCGAAAAGACCCAACAATAAGGCCTACGACTAATCCAACGATAATACCTCGCCCTACTTGAGATAGAATTGTACTAGATGCAAAGGCAAATTCTTTCTTGGAACTAAGTGTTTCCGACTGTTCCTCCATAATTTTCTCCTTTAATTATCTTTTTCAGCTTCTGAAACGATCGTTTTAATCGGTTCAAAGCTTGTGCGATGAATGGGTGTAACACCGTGCTTTTCTAAACCTTCTAAATGTTTAGCCGTTCCATAACCAGCATTTTGAGAAAAATCATAACCTGGAAATTCCTGATCATAGTTTTCCATGATCTTATCTCTGGTAACCTTAGCAACGATCGATGCTGCGGCAATAGAAAGCGAGTTCGCATCTCCTTTGATGATGGATGTTTGAGAAATCGGCAAATCCAATTTCATAGCATCAATCAAAAGATGTTCTGGCTGAGGTTCAAGTTGTGAGATAGCTTCCTTCATGGCTAGTTTCGTCGCTTCGTAGATATTGACTTGATCAATGACTTGATTGTCCATAATGCCAATACTGATTGCAAGAGCCTTATCTTTAACGGCTTGAAAAATCTCCTCATGTTTTCTCTTAGGAATCTTCTTACTGTCATTCAATCCTTTTATTTTACAATTTTTGGGCAGAATGACTGCTGCAGCAACAACAGGGCCAGCTAAGGGACCTCTACCAACTTCATCAACTCCAGCAATGAAACTTATTCCATTCTCGTAAAGCTCTTTTTCATAGCTAAGCATAGCCTCTAAGCGGAGATTTTCATCAATGTCAGATTGAAGGGCTTTTTTCCGCTTTTGAATTTCTTTTTGGACACCTGAACGAGAATCTTTTTCAAATTCCTTGAACAAGGGACTTTCAAGATCAGTTATCTTTGCTAATGCTTCTCTTATTTCTTTAATCGTTGCCATTTAGATCATCCAATATATCTAATGTGTAATTACCAAGTTTTCCATCACGAACTTCTTTAACAAAGAGATTGTAAAAACGATCATAATCATCACGGAAACCAAGGATACGCGTCATATCCATAATAATTTCAGGAGCTTCATCATCCAGATTCATTTGTTTAAAACGTTCTTGAAGCTTTTCAGGATAATGGGTTTTAAAGTAATTGAGACCGAAAATCGTTACCTCATCCATTGGAAGCAACTGATCCTTGATTGCTCCAGTAAGGGCAAGTTTAAGAGCGACCGTTTCATCTTCGAATTTTGGCCAAAGAATCCCTGGAGTATCCAAGATTTCCAAATCTTTATTGGTTTTGAGCCATTGTTGACCTTTTGTCACACCAGGCTTGTTCCCAACTACGGCAATTTTCTTACCAGCCAAACGGTTCATCAGAGTTGATTTTCCTGCGTTTGGAATCCCAATAATCATGGTGCGTAAGGTTTCAATTTGAATTCCACGTTCTTTTTGACGAGCAATCTTATCTGCCATGAGTTTCTTAGCAGCGTCTGTTACGACTTTAACTGTAATTTGTTCTTTAGAATTGATAGCAAGTGTCTGAATACCTTGTGATTCAAAGTGCTGACGCCACTCTTTTGTTAATACTGGGTCCGCTAGGTCTGCCTTGTTTAGAATCAATAGCCTTGGTTTGTCCCCGATGATTTTAGTCAGCATTGGATTTTGGCTAGACAAGGGCAAACGTGCATCTACTAAAACTGTCACAAAATCAACAAATTTTAAATTTTCCTGGACCTGACGACGCGCCTTGGACATATGTCCAGGAAACCATTGAATAGTTGCCATTCTGTAAAATTCCTTTCTTTTATTGGATTTGTATCTATTCTTTCATATTTAAAAATTAAATAGATATCCTTTTTCTAAAAATAAATCACTATCTTTTATTATAACATGATTTCTCATATTTGACGCTTGATTCAATGCCGATTGTAAAATGTTTTCTAAGTCAATCAGTCACAAATTAAATTCCTCATTGTCTAAAACAATTGAAAAATAATAGTGTTCACCATGATCTTTAACATAGTTGCTGATATATTTTTCTGTTTGAAAAATGGATTTACTGCTATCAATGGTTGGATCTTGTTTCTCGTAATACCAATGATCATAAGTATGTTTCAATTGGCCATTCTTGTAGCAAAAAACATCCCCACCTAGTATAATTTGATTATTGGCTTTGAGATTATCAAGTAAGTCTGGGATTGCTGAATAATCATAAGCGTATGCGTTGATCCCTATGTGATTTAAATTTATCCCTCTTGTATGTATATGTTCAAAATTCTGCTTCATAAAGTTCATTTCTCAAGTTTATCATGATAAGCAAAATCGATAACCACTTTGCAGTTGTTATCGATTTTAATGATTTTTAATCTTTTTCACCTAGCTGACTGTTGATTCTCATCATGATACTTGCAATTTTTTCTCCCCAGTATGGATCTGATGCATAAAGAACATTCATCCCTGACGCTTTATTTCCAAGGTATGTTCTGCCATTATCGATGTAATTTTCGCGGATCCACTTGGCTGCACCTAAGATACCCTTATCAACATCGTCAAAGCTTTTTGCTGAATCATATGGTGTTGTATCATAAGCAGCGATACCAAAGAAGTTGTTTTTATCCTTAGCAATTTGGCTACGTCCCCATGAACTTTCTATGGCACTATGGGCAATTAGATAGAGAGCGTTGATCTGATAACGTTCTTCAGCTTCTTTAAAGATTGCTCCCTTACCTGCCAGACGACTTCCTTTGATATTCATAAGAGAATAGACTTTATCTAATTCTTCAGCTGTGTAATTGGTTGGTTTTCTTAAATCTCTAAATAAGAAAGGATTTTCAACTGTAAAGTTCTCAAAGTTCTTGCCATCAGCTGAATAGTATTTTTTACCAATTGCCATTGATGAACTATGAGGTGCTACACGAATACTTGCGTAAGGTGATAACTCATGGTAAAGATAATTACCGTCAGTGGCATAGTGAGGAATAAAGTCACTATCAGAGCTGACTGCTACTAGATCACTCTTGTTCATATATCCTGAAAGACCTGAAATTTTGACTGGAAGTCGACCGTCTTTGGCTTCTGCTCCATCAATCGCTACAATACTTCCTTGCGAAATATAGCTGAGTTTCTCACCTGAAGCGCTATATACATTTGCTGTAATTGGTTTTACTTTATAGTATGCTGCTGTATCAGAAATCCATTTTCCATTGCTTTGGAAAGTATAGTCTTTCCCGTTAATGGTGAAGTTACCAGTTACATAAGCTCCGTCTTCTTTTAGATAATACCAAGCATTGTAGTCCTTATCGAAAATCCATTCATTTTTAGCCATATAACCAAAAGATTTGAGATAGTAAGAACCTACCCATTGATTTTCAGCATAGGTGCCGTCTGATTTGAGATAGAACCAGCTCTTGTATTTTTCATCGAAAATCCATTCACTTTTGGCCATGGCTCCACTATCTTTTAGATAGTATTTCTCTTTCCATTGGCTACTTAACATGACACCGTCTTTATTAAAATAGTACCATGAACCGCTGATTTTCTCCCACTTGTCGCGAATAATTTTTCCTGATGCTGTAGCATAATACCACTTATCTTCGAGTTTTGCCCAGGCATTTTCTGCCATAGCTCCACTAGTCTTGAGGAGATAGTCTTTATAAATAGTAGCACTTAGCATGGCACCAGATTCATCAAATCGATACCATTGTCCATCAATCTTTGCCCACTTGTCACGATTGATTTTTCCTTCTTGATTACCGTAGTACCATTTATCACCAATTTTTACCCAGCTATTTTCAGCTATGGCTCCACTTGATTTGAATAGATAGTCATCGTAAACAGCATTGCTAATCATGATACCATTTTCATCGAATCGATACCAAACACCAGCTATCTTTTTCCAATTATTACGAGTAACTTTCCCGTCCTCAGTGGCATAATACCATTGGTTGTCAATTTTTACCCAAGAAGATTCTGCCAATGCACCGCTATTATTCAATAGGTAATCATTAAAAATAGTATTACTAAGCATGATGCCATCTTGATTAAAATAGTACCAGACTCCTGCTATTTTTTTCCAATTCGAAACTGGTTGATTATTCTCATAATAACGCCATTGGTTATTTTCTTTTTGCCAACCTTCTTTGTTAACTACCTCTACTACTGTTTCTTTTGAAGGTTTTTCTTTGGTCTCTGGAGTTTGAGAAGATACTTTTTCAGCTTCGCTTTGATTTTTCTTCTCATTGCTTACTGTATTGGTAGCAATCTTTTCTGATGATTGAACATTATGGGTAGCTTGAGAATCCTCGGCATAGACGGTCGTTTTTGCAAAACCTGCCATAGAGAGGGCAACTGTACTTGCCAGCAATATTTTTTTCATTCTTTTCTCCTTACAAATACCCAAATAGTGTATTTGATGTTTCTATATATTGTGTAAAAAACAGTATTTATC
Source organism: Streptococcus pseudopneumoniae (assembly GCF_001072375.1). Classification (GTDB taxonomy): domain Bacteria; phylum Bacillota; class Bacilli; order Lactobacillales; family Streptococcaceae; genus Streptococcus; species Streptococcus pseudopneumoniae_L. Next base: position 41,332 of record NZ_JVKV01000081.1, read on the forward strand.
CACTATATTATACAATATTCTGTAAAATATAAAAGTAGTATCTTTCAGAAGAAAAGAACTTGTAATATTTTTAAAATATTTTAGAAATAAAAGTCAATAAAAAGTAGTCGAACATCAGCCGAACGACTACTTTTTTATAACATTATGCCTGACCATAGACTTCTTTGCGATTTGTTTTAGTTGCTTTAGTAGAATTCTTCCAAAGGTTTGGATTGATGAAAATAGTGACGATCGCTAGTATTGCAAAACCAATCCCAACATACCAGTAGGGTGTATCCAGAGTTGTAGAGCGTCCTGAAAGATTAACAATTCCTCGGAAAAGTGTACCCGCTGTAATAATCGCTACTGCCGAATTCCATAGATTTAGACTAATACGAGAGAAATGAGGGAGAACCTTGAGAAAGATTGCTAGTAGAATCCCCCCTACAAGAGGTGCTACAAATAAATAGTGCATATGAACAGAAGTTTCTCCAAAACTAAAAGCTTCATAAATTCTAGAAAATGCAAAGAAGAAAATAGTGATTAGTGTGTAAGAAATGACTGTTTTCTTAAACCGTTTTTTGCCAAAATTAGTAACCGATGTAGACAATGTCACTCACCGCCCTTTCTGAAATTTTGTTTCCACCAGTCGTTGGTTTATTGATAACCTGACCGTTGAAATAAAGTGTAGATGATCCACCGCCATCAAGATTGTAGGCAGCCTTTGCACCATAAGATTTCATGACTTCAGCTAGCTGATAAAGAGAGAGACCTTCACTTTCTGATGTACGTCCATCTGAAACAACGATGATATAGTGGTTTTCATCGATAATACCAATAGCTGTACGAGGATTTGAAGCCATTGCTTGTCCTACTTCTGTATTGGTATCAACTGCAATTTCACCATTTTCGACCAAGGCTGGTCCAAAAGCCAAGAGATTGACGACACCGTCATTTACTAGTTGCTCAGCTGAGATCTGATCTTCGTAAATAATCTTAAAAGAGCCATCTTTATAAATAGCTAAGTCGCCATTACTAGAATCTTCACGAACAGTATCACGATAGACAACGCCATTACGGATAACATAACCTGTAGAGTTAGCACCATAGTAGTCCCCGTTTACTGCTAAAATGGCATTGTTGTCAGCTGCGGTTACAGAGGTTTTTGCAGTTACGTTAGTTCCATAAGCATTTTGAGCAAAGGCAGTTTTCAGATAATCTGATGAGCTCAGAGTAATATCAGCAACGTAGACTTGTGTATTATTGACCGTCGTTTCAGACAAATTGACGGAAATATTGTCATCTTTATAACTAGAGTCAGTGACAGTAGCTGTCTTAGCAGCTTGACTTGCTGCTGCAGCATTGGAACTTGTGCTAGTTGTGGCAACTGTCGAGATAGTTTCAGCGAGGACAAAGGTCTTTAGCATTGAGTAACTAAAGGATCCTGTCAAGAGTAGGCCAAGAACTGAGGCGTAAGCATAGCGTTTTTTTAAAAATTTCATAATACAGTTGATATCCTTTCCTTAAAGATGAATTTCTTCTGCACTGTCCAAGAGACAGCGAAGAGAAGGATGCCGACGATAACTTTGGCAATCAGAAGGTTGATTCCAAAGACTGTAAAGAAGAGACGAATCAGTAGCGTGTCTAAGACAAAGAGTCCGACTGCTAGACCAAAGTACCCCATCCCTGTTTTTACAAGGCTATCGTCATTTTTAAAGACTAGTTTTTTATTTGTAGAATAGTTAAAAATTGAGCTAGTTACACGAGCTACTCCGTTCGCTAGAAAAATTCGTAGACTAGTAGGAACTGTCGGCAAAATCAAAATTGCTAGGGCGTAAACGACATAGTCTACAACAAAGCTACTGAGAGATGATAAGGCAAATTTAAAGATATTTTTATAAATCATGAGTCCGTCTTGGATTGGGCGGAAGTGTGAAGCCTCATTGTCATTAATATAGACAGTTTCAATAGGAACTTCTAAAATCTCGTATTCTTTCGTTGCTTCGAGCAACATATTCATTTCATATTCGTAACGTTGGCCTTCAATCTTAAGCATAAACGGTATCAAGTTTGTAGTAAAAGCACGAAGACCTGTCTGCGTATCTGTTACTCCTACTCATGTTTGAAGCTTAAAGAGAGCTTTGGTTAAGCTGTTACCAAAACGGCTACGAAGGGGAACTTTTCCAGAAAAGGCACGTACACCCAAGATTAGCTTGTTTGGATTTTCGGAAGCTTTATTAGCCGTGCGGAAAATATCCCATACCTTGTGCTGTCCATCCGCATCTGCTGTGACAACCGTACCATAAATGTTTTGTTCTTGGATATAAGTAAAGGCTGTTTTTAGAGCCTGCCCTTTACCTTGGTTCACTTGGTGACGAATGACAGTAGCAAATTGTTTTGCTTTGTCAAAGATTTTTTGGCACTTTGATGAACTGCCGTCGTCTATGACTAAAATATGAAAATCACTCTTTTCGTGAATTTTTTCGATGAGTTTGATAAGTTTATTATCGGGTTGGTAAGCTGGAATGACTATGTAGTTCATATCGATACCTCTTTCTTTGGTGATGGTATAACTATACAGAATATCGCTTAAAAATACCTTATATCAGTTTTCTTTAAGATAAGGTTTAAAAAACTTTAAGCTTAAAGAAAAGACTTATCAATTAATAAGAAATTTAGTTTGAATTTTCAGATAAAAATAAATATACAAAAATCCCCAAATAGTAACTGTATTTGAGGATGAATCTTATCATACAATGAGAGTACTTAGTCTATTTTCTCTCTTAATCTTTCAACAAAGAGATAAGCTGCGGGGCAGGTTAGAGTATTTTTAATAGTAAGATTATTGATTTGGTAAATCTTCTTACGGTCAGTATGTGGAAATTCACGACAGGCTTTTGGACGGACATCGTAGATGGAACAGAGATTATCGCCTCCTAAGAAGGGACAAGGCATTGACTTAAAGACTTTATCACCGTCTTCATCTACTTGCAAAAACTCAGCTTCAAAGGCTGGCAATTTCATTTTAAAGTATTTTGCGATACGTGTGATATCTGCTTCTTTGAAGTCTGGACCAAGACTCTTACAGCAGTTAGCGCAGGCTGTACAATCAATTTCAGTAAAAACTTCTTGATGGATTTCAAGGGCAATTTTATCCAAATTTTTAGGTGCTTTCTTTTTCAGATTTCCTAAAAACTTCCGATGCTCTTTTTGTTTTTGCAAGGCTAGTTGGTGATAATATTCGATATCGATTTCTTTTGACATAGTTTCTTTCTATTTTTTTAATGTTGACACAAACATTTTTAGTTTATACATAAAATAAATTATGTAAAATACTTTTAAGACTAATTTTAACAATAATGAGTCTATCCATTCAGGACGAAACTATCATTCTTTCTAAAAAAGGTTTGATGCAGTTGGTTAAAATGCCTTCTATCCAAGATTTTTGTGCGGACGATAGATTTTCCGCATCTAAACATTCCTTTAGAAAATCACGTACCTGATCAGGTGCTATTTCAAATTCAAAAGCCTTCATTTTGTAGAAAAAGTCAAACAAAGTGTTAGAGAGATAGTCAGTTGAAAATGGGATTTCTCCAGTTTTTCGATACATGATTAGAAGTCGGGAAAAGCGAGCTTTTTCTTCGGGTATATCCTTAAAATAAGAGTTAAGCAACCAGACTTGCTTTTGTTTTCTTTCAAGAGGATCTTGACTAGCAATGCGTTGATCCTTTTCGAGTTCTCTTTGGTACTGTTTTGATTTTATAGAACGTTCTGTCCGATTTTTACCGAAGAGAATCTTTTCCCACTGGCGCTCTTCTAGTGTCAGTGTTTCGCTCAATCCAAAGTAATCCTGATAGGCACGTTCAGCTGGTCCCATTGCTAGAACCAGGTTATCCGCATATTGTTTAGCAATCTCGTCTCGCTTCTTTCGTTCCTTTTCAGCCTTGATGCGAAGTTCCTGCTCATAGTCAATTTTTTCTTTTCCTAGTTTAACAAGATAGAGCTGATCGTCAGATTTTCCAAGTAGAAAGGGTTTGATAAATTTTTCAAGGACTTCCTCCATACGAGCTTTCTTCAAAGGCTCTGCCCTACTCCAACTTCCACCTTGAAAAACTTCCAAAAAGAGTTGATAATCCTTTTCTGGTGAAAATTGATTACCTCGATTTGACTTAAAAGCTCCCTTTTCCCATAGCCAGTTGATTAGTCGCTCATCAAAATCTGTTTTATTAACTCGAATGGCTTCTTTTTTCTGGGCCTTTCTGGTTAGATTTTCAAGCTTTCTGAGAAGTTTTTCTTCCTCTTCTAGCTGTTGATCTAGGCTAATTCTTTGGAAATGACGCACACAGTCACTCCCAATGGGAAAAAGTCGTTTGCCAGTAACTCCGTTAAAAAGTTCATAAGCATACTTAATAGCATTACCGCAGACACAATTGCTTCGACCGATTCCATTAAAAATCAAGGAAACTTCACTCCATTGTTTGGTAGCTTGTTCCCAAGTATCGGCTTTAGAGGCCTCTAAAACTGCATCATATAAGTTTTTTCTAACAGGAATGGACATGATGCCTCCTTTCTTTTTAAAGTTTAACGACTTCTACTTGGTCTTTACCAAGTAGAATCAAATATTTCTCAACTGTTTCTATCTGATATGAACGAGATAGAGCCTCTGCATAGAGTTCTAATTGACCACGATAATGTTCAATAAGCTGACTAGCATGCTCATAACGGTCTGTCTTGTAGTCAAAGAGAGCAATCTTATCATTGTAGAGGAGATAACCATCTAAGATTCCACGAACAACAAAGTTTTCTTGGCTCTTCTCGTCTCTTTTTAACATTGAGAAAGGTTGTTCTCGATAGAGTTTATCTTGATTTGCAAGAATCTCTTGACCGAGAGCTGTATCAAAGAAGGATAAAATTTTTCCTAGATTGATTTTAGATTTGACAGCTGAACTTACTTGAACTTGCTCTAAAGCCTCTGTTAAAGTCTCTAAAGTGGGTTTCTTAGCTAGAATAATTCTCTGCATGAGTTCATGGGTAGCACTACCAATCTCAGCACCAGTAACTTTCTTAGTTTTAGAGAAATCAGGAAGGTTGAATTGAACCGTACTTTCTTTTAGTTGACTTTGACCAGCTACTACTACACCTTCCATATCCATGACAGGTTCATAGAATTTTTTAAGCTGACTAGGGGTTTGTACACTTGGAAGATTGATTGCTGCACGGTGGACTTGATTATACATTTCCACTTCTTTTAGCATTTCCAACGCATCTTTGATGGTTTCTGATTGGCGATTATCTGCTTGGGATTGGTCTTGGAGCTGGCTTTTATTTTCCAATTCTCCGATAGCTTCTTTGCTTAGGTCTTCTTCAACTTCAAAGCGCACAGTGAAATGCAAATCCTCCTTAGAAAATGCTTGATAAATGGCCCAAATCCAATCTTGGAAATTACTAGCATCTAGTCTAGTTTCTCGAGTCAAAAGACCTTTTCCATTTGTCGGATATTCTTTAGATTCTAACTTTTCACGAGAACCTTTTCCAACTAGATAGAGTTTCTTTTCAGCACGTGTCATGGCTACATAAAGTAAACGCATGAGTTCAGAATAACTTGCTAACTGAAGTTCTTCTTCGTTTTGCGTATAGGTCAAGCTAGGGATAGATAATTTAATCGTAGATGGAACGTATTCCTCTTTGGCATCTGTAGCAACTCTAGCAACATATTTGAGACCAAGGCCATTTCTTCGACTTAAGATAACCTCAGACATAGTATCCTTCTTATTAAATTTTTGATCAATATTGAGGATAAAGACATAAGGAAATTCAAGCCCCTTACTCTTATGAATACTCATAAGTTCTACAGCATCCTTTGGTGGTGCTACAGCAACATTGGCAAGATCATGCTGGGCTTCCAGGACTTGGTCAATCATTCGAATAAAACGGGATAATCCCTTGTAATTACTCTTTTCAAACTGATCTGCTCTTAGAGCAAGGGCATAGAGATTTGCCTGTCTGGCCAGTCCATTTGGCAAGGCACCAACATAATCATAGTAAAATCGGTCACTATAGATTTTCCAAATGAGATCATAAAGAGAATGTGTTTTGGAATATAAACGCCAAGCCTGGACGGTTTCCATGAAAAATTCTATTTTTTTATGAAGTTCAGACTTAATTAAATCCTTTTGAAGACCCGTATTTGCTTGAGCATTGACTAGTTTCTCATAAAAGTTCTCTTGAACTTTATCCTCAGATTTTTGAAGAGCGAGACGAGCCAATTCATCCTCATCAAAGCTAAACATCGGAGACTTCATCAGAGCAACCAAAGCAAAGTCTTGAAGAGGGTTGTGGATGACACGAAGAGTATCCAACATCACCTGGACTTCTAGGGATTGCAAATAGTTTGCTTGAGCACCGTCTGTCTTGACAGGAATACCATATTCAGACAAGGCGAGCAGAACTTGATCATTACGACTTCGACTAGCAGTTAAGAGAGCCATGTCCTTGAAAGGTACACCCTTATCATTATGAAGGTGAATTATCTCCTTAAGCACCATCCGCATTTCACCAGTCAGTTTGTTAGTTGCAAGTTCCTCCTCATCATCAGAATCGCTATCATCATCCTTATCGTACAAGAGAACTTCTGCCTTGTTTTCTGGATTTGATTGAATATCAGTATTTCCAAAAACAAGCTGGTGCATACCGTCATAAGATATCTCTCCAACTTCCTCGTCCATGAGGTGTTTAAAGACATCGTTCGTAGCATCAAGAACCTCTGAACTGCTTCGGAAATTTTCTTTAAGCAGAATTAACTGACCTTCTTTGTCATCTTGAGCGAAGCTGTGGAATTTTTCGTTGAAAATTTGTGGGTCGGCCTGTCTAAAACGATAAATAGACTGCTTAATATCTCCTACCATAAAACGATTATGACCGTTTGAGAGGAGTTCTAGCATTCTTTCCTGGATATGGTTGGTATCTTGGTACTCATCAACCATGACTTCATGGAAGCGTTCCTGATACTCTTGACGAACCTGTGGGAAGTTTTCCAAAATCTCAATGGTATAGTGGCTAATATCAGCAAATTCGAAGGCATTTTCTTCGCGTTTTCGTTGTCGATAGGCATCAACAAAATCTCTCATGAATACTTGGAATGTCTCTGCCAAGTCCCAGGAATCTTGATGATAATCTTCTTGGAATTTTAGTAAAGTGATTTGGTCATTGAGTGCAATCAATTTTTCAAACTTTGCTTTTCTCTCTTGGTTGTATGCTTCTTTCAAGTCTTGCAGTTCGGCCTTACGACTAGCATTTGTAAGAGAACGACCTCCCTTATCCTTAGAGATACTAACAACTCGGTCTAAAACTTCTAGATATTGCTCAAAAGTAGATTCATGGCTTAAAGAACCGATCTCATCAAGAACTTGTTGGACAGATTCTAGGTAAGCTGCTTTGCCAAATTCCTTGGCATCATTTTCCAAATGGTAACGGAAAAAGCTTTCTAAATCCCAAAGTCTTTCTTTTATATCCTCAGCTAGGTTTTCTTTAGCAACTGAAAAATCAGTCTTTTCAAAGCCTTTTAGAAAGGAATTTTCTAGCCAAGCCTGAGGATTACTAGTGGATTGCAAAAAGTCATAAATCATATAGACCTGTTTACGCAGTCCACGCGCGTCTTTGCTTCTACCTGCAAAGTTCTTCACCAACTGACTAAATCGTTCCTGTTCTTTGCCTTGGTAGTGACTTTCAAAAATTTGACGAAAGACCTCATTTTTTAAGAGAAGCTGCTCACTTTCATTTTGAAGGATACGAAAGTTTGGGGCGAAATCAATGAGATAGCCATGTTTCGCCAGGAACTTCTGAGTAAAAGAGTCCATAGTTCCAATAGCAGCGTTTGGTAAATCAGCTAATTGTCTTCCAAGATGCTTTTTTAGCTCCATATCTTGAGTCTCTTGGATTTGTTGGCTGATTTTCTTTTCCAATCGTTCTTTTAACTCGGTTGCTGCCTTGACTGTAAAGGTTGAGATAAAGAGTTGGCGAATTTCTACTCCACGCGCTAGTTGTTCAAGAATTCGTTCAGCCATGACAAAAGTTTTTCCTGAGCCAGCTGATGCTGAGACCAGAATGTTTTGACCAGAACTGTAAATAGCTTGAATTTGCTCAGCAGTTTTCTTTGTTTTCTTGTCAGAATGAGCTTCTTCTATCTGCAACTTTTCAATCTCTTCTTGGGATAAAAATTTCATCGCTCCAACTCCTCTCTAATTTTATTAAACCATGTTTCTTTATCATTGCTCTTAGCGACCTTATCTAACAATCTTGCCTGACCTAAATGGTAATTAGCTTCAAAACCAGTTATCGACTGATATTGTTGGACATAAGGAGCAATGCTTCTACCGTTTTCTGTATAAGGGTTGATCGCAAATTCACCAGATAAAATCTTCTCTGCCGCTTTTTTGTAGAGAAGGGCATTATAGTCCAACAATAACTGGAATTCCTCATCAGACAACTGATAAGTCTTGTTTTTATTGTAAAACTCTCCAAGGTTTTTTATCTCTTTTTCAAGAAAGAGGCCTTGGTATTTCATAGTCTTATTCGTTTCTGTTACTGCCTTTGAAAGAGTTTTAGCAGTTTGTAATGACTGAATTGGTTCAGCCATTTCTAGGTACATAGCTCCAAAGAAGTCTCTATTCCCTTCTTGCTTGAGGGCAGCTAGATAGGTTGGTAATTGCGAGTTAAGACCATTATAAAACATAGGGAACTTGAACTGAGTCAAAGAAGACTTATAATCTACAACACCGATAGCTCCATCTGATTTTAGACGGTCAATTCGGTCAACCTTACCACGAACATAGAGATTTCGACCATTATCTAGCTGAATAAAGGCTTGTTCCTTGCCACCAAAGACTGCCTCTTCCTGAATCGTTTCAACATCCGCATTATGTCGAAGAATATGTCCAGTAGCGCGTGCGACATCCAAGAGGACTTCCTTAGTAAATTGAGCCTCCAAACTTTTCTGATAAATAGCTTGAAACTCACGTTCTTGACTGGTTTCAGAGATAGCTTGTTCTAAACGACGATCAAAGGATTCATAACTCGGAAGTTTCAATGCACGTTCAAAAATACGATGCAAGAAATTACCGTGACTTCTTGCATCAGGACGCAGACGCAATTCTTCTTGCAAACCTAAGACATAACGGAGATAGTAACTGTATTCATTACGGTAAAATTCTGTTAATCCAGAAGTAGATAGATAGAAATCTTGATCTTCAGGATACAAGGCTTTCAAAGTTTCAGAATCTAAAGTCTTGCTCTTTGGACTTGTCGGTAGGACGGGATTTTCCAAACCTTTGCCTTCCAACTTTTTACCCATCACACGAGCCAGAACTTTTACAAACGTTAAGTCTTGGTCACTTGTCTCCATCTCACCTTGCTGATGATAGGCAACCAGACTAGACAAAAGACTGTGATAAGAACCAATGTCATCTTTCGATAGATTTTTTCGATCAATTCTCTTTTCAATCTTGCTAAAACCAAAGTCCTGCAATTCTTTCAGATAAACTGACTCTTTACTCTCGTTTTCATTGAGTAAGCTTGGTGCTGATAAGACTAATTGCTTCCTAGCAGAGTTGGCCAACGAAAGCATGGTATAGCGATTCTTCTTGAGGTTTTCTTGACTTGCAATCAGTAATTGAGAACCTTCTTGAGTCATTTGATTCAAGGATTCTCTTTCTTCATCGCTCAACAAACTGGTGTTTTGAGCAATTTTGGGCAAATGATCTTGTGTTAAACCAATTGCATAGATGTAATCAGCTGTCAAGGGTGCAATCAAATCATAACTCTGCACCAGGACAGTATCGACTGTTGCTGGGATTGTACGATAATTGGACAAGCTCATGCCTGAATGAAGAAGAGCCAAGAAATCATCCAAAGTGACCTGGAAACCTTCAAACACGGTTGCAAATTGCTCCATTACGTGGCAAAATGCTTTCCAGACCTCCTCTTGTCTTTCTTGCTCTGCTACTTCCATCGTTGCAGATAAAGTTTGTAACTGCTTGGTCAAATAAGCATCTTTCAAAAAGTTGCTCCATCTTGCAAGAAGATTCTCAGCTTTTTGCTTACGACTAGATGATAAGGTTTCTAATGGATTTAGAACACGAACACGAAGCTTATTTAATTTTTCTAAATCAAATTTCCCATGATGATTTTTTGTGAATTCTTGTTTAAAACTAGAAAGACCATCAATACCTAGATAACGAAGATATTGTTCAAAGCTATCAATTTCCTCTTGGTTAAGGTCAGTATACAAGCCAGTGCGTAAGAGATTAATCAAATCTTCTTGACGGAAATTGTATCGTTTCAAACGCCCGATGGATTCTGCATATTGAGTCAAAGGGTGGTGAGCCATAGACTCACTCTTACCTAGATAAAAAGGAATTTGATATTGATTAAAAATTGTCTGCAGAGACAGTTTATAAGACTCTACGTCACCTAATAGGATTCGAAAATTTTTATAGCTTAGTTCTGGCTCTTGGTGCAATTTCTGGCGAATACTACGAGCAACTAACTCCAGCTCTTCTTTTTGGGTTAGACAAGACCAAATTTGCAAATCTTCTCTATCCTTATCATCCACTTCTAAGCTAATTTCAGAATAATCATAAGCACTTTCGAGTAGTCTTGAGGCTTTGGCAAAGGCATCAAGTTTCTCATGTTCTTGACAAGTATTTTCTGCCTTAGTCTGATATTTAAAAGCTAAATGGCGTAGAAACTCAACACTGGCTTGGTAGAGGTTCCCTTCACTAAATGGGCTAGTATAAGATTTCTTAGACGCATATACACCAATAACAATCTCAACACCCTTACGATAAAGTAGATCCACTAGGTGTTCTTCTTCTGCAGAAAATCGGGTAAAACCATCAATGACTAGGGCAATCTTACTAAAATCACTACTTACCTTGTTTTCTTCGATAGCATTGATCAGATATGATAATTGACTCCCTTGCGAAACTTGACCTTGATTCAGATAAGCTGTTACCTTTTCAAAAATCATGAGCAAATCAGAACGTTTATCAGCGTCAGATAGACTTTCTAAATCCAAAAAACTCATCTTAGCAGTTGTCATTTCATGGTAAATCTCAATCAATTGTTGGATGAATTGCGGATCTTGCTTAATAGCCCCGTAAACACGTAAATCCTTAGGGTCTATCTCAGACAGACATTTATAGAAAGCCATACCAAGACCGATATCATCGAGACTTGACTTCGCGGGTATATCGTTTAAAACCAGATAACGAGCCATCTGAGCGAAGCGCGTGACTGTGATCGCAAAAGAAGCCTGCTGACTCAAGCACTCCAGGACGGCACGTTCCTTTTCAAAAGAAAGAGAGTTAGGAGCTATGTAAAAGACTCGTTTGCCTTGGGCAACCAGTCCTTGAGCCTCCTTGGTCAGGATTTCTGTCAAAGAAGTCCGAATATCGGTATAAAGTAGTTTCATCTCTGCCTCGTTTGATTTTTTCATTACCTTTCATTATACCATTTTTTGACTGCTAATCCTATAAATAGAGAGTTCTTAAACTACTGATAAAAAGTAAAATGCCAGAAATTTCCGGCATTGATCGATAAGCACTATCTTCATGAAAATACAAGCATCCATAAATCCCAAAATGCTGTAATGTTAATCATGATATGGAGTAAAATGGGATAATAGAGAGAGTGAGTTTTTCGGTAGAGCAATGCTAAAATCGTTCCTCCACTTGCATAGGTGAAAAAGGCGAGTGGTGTTAAACCTGAACTGACATGCACATAGCCAAAGACGCAGGCTGATAGTAAAACATCTCCATACCAAGGTGAATCTTTCAAAAATGTATTCATCAGAACTCCACGGTAAACCAATTCTTCTGTAATTGGTCCTAGTAGACAAACAATAAGTAAAAGATAAGGTAACTCTTGTCGCCCTGTCATCTCAGTCAATTCATTTAAAGCGATTTGATTGGACGTTGCTGGGGTTAAAAAAGAAAACACAATATCTGAAAGATAACTGACTCCATAAGCAAGAAGCAAATAAACTAGATATCTCCATTTCTACTTCAACTCAAGCATTTTTCTACCTTCGAATACTAGTAAATATAGCATAGCTAGAAGAATAACGATAAACTCTAAAAAAGCAAGAATTTGAAAAAATTCTCGACTAGCAGCTACAAATCTAGCTGTAAAGTGATTAAAAATCCACCAAAACCAAGTCTTCCTATAAATAATTACTAACAAGGCTAGTAAAATCTGTACTGCTCTTTTTTTCATGATAAGTCCTCTGCTTTTTTATCCATTATCAGTATATCGCAAGTTTAGTATAGCATATATTTGCCAAAAAGCTTCTTCAAATCATGAATTGTAATTGAAACGTCCTAAATTGACATAGTAATCCTTATTTCCACTAAATTATGCTATAATATAGACAAAACACGTGAAAAGGAACTACTATGATTAAACTACTTGCCCTTGATATGGACGGAACTCTGCTCAACGAAGCCAAGGAAATTCCTCAGGCTCATATTAATACCATTCATAAGGCTGTCGAAAAAGGCGTCAAACTGGTTCTCTGTACTGGTCGTCCTCTCTTTGGGGTTCTTCCCTACTACAAGAAACTCGGACTTGATTTGCAGAATGAATACGTCATCGTCAACAATGGATGTTCTACCCACCAAACTAGTGATTGGGGCCTTGTTGACTGGAGAGAACTTAGCAAATCAGACATTGAATACCTAAATGAACTTGCTGAAAAGAGTGAGGTCCAGTTGACTCTCTTTGACGAGGAACACTACTTCGTTCTCGGAGGCGAACCAAATCCTATCGTAAAATACGATGCGACACTCGTCTTTTCTGACCTGACTGAAATTTCACTAGAGGAAGCTACCAGTGGAAAATATCGCATGTTCCAGGGTATGTTCTTAGGTACAAAAGAACAAACAGATGATTTTGAACAACGATTTGCTGATGAACTTTGTCAGAGATTTAGCGGAGTTCGTTCACAACCAGTTATCTATGAAGCAATGCCACTCGGTACCACAAAAGCTTCTGCTCTTTCTCGCTTGGCTGAGATTTTGGATATCCAACCTTCTGAAATCATGGCCATGGGTGATGCCAATAACGATATTGAGATGATAGAATTTGCAGGGCTTGGGATTGCCATGGGAAATGCCAGCGACTACGTCAAATCTCTCGCGGATGCCGTAACTGCTAGCAATGAAGAAGATGGTGTTGCACGTGCTATTGAGAAATATATTTTGTAGAAAATAAGCCCAGTCAACTAGTATTTCTAGCCAACTGGGCTTTTTATTTTTAGAAACTTAAAAACTTTAGAAACACTTTAGAAATGCTTGACGATTCTTTGATATCTATGCTTTATACTAGAATTATAAAAATAAAACATCTTATACTCTTCGAAAATCAAATTCAAACCACGTCAGCTTCGCCTTG
>NZ_JVKV01000082.1 GCF_001072375.1 Streptococcus pseudopneumoniae
CTGATAAGCGTGAGGTCGGTGGTTCGAGTCCACTCGTGCCCATTAATAGGAGAATTACTCAAGAGGCTGAAGAGGACGGTTTGCTAAATCGTTAGGTCGGGTAACTGGCGCAAGGGTTCGAATCCCTTATTCTCCGTAATTAGAGCTTGTTAGCTCTTTTTTTGTGCCCTTAATTATAAAATTTTCTTTCTTTGGCAACTGTGGTTGAGTGATAAATTCTTACTTTCTGGAGCGAGACAAAATGGTTCGCTCTTTTTGTTTTCAAGTTTAGGAAGATTCTAGGCTTAATGTTATTAAAGTCACGGAGTATAAAAGTATTGTTTAATGATTTCGTAACTTTTCTTAGCTCCTATCTTTCACTTATATTTTATTGTTTCAATGGATTAATGGTCTTTTCTTTAATTTCCTGTAAGCTTGTATAATCATTTAACTGTATTATAGGTTAGCTTTAAATAATGGTTTAATCTCTTTTGTTATATGTCTTATAGGATTTTTCTACAATATATTTAGTTATATAATATCTATTTAAGGTGTATCGATTATAAGAATTATAGAACTTATTTACTTAGTATTTGTTTATATAAGATTTTTTTATCTTACCGAAATTTTCAAATATTTGATATAATGTAAGCAAAGCTATGGTCACCATTCATTTTAATAGGAGATTTTTATGGGTAATAGAAGTATAGTAGGAAGTCTGTTTATTCTTATATTTAGTTTTTTTACAGTTGGTTGTAGTAATCAAAATTCTGAGCTTTCTAGTAAAGATGTTAGTTTATCTACTTCAACTACTAGTAATGAGATAAAGTCTGGGGAGTCTAAGAAAGATTATAAAGATTTGTACAAGTCAGTTTTTGATGATTACCAAAAGATATTTTCTACTTCGAATGATTCAACTGCAATTTCAAATCTTTATCAAAGTTTAAAAGCTACTGAACGTCCTATCAATAGTTGGTCTATTGAAAATGCTATAAACCGTTCAGATGATATGCGTTACTCTTTTGTTGATTTAAATGATGATGGCGTTGAGGAGTTACTTGTAGCGGATCTTAATTTAAGTGGCAAATACTTTTTAACTGGAGTGTACTCTATACAAGAAGGTAAACCTGTGCTTTTAGCAGAAGGTTTTGCTGCAGGACATGGTGGAGCTAGGAATGCGGCAATTATTTATCAAGGTGGGGAGATTCTTGAATTAAGTTGGTCGTCAGGAACTGGTAAAGGTTATGGAACTCTTTATAAGTTAAATGAAAAGCAAGAGAGGGCTAGTAAACTTCAGGAAAAAGAATTTCAAATAGAAACTAATTATATTGGATCTAATTTTGGAAAAACTGAATCTGATCAAATTGATTTAAGAGGTTTTGATTGGCAAAAATTTGAAACTCCTACTAGCTCTTCTATCTCTGAGGAGAAACAAAAAGCTCCTTGGAATGCAAGCAAATCTGCAAAATTAGAAGCCTTCATTAAAGGATGGGGCGAAAGACTTGGTCAACCTAATTACAAAAAGGGAATTTCTGGTGGTGATGTTGGTGCGGATAATCTCTATACCTTTGGAGATGGACCAAGCGAAAAAATGAATGCCGAATACACTGATACAGGTTTAGGTAACGCTAAGTATCGAATTGTGGAGCGCTATAGTAACTGGGATAAATACCCAGACGTGCACAGCTACTTTTTTGCGATAACTGATACAGGGGAAGCGATTGTTTTTCATTCACCAACAACAAATGGTGGAGTCATGTATTTAAAGCCTACAGAGAATACAGAGATCCAAGCAGAGTTTAAGCGCTTAGTTGAGGAAGAATAGAAAAATGAAGAGTTTGGTCTTGGCCAAGCTCTTTTTATAAAAACCTCTTTCTTCTATTTTTATGCTTTTTGAGTGTTTAATGGTATACTTGTGTTAAGTCAGATAGAAATGTGTTATTCGATGATGTCTTTATCAGTAAGGAGAATATATGCCAAAAATTGTGAAGTTTCATAGTATTTATTATAGATTTGTTCTATTTATAGTTGTTTTATATCTTTTGGCTGCTCATCAAATTGTTGGTCGAGGAATTCAAACAGTTAATATTTTTGATTACGCCTTTAGGTTTCATCAAAGACAGTTAGGGTATTTCCTTCTTTTATTAATTTTAGTTGGTATTGGTATTAACTTTCTTTGCCCTTGGAAATTTTCTATATCTCCAAAAGGGATTTATCTTAGAAGATTAGCTTTATTTGTTCCTTGGAGTGATATTAGTGGAGTTTCGCATGTTTGGATTAACAAGGCGAGTAATTTTAGTAGTGGGATTAATTTTTATAACAATAAATGTTTAGTTTTTTATCGTCATGATTACAAGCCAATTTGTGTCTATAATATTTCTTTATTGGCTTTATTTGCTGTCAAACTCTTTAATCCTCAGATTAAGACGAATATATTATCAGCTAGTTTTGCTACGGGATTTAATATTCTATTGAATACATCAATTGTCTGTTATCTTTACTTTTTTGAGTTAAAAACTATTAGTTTTAGTTCTTTTTTACTTTTTTGCTTACTCTACTTTATAAAAATTTTTATCATACCCTTATGGTTGGTTTATAGTCAAAATTCTAAGTATGGTCCTTATCTGGTGCATAGTAGTTTCTTTAAGAGGAATGATTCAGATGTGATTCATGTTTGATTTTATCAAAAAATGACTTTCTGCTTTTGAGTAGAAAGTTTTTATTATTTCGATATCGAAACAGTTGACAGATGTAATTAAAAGAGTTATAATTTGTTTAGAAAGTTCGATATAGAATAAAAAGGAGACAAAATGGACAAGATGTTAGGGGGCTATCAAGCTCTACAGATTCGATTGTTAAATGGGCGTATCTTTCAAAAGTTGCTTAGCAAGGAACCAGATGCTCAATACCGAAGTGAACAGGGAAAAATTTTAACGATTTTGTGGAAGCAAGAGTTGGGGTGTGCTACTGCGACCGATATCGCTCTTGCGACGGGTCTAGCCAATAATACATTGACCAGTATGATTAAGAAATTGGAAGAACAAGGTTTGGTCACGATTCAACCTTGCACGCAGGATAAAAGGAAAAAATATATTTCTTTGACAGACCTCGGTTGGGCGCAAAAAGAAATCGGTGACCGCGTCAGCAAAGAATTGGGTGAAATTTTCTACCAAGGATTTTCAGATCAAGAAATCCGAGAATTTGAAGCCTATCAAGAGCGTATAATCTCAAATCTAAAAGCTAAAGAAAATGATATGTAGGGAAAGGAAGTAACAGTTATGATCGGAATTACAGGTGTAACAGGGAAATTAGGTTCCTATGTGGCTGACCTTGTCGATAAAAAAGGAATCGCTTCAGTCCATCTAGCAAGAAGCCCAGAGCGTGCAAAAGTTTACGCGTCTGCGGAAATCCGTAGAATGTCCTATGCCAATACTCCAGAGGTGGTTGAAGCCTTAAAGGGTATCGATGTCTTATTGATGGTCTCTGCTCGGGAAAATCCAGAGCGTATTGAGGAACATAAGAGTTTTTTAGATGCCGCAAAGCTTGCTGGGGTGCAGCATATCGTCTATACCTCCTTTTACGGAGCAGATGAAAAAGCAACCTTTACCTTGTCTCGAGATCATGCCAAGACGGAAGCCTATATCAAGGAGTTAGGATTCACCTATACATTTTTGAGAGATAATTTTTACTTGGACTTCTTGTTAGATATTGCTCTTGAAAATGGAGAAATTCGTGGTCCAGCAGGAAGTGGGAAAGTTTCAGCAGTTTCCCGTAAGGACACATCTAGTGTTGCAGCAGAGATTCTCTTACATGCTAAGAAATGGGAAAATCAAACCTTGCATCTGACAGGGCCTGAGGAACTTTCTATGGAAGAAATCGTAGAGCTTCTCTCAAAAGAGACCGGTAAGGCCATCATGTATGTAGATGAATCAGTCGAAGAAGCCTATGAGTCACGGAAAAAATGGCCAGCACAAACTTGGGAGTACGATGCCTGGGTCAGCACCTATACAGCGATTAAAGCTGACGAACAGGCTGGGGTTTCAACAGATATCGAAAAAGTCCTAGGGCATCCAGCAAGCAACCTTTTGGATATTCTTAGAGACAGAAAACTTATTGAGGAAAAAAATGATTGAATACAAACATGTAGCCTTGCGCTATACGGAAAAGAACATTTTAAAAGATGTCAATCTCCGTATTGAAAATGGAGAATTTATGGTTCTTGTGGGACCTTCAGGATCTGGAAAGACCACTATGATCAAGATGCTTAACCGTCTTTTGGAACCGACAGATGGCAATATCTATATGGATGGAAAACGCATCAAAGACTATGATGAACGAGAATTACGTCTCAGTACCGGCTATGTCCTTCAAGCCATTGCCCTATTTCCTAACTTGACCGTTGCTGAAAATATAGCTCTCATTCCTGAAATGAAGAGCTGGAGTAAGGAGCAAATCACTTCTAAAACAGAAGAACTCTTGAACAAGGTTGGTCTCCCTGCTGCAGAGTATGCTCATCGGTTACCAAGCGAGTTATCTGGTGGGGAGCAACAGAGGATTGGCATTGTGCGAGCCATCATTGGGGAACCAAAAATTTTATTGATGGACGAACCTTTTTCAGCCTTGGATGCTATCTCTCGCAAGCAGTTGCAGGCTCTTACAAAAGAATTGCACAAGGAGTTCGGCATGACGACCATCTTCGTAACACATGATACGGATGAGGCCTTAAAATTAGGGGATCGAATTGCAGTTTTGCAGGATGGAGAAATTCGCCAGGTGGCAGACCCTGAAACAATTTTACAAGCGCCTGCGACAGACTTTGTAGCAAACTTGTTTGGAGGTAGCCTTCATGTCTAATTTGATTTCAACATTTCAAGAGCGTTTTAGTGAATGGGTAACAGCTCTTGGGCAACACTTACAATTATCTCTTTTGACCTTATTGGTTGCTATTTTTCTGACCATCCCGCTTGCGGTTTATCTAAATAGCCACAAAAAAGCGGCGAATTGGATGCTACAAATTGCGGGTATCTTCCAGACCATTCCTTCAATGGCTTTGTTGGGTCTCTTTATTCCTTTTATGGGGATTGGAACCTTACCAGCTCTCACAGCTCTAGTCATTTATGCTATTTTCCCGATTTTAGAAAATACGATTACAGCCTTGAACGGCATTGATCCTAGTCTTGAGGAGGCAGGGATTGCTTTTGGAATGACCAAGTGGGAGCGACTCAAAAAGTTTGAAATTCCACTTGCCATGCCAGTCATTGTATCGGGGGTTCGTACAGCAACTGTTATGATCATTGGGACAGCGACTTTAGCTGCTCTTGTGGGAGCTGGAGGATTGGGCTCCTTTATCCTTTTGGGAATTGATCGTCGGAATGCTAGTCTCATTTTAATCGGAGCAATCTCATCAGCCGTCTTGGCCATTCTCTTTAATGTCATTCTCAAATGGTTGGAAAAGGCAAAGCTACGTACGATTGTTTCGACCTTTGCTGTCATGGTCCTTGGTTTGGGAGTTAGTTATGCTCCAAGCATCATTCCACATAATGAGAAAGACAATCTCGTCATTGCTGGGAAGTTAGGACCTGAACCTGAGATTCTCATGAATATGTATAAACTTCTCATCGAGGAAAATACGGATATGACGGTGATGGTAAAACCCAATTTTGGGAAGACAGATTTCCTTTACCAAGCGCTGAAAAAAGGGGATATTGATATCTATCCAGAATTTACAGGTACTATTACAGGCTCTCTCTTGCAGCCAGCTCCTAAAGTGAGCAATGACTCTGAAGAAGTTTATGAAGTAGCGCGTGATGGCATTAAGAAGCAGGATAATCTAGTCTTGCTGAATCACATGGCTTATCAAAATACTTATGCTATAGCAGTTCCTAAAAAAATTGCGCAAGAATATGGGCTTAAGACGATTTCAGACTTGAAAAAAGTAGAAGGACAGCTCAAGGCGGGATTCACTCTGGAGTTTAATGATCGTGAGGATGGAAACAAGGGGTTACAGTCTGTTTATGGACTAAATCTTAATGTGGCAACAATGGAGCCAGCCCTTCGCTATGATGCAATCAAGGCTGGTGATATACAGATTATGGAAGTTTACTCGACAGATCCAGAAATCGAGCGTTACCAACTTCAAATTTTAGAAGATGATCAGCACCTCTTCCCGCCTTATCAAGGCGCTCCACTCATGAAAGCTAAATTACTCGAAAAACATCCTGAGTTGGAAGCAGTCCTCAATAAGCTAGCTGGTAAAATCACTGAGAGCCAGATGAGTCAGATGAACTATCAGGTTGGTGTGGAAGGTCAATCAGCTGAAGAAGTGGCGCGTGAGTTTCTCCTTCAAGAAGGAATACTTAAGTAATAAAGTTTCAAAGGAGTATTGGATTAGTTGATACTCTTATCAGTAAATAAAAAAAGGATCAGACGGTCCTTTTTTATTGTATCAAGGCTAACAAGATAGTAAGAACCAGTGCGATTCCAATTCGAATAAGATGGTGGGCTGGATGAAAGTTTTCTTTTCGTTTGCCATTCCAATAGGCTCCGTAGCAAATCAAACCACAACCAATCAGCCAAATGAATAAAGCAACAATCGGCAAAAGGAAGTAGAGGATGAGAGATAAGGTCGCAAGGCAACTTCCTATGAACAGAAGTCGATTTCCTAGAGTGTTCTTGCCCTTTCTTAATTCTGAAAGGCAGGTCAATAAATGAAGAAGAGCAAAGGCAAGGGCTAAGAAGGTTGTGATGATGCTAAAAATAAGATAAAGTGAAATAGATGTTTCCTTTCTAGGATATGATTGCCTGAGTGCTATTTTTTATGACTGATTTTATGAAGAATCATAAATGAAACTACAAGATTTAAAATGATAACCAACAAGGTAAAAAGAGAGTAACCATAAAGTATAATTGGAAATTCATTTTTGAGATTGCATAGAGAAAACAAGCTCGTTAAAATGCCCGTTAACAAGCCAGGCACATATTTTCGAATAACGACTGTCTGAATCAGATGTCCGAAAACATGGTAGATATAAGCAATTACAATGGTTGCGTAAATGGTATAGTTGTTAAACCAGTAACTAAGGAAAAGCGAAAGAAGTAGGATCAAAAATTGCTCTAAGACAATAGCATTGAAAGCAAAAGGCGTGTAATAAGAAAGGATTAGATTATCTGGAAACTGCGCTGATATTTTTTTGACAAAGGATGGCATCAAAACGATTTCTTCGAGTTCGTGAAGCATGAATAGTGATGGAAATAGAAAATAAAATTGCACGCTAGTCATTGAAAATACTCCTTTCTAGTTCGAGCCCACTTTTAAAATCTCCAAATAAAACTGGATAACTTCTTGTTCTGTGTAAGATTTCCCCTTTTTCAGCCACCAGGTCAATGTTTCGATAAAGTTAGTTACAACATAGTGTTTGAGATAAGAAGCAGAAATATTAGGATAGGAAACTTGCAAGTCCTCTGCGACCATAGGATAAACATGGTGTTCCAATTCTTTCTGCAATTGACGGAGGAAGTAGTCGTTTTTAGAGAAAAGAAGACTGGTGACGTGGTCCTGATTTTTCTTAAAATGTGAAAAGATATGAGCCAAATAAGCTTCTGTAGATATATTTTCCTCACGTTCAAAAAGATGATGAAAGAGATAACGGCAGAGCTCGTCTAGAAGCAGTTCCTTACTTTCATAGTGACTGTAAAAGGTGGAGCGACCGATATCTGCTAGGTCAATTATCTCCTGAACAGTGATGGTTTCAAAGTTTTTTTGATTTAGTAATTGCAAAAAAGCAGCATAGATGGCTTTTCGAGTCTTGGTAATGCGACGATCTTGAGCAGTCATATGGACAATTTGAACAAACTGTTCAGTAACGAACATAACTGAACCCTTGCTTCTATCCTTTCATTAGGATTTGTTAGATAATACTAGTGAGGAGATATTCCTATAACTATTATAGCAAAGGAGGGAGAAAAAATGACTGCAAAAAAGTCCATTTGGTTGGCTTTTTTCTTAAATTTGAGTTATGCCATTGTCGAGTTTATCGCTGGTGGAGTATTTGGTTCTAGTGCTGTTCTTGCTGACTCTGTCCATGATTTGGGAGATGCAATCGCAATTGGGCTATCAGCATTTCTAGAAACAATCTCCAATCGTGAAGAAGATAGTCATTACACCTTGGGGTACAAACGTTTTAGTCTCTTAGGTGCCTTGGTAACGGCTGTGATTCTCATGACAGGATCTGTTTTAGTCATTTTGGAGAATATAACGAAACTCTTTCATCCACAAGCGGTCAATGATGAGGGTATCCTCTGGCTAGGAATCATTGCTGTTAGCATTAATGTGCTGGCGAGTCTAGTAGTTCGCAAGGGAAAAACAAAAAACGAATCCATTCTTAGCCTGCATTTTCTGGAAGATACTCTGGGTTGGCTGGCTGTTATCCTAATGGCCATTGTTCTGCGATTCACCGACTGGTATATTCTGGATCCGCTCTTATCTCTTGTCATTTCCTTCTTCATTCTGTTAAAGGCTATTCCACGTTTTTGGTCTACACTCAAGATTTTCCTCGACGCCGTGCCAGAAGGAGTGGATATCAAGCAAGTAAAGAGTGATTTGGAACGGTTGGAGTATGTGGCTAGTATCAATCAGCTTAACCTATGGACCATGGATGGTTTGGAGAAAAATGCCATTGTCCATGTTTGTCTAAAAGAAATTGAACAGATGGAGCTCTGCAAGGAATCGATTCGAAGCATGCTCAAAGATTGTGGTTTCCAAAATATCACCATTGAGGTTGATGCAGATCTAGAAACTCACCAAGCCCATAAGCGCAAAATTGAGGAGTTGGAAGTAGATAAAAGTCATGAACATCATCATTAATGAGACGTAGTATAAGTGAGCGAAAGCTTCATAAAAAGTGTATACTTGAAGTAAGTTAGATACAGAGAGGTAAATGTTTATGAAATCAGCAATTTATACCAAGGCAGGTCAGGTCGGCATTGAAGAAGTTAAACGTCCAAGCATTCAAGAATCGGATGATGTCATTATCCGTGTAGTTCGTGCTTGTGTTTGTGGTTCGGATCTTTGGAGTTACCGAAATCCAGATATTAAAGCGGGACATAAAAATAGTGGACACGAAGCGATTGGAATCGTTGAAGAAACTGGAGAAGCCATTACCACGGTCAAGCCCGGTGATTTTGTGATTGTGCCATTTACTCATGGTTGTGGGGAATGTGATGCCTGTCGGGCTGGATTTGATGGTTCCTGTGACAATCATATTGGAAATAACCTAGGTGGAAATTTCCAAGCTGAATATCTCCGCTTCCACTACGCTAATTGGGCCCTTGTAAAAATTCCTGGACAACCGTCTGACTACACAGAAGGACTGCTTAAATCCCTCTTGACTCTGGCTGATGTCATGCCGACAGGCTATCATGCAGCGCGTGTGGCAGATGTGAAACCAGGTGATAAAGTTGTCGTAATTGGCGATGGGGCTGTTGGGCAATGTGCTGTCATCGCAGCTAAAATTCGTGGCGCTTCACAAATTATCCTCATGAGTCGTCACGAAGATCGTCAAAAGATGGCCTTGGAATCAGGAGCGACAGCTGTTGTAGCTGAGCGAGGAGAAGAAGGCATTGCCAAGGTGCGAGAAATTCTCGGTGGTGGAGCAGACGCCGCTCTTGAGTGCGTCGGTACTGAAGCGGCTGTTGAGCAAGCACTAGGTGTCCTTCATAATGGAGGGCGCATGGGATTTGTAGGAGTTCCACATTATAAGAATCGTGCTCTTGGTTCAACCTTTATGCAAAATATCTCTGTTGCAGGTGGAGCAGCTTCTGCAACAACATACGATAAGCAATTCTTGCTCAAAGCTGTTCTTGATGGTGATATCAATCCAGGTCGTGTCTTTACTTCAAGTTACAAACTAGAAGATATTGACAAAGCATATAAGGCCATGGATGAACGCAAGACCATTAAATCTATGATTGTGATGGATTAAAAAGAAAAACCTAATAGGATTTGAGAATCTCTATTAGGTTTTTTATGTTCAAGTGTTGTACTTAATGCAAGGTACTGTCTCTTAACGTCAGTTTAGTTCCAAGCATGGTGAGGCTTGGAATTTTACGCCCATGAAGAACTTCTCTGTTAAGAATATCCATTCCTGTGCGTCCCATTTCTTCGGTGTAGACTGTGATACTGGAAAGTGGTGGGAACACTTGCTTGGTTAGAATGGTATCATTAAAGGAAATAATGCTGACGCGCTCGGGAATGCTGATGCTGGCTTCTTGAAGGGCGCGAAGGGCACCAATAGCCAAACTATCACTGGCAGCAAAAAAGGCCTGTGGAAGTTTATCCCCTAATTTTTCGATAGCTTCCGTCATCAAATCATATCCAGATTGGGCAGTAAATGAGCCTTGGAAAATGAATTCTTCGTTATAAATTCCTTTTTCTTGCGTATAGGATATAAAGTAATCTAAACGCTTATCTGCGATGACTTCTTCATGGTCAGTAGTAGTTTCAAGACCGGATAGGATACCAATCTTTTTACGATCATGATCTGTAAAGTAATCAACAACCTGTTTAACAGCATTATTAAAATCTGTAATGACACAGGTATGACCAAGAGCAATCGTATCACTGTCTAAAAATACTAGGGGTTTGTGATATTCTTCAAATGATGCAATCTGTGCTTGACTAAATTTCCCAATACAAAGAATCCCAATCACTTCTTCGCTAAGCGTAAAAGGTTGGTCATTAAAATAGCGCAAGATGTCGTAATCTAATTCTTGGGCTCTATTTTCAATTCCTAGGCGAATCTGGTAGTAGTAGAGATCTTCTAACTCTCCCTGTTCACTGACCCACTGGATGATAGCGATTTTCTGTTTGAGTTTATGTGATTCACCTGTTTTGAGATGTTTGGTATAGCCTAGTTCTTCGGCAACGGTTAAAATACGATGTCTGGTTTCTTCTGTCACAGATAGACTCTGATCGCGATTGAGGACACGGGATACAGTTGCGATCGAGACAGAGGCTAGCTGAGCAATATCTTTAAGTGTAGCCATAATTCCCCTCCTTTTTAGGTTATTATAGCATATTTTTCTTCCTTTTTACTCATAGTTTAGTAAAATATCGGTAAAAATGTTGACCTAAGCAAAACCCTTGGGTACAATAGAAGAAAACGATTACAGGATAAACTTTTTTACCTAATATTTCGTAAAAGGAGAATTCATATGACACAACATCTTACTGCTGAAGCACTTCGCAAGGATTTCCTTGCTGTTTTTGGTCAAGAAGCAGACCAAACCTTCTTCTCACCAGGGCGCATCAACTTGATTGGGGAACATACTGACTATAACGGTGGGCATGTTTTCCCAGCAGCTATCTCACTAGGAACTTATGGGGCCGCACGCAAGCGTGATGACCAAGTCTTGCGTTTCTACTCAGCAAACTTTGAGGACAAAGGTATCATCGAAGTTCCTCTAGCTGACCTTAAGTTTGAGAAAGAGCACAACTGGACCAACTATCCAAAAGGTGTCCTTCATTTCTTGCAAGAAGCTGGGCATGTGATTGACAAAGGTTTTGATTTCTATGTCTTTGGGAATATCCCAAATGGTGCGGGCTTGTCTTCTTCAGCATCTTTGGAACTTTTGACAGGTGTCGTAGCAGAATATCTCTTTGACCTAAAATTGGACCGTCTAGACTTAGTTAAAATCGGAAAACTAACAGAAAATAACTTTATCGGTGTTAACTCTGGTATCATGGACCAATTTGCTATCGGTATGGGAGCAGATCAACGAGCTATTTACCTAGATACAAATACTCTAGAATACGACTTGGTTCCACTTGATTTGAAAGACAATGTTGTTGTGATCATGAATACCAACAAACGCCGTGAACTTGCAGATTCTAAATATAATGAACGCCGTGCTGAGTGTGAAAAAGCAGTGGAAGAACTTCAAGTGGCCTTGGATATCCAGACTTTAGGCGAATTGGATGAATGGGCTTTTGATGAATACAGTTACCTCATCAAAGACGAAAATCGTTTGAAACGTGCTCGCCACGCAGTTCTTGAAAACCAACGTACTCTTAAAGCGCAAGCAGCACTTCAAGCGGGAGATTTGGAAAAATTTGGTCGTTTGATGAATGCGTCTCATGTTTCACTTGAGCATGACTATGAAGTGACTGGTTTGGAATTAGATACCCTTGTTCATACAGCTTGGGCTCAAGAAGGTGTTCTAGGCGCTCGTATGACAGGAGCAGGCTTTGGTGGTTGTGCCATTGCCTTGGTTCAAAAAGATGCGGTTGAAGCCTTTAAAGAAGCTGTTGGCAAACACTATGAAGAAATCGTTGGTTACGCTCCAAGCTTCTATATCGCTGAAGTTGCAGGTGGAACTCACGTTTTAGACTAGGAGAGAAGGATATGGAAGCTGTAATATTTGATTTAGATGGCTTATTAGCCGATACTGAAATCATTTCTCTAAAAGTTTATCAAGAATTGCTTAGAGATTTTGGAATTCCTTTCACAGAAGAAACTTATTCTAGAGACTACAGTGGACATAGGGAAGAGGAGAATGTTCAACGATTTTTGGATACCTATGATTTACCTTGGAACTTTGACCAAACCTTGGATAAAGTTTATGAACTGGAAGCTCAAATCTTAGCCAAAGGTGTAAATTTAAAAAAAGGTGCTAAAAATTTGCTTACTTATTTGCAAAAAGAAGGCATTCCAATCGCTTTAGCAACTTCAAGTGTTGAATCTCGAGCTAGAATGATATTGGATAGCAATGGTATACTATCACTATTTGACCATTTAGTTTTTGCAAAAGATGTAAAGCGAAGCAAACCATACCCTGATATATTTTTAAAGGCCTGTAGTGATTTGAACGTTTTACCAGAGAATTGCTTGGTACTAGAGGATAGTGAAGCAGGGATTGAAGCGGCATCTAGAGCTGGGATTCCAGTTATTTGTATTCCAGATTTAAAAATACCAGCACAGTCTTTCTTAAATAAAACAGAACAAGTTTTTCAGGATTTGGATGCTGTTAGAGACTATTTAGAAAGTAAGAAGGAGGTTTTCTAGTGACCTTAGTAGAAAAATTTGTTACCAAAGTCATTGCAGAAAGCACCTTTGAAGAGTTGGATCGGATTTATCTGACCAATCGTGTTTTAGCACTGGTGGGAGATGGAGTTCTTGAAGTTGAGACTGACCAAAATGATTTGATTGAACTAAAAGATCAGCTTGTTGAGGAAGCAGTTCGCTTGGAAACGATTGAAGATAGTCTGGCTGCGCGTGAGATTCTCGGTGCCGACCTCATGGACTTGGTAACCCCTTGTCCAAGTCAGGTCAATCGTGACTTTTGGGCTACCTATGCCCAGTCATCAGAGCAGGCGATTGCGGACTTCTACCAACTCAGTCAGAAGAATGACTACATCAAACTAAAGGCTATCGCAAAGAATATTGCTTATCGTGTTCCTTCTGACTACGGTGAACTGGAGATTACTATCAATCTCTCTAAGCCTGAAAAGGATCCAAAAGAGATAGCGGCAGCCAAGTTGGTCAAGTCGAGCAACTATCCTCAATGTCAGCTTTGTATGGAAAACGAAGGCTACCATGGTCGTGTCAACCATCCAGCTAGAAGCAATCATCGCATCATTCGTTTTGACATTTCTGGTCAGGAGTGGGGCTTCCAATATTCGCCTTATGCGTACTTTAATGAGCACTGTATTTTCCTAGATAGCCAACATCGTCCCATGGCTATTAGTCGCCAAAGTTTTGAACGTTTGTTAGCAATTGTGGAGCAGTTCCCAGGCTACTTTGCTGGTTCGAATGCTGACCTACCAATCGTGGGTGGTTCCATTCTGACGCACGATCATTATCAAGGTGGGCGTCATGTCTTCCCAATGGAAGTGGCTCCTATTCAGAAAAGCTTTACCTTTGAAGGTTTTGAATCTGTCAAAGCGGGGATTGTTCAGTGGCCTATGTCAGTCATTCGATTGACTTCGGATTCAAAAGACGATTTGACCAACCTTGCTGAGAAAATCTTACTGTCTTGGCGTCAATACTCCGATCCAAGTGTGCAGGTTTTGGCGGAAAGCAATGGAACTCCGCACCATACCATCACACCGATAGCCCGTAAACGAGATGGACAGTTTGAGTTGGACTTGGTTTTGAGAGACAATCAAACCTCTCCAGAGCATCCAGATGGTATCTATCATCCTCATAAGGATGTCCAACATATCAAGAAGGAAAATATCGGCTTGATAGAGGTCATGGGTTTGGCAATCTTGCCACCACGATTGAAGGAAGAAGTGGAGCAAGTAGCAACTTACCTAGTCGGAGAGGATGTTCCAGTTGCAGATTATCACAAAAAATGGGCAGATGAGTTGAAAGAAAGTCATCCTGGATTGACTGATAAAGACCAAGCTCTTGAAATCGTCCAAGAATCTGTAGGTAAAATCTTCGCTCGGGTATTGGAAGATGCAGGAGTTTATAAGCAAACAGAAGAAGGACAAGCAGCCTTTATGCGCTTTGTCGAGCAGGTTGGTATTTTGCCCGAATAAGTGCTTCTCCCTTGCGTAGAGTCTTGAAAAGTAGTATCATAGTGTCGTTTGAAACATCAGGAGGAAAGTATGAAAGATTTTCACTTTGACGCTATATCTGCCTTTGAAAACTACGAAATTGAAAAAATGAGAGATGGTCACGTTGTGGTGACGACAAAAGTAGTGGACTCCTCACTCAACTATTATGGGAATGCCCATGGAGGCTATCTATTTACCCTTTGTGACCAAATCAGTGGACTTGTGGTGATTTCGCTTGGCTTAGATGGAGTGACGCTCCAGTCTTCTATCAACTATTTGAAAGCTGGAAATCTAGGGGACGTTCTCACTATCAAGGGGGAATGTGTCCATCATGGACGCACCACTTGTGTCGTCGATGTTGATATCACCAACCAAGATGGCCGAAATGTCTGCAAGGCAACCTTCACCATGTTTGTCACAGGACAACGATCTGAAGATAGACAGGTGAGGATATAGGAAGAAATGAGTAGGAAAAATTATCCTACTCATTTTAATTTATTAAATAAGTTCCAGAGAAATATATAAGAGTAGTGAAATACCAAGCTAATGGTTACTTATATGTGGTATAATAATAAGTATGAATATTGAACAAACGAAAAAAGTTATTCTACAACCATTCACTAAATGGACAGGTGGAAAAAGGCAATTATTACCTATCATAAAAGAACTTATGCCTGAAACGTATAATGATTATTATGAACCTTTTATCGGAGGAGGGGCATTATTTTTTGATTTAGCTCCTGAAAGTGCTGTTATTAATGATTATAATGCTGAGTTAATCAACTGTTATCAACAAATTAGGAATAATCCTCAGGAGTTAATTGACTTATTGAAGTATCATCAGGAAAATAATTCAAAAGATTATTACTTACAATTACGCTCAGCTGATCGTGATGATAGAATAAACAATATGTCTGATGTCCAAAGAGCTGCTAGAATTCTATATATGCTAAGAGTTGATTTCAATGGTTTATATCGAGTGAATTCTAAAAATCAATTCAATGTACCATACGGTAGCTATAAAAATCCTAAAATTGTTGATGAAGAGTTAATATTTGCTATTTCAAATTATCTAAATAGCAATCAAATAGAGATTAGAACAGGCGATTTTGAGGATGCACTCTTAGATGTTCAAGAAGGTGATTTTATCTATTTCGATCCTCCTTATATTCCATTATCTGAGACAAGCGCTTTTACATCGTATACTCATGAAGGTTTTTCTTATGAGGACCAAGTTAGATTAAGAGATACATTTAGGAGACTAAGTGATGCAGGAGCATATGTAATGTTGTCAAATTCATCGAGTCATTTAGTAGAGGAGTTATATCGAGATTTTAATATCCATTATGTAGAGGCTACACGAACAAATGGAGCTAAGTCTTCCAGTCGAGGAAAAATTTCTGAAATTATAGTCACAAATTATGAAAATTAACGAATATAAGTATGGGGGTGTTTTAATGACAAAACCATACTATAATAAAGACAAAATGATTCTTGTTCATGCAGATACGTTTAAATTATTATCAAAAATGAAACCAGAGAGCATGGATATGATCTTTGCTGACCCACCATATTTTCTAAGTAATGGTGGGATATCTAATTCTGGGGGACAAGTTGTTTCCGTTGATAAAGGGGATTGGGATAAGATTTCCTCATTTGAGGAAAAGCATGAGTTCAACCGTAAATGGATTCGTTTAGCAAAAGAAGTTTTGAAGCCTAATGGGACTATATGGATTTCAGGGAGTTTGCATAATATTTACTCAGTTGGAATGGCATTAGAGCAAGAAGGTTTTAAAATTCTAAATAATATTACTTGGCAGAAAACAAACCCTGCACCCAATTTATCCTGTCGTTATTTTACTCATTCTACTGAAACTATTTTATGGGCAAGAAAAAATGATAAAAAAGCTCGTCATTATTACAATTACGATTTGATGAAAGAGCTAAATGATGGTAAGCAAATGAAAGATGTTTGGACAGGAGCCTTGACGAAAAAAGCTGAGAAATGGGCTGGGAAGCATCCAACGCAAAAACCAGAATATTTATTGGAACGTATAATTTTGGCTTCTACTAAAGAAGGGGACTATATTTTGGACCCGTTTGTGGGAAGTGGAACAACTGGAGTAGTTGCTAAACGCTTAGGTAGAAGATTTATAGGTATTGATGCTGAAAAAGAATATTTGAAAATAGCAAAACAAAGAATTGAGATAGAATCTTATGCTTCAAACAGGTGAATATGCCACATATAAGGAATTTGGGATTGATTTAATACAAAAATTAGATGAAGAGGGCTTCACAGAAGCTATTCAAAATGGGGAACTACCAAAATCAAAATTTATAGAGACGCCGCAAGGTATTATTTTAAAATTTTATGGTTTTAAAGCTATAGATGTGAAAACAAAAAATCGCTTGAAGAGAACATCATATGATTGTTTAGTTCAGTATCGGAGTGAAGATGTTAAATTTGAAACAATTTGTCAAGAAATTATAAGAAAGTGTCTAAAAACAAAAAATGAAGTAAATTTAGTAAAGAACATTATTTATATATTTTTGAAAACTATAGCAAAACACCCTTTAACAAGTATTGATATTTTTTTTAAAGAATATTTTATATATAATGGAAAATTGAGGAAAATATCAGAAGAAAGAATTAATAACTTGAATTATGAAGTTATAGAGAAAGGTATAAACTCTCTAAATATAGTATTACTTGAATTAGATAGCATAGGAAAATATACTTTTCAGGAATTGATTAATATAATTAGTTATATTGCTGTCATTGAAGAATTAAACTACCCTAAAATTATTGGCTCTAAGAATTATAAAGGACGTGAACATTGCTTTGGCAGGTATGTAGAAGTTTTATTTGATAACGAAAAAGAATTAAAAAGATTGGTTAAATCAAATGCATTTAACAACGGAGCTCAATTTATTCCTAAGAAGGAATTAAAGGAATGGTATTTTACAAATGAAATTGAGGAAGACCGCATTGAATTGGATAATAACAAAAATTATTGTTAAAGGAGATTATATTAATGGTAAGGATTACAATTAACGCAGATGGTTATAACAATGGTACTGTAACAAGAAAATGTCCTCATTGTGGTGAAGAAAAGTCGATTGATGATTTTGGATACCGTAATATGGGGAATGATAATATTAGAAATCAATCTTGGTGTAAGGAGTGCCGGTAATGAAGTTACAAAAATATATATATCTTTCAAATGAAGACCGATTAAAACAATTTTTAAATACTCTTTCAGTAACCAATCGTACTCCTGAGTACTATGTGAATTGGAAGAAAGTTGACCGTGAGACAAAGAAGTATGAATTAGAATTGAATACTTTGAACTACTTAATTGGTAAAGATGATATTTATTTAGAAGCTCTACGTTTATTTACTAAACAACCTAATTTGTTAAAAGCTATTCCTAGCCTAATCGCAAGTCGAGATAAAGTTTTGGATATTCTGACAATAGATAATGACGATAATATGTCTTTTGAGCAATTGAATTTCAAAACGATAGATGCTAGCAGAATAGATGATTACATGAAATTTATTGAGAAATCTGGTTTGTTAAAGTTTTTACAACGACATGCTAATCGTTCATTAGTTGATTATGTTTATGGAGTTGAGACTGGATTAGATAGTAATGCTCGTAAAAACCGAAGTGGGAAAACTATGGAGGGAATTCTAGAAAGATATGTATCAAGAATTTCTAAGGAGCAAAAATTAGAGTGGAAAGCTCAAGCTACGGCTAAATTTATTAAGAATGAGTGGGGAATTGAAGTACCTGTAGATAAATCTGAAAGACGATTTGATGTTGCAGTTTATTCTAAAGAAAAACATAAAGTTTGGTTGCTTGAAACAAATTACTATGGTGGAGGCGGTAGTAAATTAAAATCCGTAGCAGGAGAATTTACAGAACTTAGTCAATTTGTTGTAACATCAGATGATGATGTTGAATTTGTATGGGTTACTGATGGGCAAGGATGGTTAACCGCTCATTTACCGTTGGCAGAAGCATTTAGTCATATTACTAATGTATTTAACTTAGAAATGTTGAGAGAAGGATTTTTATCTGAATTGTTTCGACAATAGACTTATTGAACTTTAAAATTAAGTAAGTGACAAGAAACATAAAAAAGAGGCACATGCCTCTTTTTCTTATACTCTAGCGATCTATTATCTTATTCACTAAATCTTAAAAAATAGCCATCTGGGTCTAAAACTGCAAATTCATGAGGATAGATATATTGTTCACCAACACGAAATTCTCTTTTAGTCAAAGGACGATGAATAGGATAGTTAGACTCGATTACTTTCTGATAGAGTCGAGGGACATCCTCTATGCCAAAGGAGATGTTGACTCCACGACCAAAGGGGTAGTTTAGTTCAGCTAGTTCCTCCTTACTCCCCTCCTCTAGCATTAGTTGGCAATCTTCAAGAGATAGGAAGAGAAAGTTTTCTTCTGGTCGTTCGTATTCGATAGTAAAACCCAACAAATCACAGTAGAAGGAACGGGACTGTTCTATATTTGAGACCATAAACTCGGGAATAACTGCATTGTAGTCCATAAAGAAACTCCTTACAATTCAATCTCCAAGACAATCGGTGTATGGTCTTGGCGTGCGCCTGAGTCAATCATATCTGACTTGGTAACCTTGTCTGCCACACGGTTACTTGTGAGCCAGTAGTCGATTCTCCAGCCTGTGTTGTTGATTTTTGAAGTTTTGCTGCGTTGTGCCCACCAAGTATAGCGTTCTGGCACATCGCCATGGATATGGCGGAAGGTATCTGTAAATCCTTTGGCTAAAAGGTTTGTAAATCCTTCACGTTCTTCGTCTGTGAAACCTGGTGAACGACGGTTGCTGGCTGGGTTGGCAAGGTCAATTTCCTTGTGGGCAACGTTGTAGTCTCCAGTTGCTAGGACAGGCTTTTGCTTGTCTAGTTCAGCCAAGTATTCCGCATATTTGACGTCCCAGACTTGACGTTCTTCCAAGCGTTTGAGACCATCCCCAGCATTTGGTGTGTAGACCTGAGTCACGAAAAATTCATCAAATTCCAAAGTAATGATGCGGCCTTCCAAGTCCATAGTAGAAGGTGCGCCAATTTCTGGGAAGCTAACAGTTGGGGTCAGTTCTTTCTTATAGAGGAACATGGTTCCAGCATAGCCTTTACGGGCAGGCTCTTGAGAGGAACGCCAGGTGTTTTCGTAACCTGGGAAGAGTTCTTTCAGTACCTCAAGGTGTTTTTTTGTAGGGCCTTTTGCTGAAAGCTTGGTTTCTTGGATAGCGATAATATCAGCATCTTCGGCTACCAAGGTTTGGAGGACGTCTTGTGACAATTTCGCACGCGCAGAGTCACTCGTCAACGCTGCATTGAGGGAATCAATGTTCCATGAGATTAGTTTCATAGTGTGTACCTTTTCATTCAGATTATAGACAATATTATACCAGAAAAGAATACATTTCCCCAACGTATAGTTTGAAAAATGAAGGTCATTCCTATATAATAAAGAATGATTTATGTAAAGGATTGAAAATAAATGAAATTTTACTCATATGAATATGTTTTGAGCCAGATTGGCCAACAAAACAGTGTCATGATTGGCTTTGGAGTATTCTTGCTTGCCATCACTGGATTTTTTGCTTTTAAGGCTTACCGCGACCATCGAGGAACCAAGTTTCGCGAGTTGGTGATGATCTCGTCTTTGGCTTTACTGGCTGTCATTCTCGGGATTGTATCTACATATCAGTCAAATCAAGCTTCCAACAACCAATTTCAAACTTCACTTCACTTTATAGAAGTTGTTTCTGAGGATTTAGGGGTGGATAAATCAGAGGTCTACGTCAATACTTCTGCAACGACAGATGGTGCCCTTCTCAAGGTAGGAGACAAATTCTACCGTGCCTTAAGCGGCAGTGAGCCGGATAAATATCTCTTGGAAAAACTTGACTTGTATCAAACAAGTGACATTGAATTAGTGGAGGCAAACAAATGACATTTAACTATATCGAAATTCTGATTAAACTGGCTTTAGGTCTTGTATCTCTTGTCTTTGTTATCAACGTGACAGGGAAGGGAAATCTAGCGCCCAACTCAGCAATTGACCAAATCCAAAACTATGTTCTTGGGGGAATTATCGGCGGGGTTATCTATAATAGCTCTATTACCATCCTTCAGTATGCAGTTATCTTGATTATGTGGACGATTTTAGTTTTGCTTCTCAAGTGGCTTACGAATAACGTTGGCTTTGTAAAACAAATGATTGACGGGAAACCAACTATGCTCATCAAAAATGGGGAAATCGATCCAGAAGCCTGTCGATCTGTTGGCTTATCAGCTTCTGACGTAGCCCTTAAACTTCGTAGTCAAGGTATCTTCCAGCTTAAAGAAGTTAAGCGTGCTGTCCAAGAGCAAAACGGTCAGCTCATCGTGGTACAAAATGGAGATGAAAATCCTAAGTATCCTGTCATCACAGATGGTGTCATTCAGTCGGATGTCCTCGATACTCTCAGCTTAACGGAAGAATGGCTCATAGATCATCTGAATAAGCAAGGGTATGATAATGTGGCCAATATCTTTATCGCTGAGTATGACAAGGGTCAACTAAGTGTCGTCACCTATGAATAAGAAAAACCTGGGGTTCATGCCTCAGGTTTCCATTTGTCATTAGAAAGGAATTTTATGTCTATCATCCAAAAACTCTGGTGGTTTTTTAAGTTAGAAAAACGTCGTTACCTCGTTGGAATTGTGGCTCTAGTCTTGGTTTCTGTGCTCAACCTCATCCCACCGATGGTTATGGGGCGCGTAATTGATGCCATTACTTCAGGACGATTAACACAGGATGAGCTCTTGCTTCATCTCTTTTATCTCCTGCTCGCTGCTTTCGGGATGTACTATCTGCGTTACGTTTGGCGCATGTATATCCTAGGAACCTCCTACCGACTGGGACAAATCATGCGTTCAAGACTATTTGAGCACTTTACAAAAATGTCGCCTGCTTTTTATCAGAATTATCGAACAGGGGATTTGATGGCTCACGCAACCAATGATATCAATGCCCTGACTCGTTTAGCCGGTGGGGGAGTTATGTCGGCAGTGGATGCCTCAATCACAGCCTTGGTAACTTTGTTGACCATGCTCTTTAGCATTTCTTGGCAGATGACCTTGGTTGCCATTCTACCTTTGCCGTTTATGGCCTATGCGACTAGTCGTTTGGGGAGAAAGACCCATAAGGCTTTCGGAGAATCACAAGCAGCCTTTTCTGAACTTAATAATAAGGTTCAGGAGTCTGTATCAGGTATAAAGGTAACCAAGTCCTTTGGCTATCAGTCTGATGAATTGGCATCTTTCCAGGAAGTCAATGATTTGACCTTCCAAAAGAATCTGCAAACCATGAAATATGATAGTCTCTTTGACCCCATGGTTCTACTCTTTGTTGGTTCTTCCTATGCCTTAACTCTCTTAGTCGGTGCCTTTATGGTGCAAGCGGGACAAGTAACCGTTGGTAATCTGGTCACCTTTATTTCTTACTTAGATATGTTAGTCTGGCCTTTGATGGCGATTGGTTTCCTCTTTAATATTACTCAAAGAGGGAAGGTTTCTTATCAACGGATTGAGAGTCTCTTGTCTCAAGAATCACCTGTGAACGATCCGGAATCTCCACTTGACGGGATTGAAAATGGCCGTTTGGACTATGCTATTGATCGTTTTGCCTTTGAAGACGAAGAGACACTGAAAGATATTCATTTTAGTCTCGAAAAAGGGCAAACTCTGGGCTTGGTTGGACAAACTGGTTCAGGAAAAACTGCTTTGATTAAGTTGCTCCTACGTGAGTATGACGTTGATCAAGGAGCCATTTATCTAAATGGTCATGACATTCGTGACTATCGACTATCTGACTTGCGTAGTTTGATGGGATACGTCCCACAGGACCAATTTCTCTTTGCAAGCTCTATCCTAGACAATATTCGATTTGGGAATCCTGACCTGCCTTTCTCAAAAGTAGAAGAAGCAACCAAGTTGGCTCAAGTCTATCAAGACATTCAAGCCATGCCCCAGGGATTTGATACGGTTATCGGCGAAAAAGGTGTCAGTCTATCTGGTGGACAAAAGCAACGTCTGGCTATGAGTCGGGCTATGATTCTAAATCCTGATATCTTGATTTTAGATGATTCCTTATCGGCGGTAGATGCCAAAACAGAGTTCGCTATTATCGATAATCTCAAGGAAACTCGCAAGAACAAGACCACCATCATCACTGCCCATCGTCTCAGTGCAGTTGTTCATGCGGATTTGATTTTGGTCATGCAGAATGGTCGCATTATTGAACGAGGCACTCATGAAGACTTACTAGCCTTGGATGGTTGGTACGCACAAACCTACCAGTCACAACAATTAGAAATGAAAGGAGAAGAAGATGCGCAATAAACAAGAACAATGGACTGTATTGAAACGCTTGTTGTCCTATCTAAAGCCCTATGGTCTCCTAACCTTTTTAGCCTTAGCTTTTCTCCTTACGACGACTGTTATCAAGAGTATCATCCCCTTGGTAGCTTCGCACTTTATCGACCAGTATCTACATAATCTCAACCAGCTTGCCATTACAGTTTTGCTAGTTTACTATGGTCTCTACATTCTCCAAACCTTTGTCCAATATGTGGGGAACCTTCTTTTTGCGCGAGTGTCCTACAGTATCGTTAGAGATATTCGACGTGATGCCTTTGCCAATATGGAAAAGCTAGGCATGTCTTATTTTGATAAAACACCTGCAGGATCTATCGTCTCGCGTTTGACCAATGACACTGAGACTATTAGTGATATGTTTTCAGGGATTTTGTCCAGCTTTGTCTCAGCAGTCTTTATCTTTGTGACAACCCTTTATACCATGCTCGTTTTGGATTATCGTCTGACAGCTTTAGTATTGCTTTTTCTACCTTTGATTTTCCTTTTGGTCAATCTCTACCGTAAAAAATCGGTCAAGGTTATCGAAAAAACCAGAAGTCTCTTATCAGATATCAACAGTAAGCTGGCAGAAAATATCGAAGGGATTCGCATTATTCAAGCCTTTAACCAAGAAAAGCGCCTGCAAGAAGAGTTTGATGAGATAAACCAGGATCATCTGGTCTACGCTAACCGTTCAGTTGCCCTAGATTCCCTCTTCTTACGTCCGGCCATGAGCTTACTGAAGCTTTTGGGCTATGCGGTTTTGATGGCTTACTTTGGTTATCGTGGTCTTTATTTAGGCATAACAGCAGGAACCATGTATGCCTTTATCCAGTATATCAATCGTCTCTTTGACCCCCTCATCGAGGTAACACAAAACTTTTCTACCCTTCAGACATCTATGGTTTCAGCAGGTCGTGTCTTTGCACTGATCGATGAGTCCAACTATGAACCGGTCCAAGAAAATGGCCAATCCAAGATTCAAGAAGGGAATATCCGCTTTGAGCATGTGTCCTTCTCTTATGATGGAAAACACCAAATTCTCGATGATATTTCCTTTACCGTCAATAAAGGTGAAACCATTGCCTTTGTCGGACATACTGGATCAGGAAAATCATCTATCATTAATGTTCTCATGCGCTTTTATGAATTCCAGTCAGGTCGGGTTCTCCTAGATGGTGTGGATATTCGAGAGTATAGTCAAGAGGAGCTGAGAAAAAACATCGGTTTGGTTCTACAGGACCCCTTCCTCTATCATGGGACCATTAAGTCCAATATCGCCATGTACCAAGATATCAGCGATGACCAAGTCAAGGCTGCAGCAGAATTTGTCGACGCAGATTCCTTCATTCAGGATCTTCCTTTAGGTTATGAAGCCCCTGTATCTGAGCGTGGTTCGAGTTTCTCCACTGGTCAACGTCAGCTTCTTGCCTTTGCTAGAACCGTTGCCAGTCAACCGAAAATTCTGATTTTGGATGAAGCGACAGCCAATATCGACTCTGAAACAGAAGCCTTGGTCCAAAATTCCCTAGCCAAGATGAGACAGGGTCGAACCACCATTGCCATTGCCCATCGTCTTTCTACTATTCAGGATGCTAATTGTATCTATGTCCTAGATAAGGGACGTATCATCGAAAGTGGAACCCACGAGGAACTCCTAGCATTAGGTGGAAACTATCACAAGATGTATAGTTTGCAGGCAGGAGCTCTTTCCTAAGGAAGAATTCCTTTAAATCACAGATTTCTTGTATTGCCTCTTTCATTTTGTGGTATAATGTAGAATGTTAATAAAGATTATATATAAAAAACAGAGGAGAATGTGCATGCTGAAATGGGATGAGTTACCTCAAGAAATGCAATTGAGCGAGGTAAAACCATACTACCAGCTTGTTTCTAAAAGAAAAGGATCTCTGATTCTCAAGCGTTGTCTAGATTTGGTTCTAGCCTTGGTCTTGTTAATCTTGACCTCACCCGTATTTCTGATTCTAAGCATTTGGATCAAGCTAGATAGCAAGGGTCCAGTCATTTACAAGCAGGTACGGGTAACCCAGTACAACCGACATTTCAAGATTTGGAAATTCCGGACCATGGTGACCGATGCGGACAAGAAAGGAAGTCTAGTAACTTCTGCCAATGACAGCCGCATCACCAAAGTTGGAAATTTCATTCGCCGTGTTCGTTTGGATGAACTTCCACAATTGGTCAATGTTCTCAAAGGAGAGATGTCCTTTGTGGGAACTCGTCCAGAAGTACCACGCTATACTGAGCAGTACAGCCCTGAAATGATGGCTACCTTGCTCTTGCCAGCAGGGATTACATCGCTTGCCAGCATTAATTATAAGGACGAGGATGCCATTATCAGTCAAATGACTGCAAAAGGTATGTCGGTCGACCAAGCTTATGTCGAAAGAGTCCTTCCAGAAAAGATGCACTATAATCTAGCCTACCTACGTGATTTTAATTTCTTCGGAGATATCAAGATCATGTTCCAGACTGTATTTGAAGTTTTAAAATAAAGTAGTCACAAGATTGAAACCGATCAAAGGAGTAAAACAATGACAAAGTATAATATTCCATTTTCACCACCTGATATTACCGAAGCAGAAATTGCTGAAGTAGCAGATACCCTCCGTTCTGGTTGGATTACAACAGGTCCAAAGACAAAAGAATTGGAGCGTCGTCTATCTGCCTATACTCAGACATCTAAGACAGTCTGCCTCAACTCTGCAACAGCAGCTCTTGAATTGATCTTGCGCGTGCTTGAAGTGGGCCCTGGCGATGAAGTTATCGTTCCAGCTATGACTTATACAGCATCATGTAGCGTTATAACTCACGTAGGTGCTACACCAGTAATGGTTGATAT
Organism: Streptococcus pseudopneumoniae; assembly: GCF_001072375.1. Classification (GTDB taxonomy): domain Bacteria; phylum Bacillota; class Bacilli; order Lactobacillales; family Streptococcaceae; genus Streptococcus; species Streptococcus pseudopneumoniae_L. The sequence continues at coordinate 25,855 of NZ_JVKV01000082.1, forward strand.
CCAAGGTGATACCTTTGAAATGGACTATGACAAGCTTGAACAAGCGATCACTGAGAAGACAAAGGTTATCATCCCAGTTGAACTTGCAGGGATTATCTGTGACTATGACCGTTTGTTCCAAGTTGTCGAGAAAAAACGTGACCTCTTTACAGCTGCTAGCAAGTGGCAAAAAGTCTTTAATCGTATTGTTGTAGTATCTGATAGTGCCCATGCTTTGGGTTCAACTTATAAAGGACAAGCAGCTGGTTCCATTGCTGACTTTACATCATTCTCTTTCCACGCAGTTAAGAACTTCACAACTGCTGAAGGAGGAAGTGCTACTTGGAAAGCTAATCCAGCTATTGATGATGAAGAAATGTACAAGGAATTCCAAATCCTATCTCTTCATGGTCAAACAAAAGATGCGCTAGCCAAGATGCAACTGGGTTCATGGGAATACGATATCGTAACTCCTGCCTACAAGTGCAACATGACGGATATCATGGCTTCAATTGGTTTGGTACAATTGGATCGTTATCATGGCTTGCTTCAACGTCGTAAAGAAATCGTAACTCGCTATGACCGTGGATTTGCAGGAACTCGTATTCACCCATTGGCGCATGAGACAGATACTGTTGAATCTTGCCGTCACCTTTACGTTACCCATGTAGAAGGTGCTAGTCTCGAGCAACGCAACCAAATCATCCAAGAATTGGCCAAGGCTGGAATCGCAAGTAACGTTCACTACAAACCGCTTCCACTTTTGACAGCTTATAAGAATCTTGGCTTTGATATGGCAAACTATCCTAAGGCTTATGCCTACTTTGTAAATGAGATTACACTACCACTTCACACCAAATTAACGGATGAAGAAGTAGATTATATCATTGAGACTTTTGTCAGAGTTTCTGAAGAAGTTCTAGGCGCTTCACAAAAATAATTAAAAAAATTAGTAAAAAATTAGTGAAAATGGTTGACAAAGAAAAAACAATAACATATAATTAACTCAACAAATCAGAAAAGTAATTATTTTTAATCTTCAGGGAGCCTGTGGTTACTGTGAACAGGTGGTTGGAACTAGTGAAATTGGGCTGATTTTAAAAGTGAATTTGAAACAATGAAAATTCGGTAGGCACACCTTACAGTGCAACTTGTTGTTAGACAAGGCAGAGATGTAAAGGGGATATTCTCTTTACAATTGAGGTGGTACCGCGTTACAAACGCCCTCACATGGAAATAGATTCCGTGTGTGGGCTTTTTTCTATCCGTCATTTTGTTTATCTTTTATTAGGGCGTTAAGTAGCTTTGATGAACTTTAGTTCTATCTACAGCTTCTTGCCTACTACTAAAAGTAAACAAAAAGTCGGATTCATACAGAAGGAGGAAAATTTTATGACAACAAAAGGATATTTCGGACAGTTTGGTGGTAGTTTTGTACCAGAACCAATTCAGGCTTTATTAGATGAGTTGGAAGTGACTTTTGATAAATACAAGGACGATCCAGAATTTTCGGCAGAATATCGTCATTACTTGAAAGATTATTCAGGTCGTGAGACTCCGCTCTATTTTGCAGAAAGTTTGACGGAATATTTAGGTGGGGCTAAGATTTATCTTAAACGTGAAGATCTTAACCACCTTGGGTCACACAAACTTAACAATGTCCTTGGACAAATCCTTCTTGCTAAACGCATGGGTAAAAAACGTGTGATTGCAGAGACAGGAGCTGGTCAGCACGGTGTTGCGACAGCTGCAGCTGCAGCCAAATTTGGTATGGCATGTGATGTCTATATGGGGGCAGAAGATGTGGAACGTCAACGTCTCAACGTCTTCCGTATGGAGATGATGGGAGCGACTGTTCACTCAGTTGAAACGGGAACTCGTACACTGAAGGATGCAGTTGATGCAGCCTTTGGAGCATGGATGAATGACCTTGATGCTTTCTACGTTTTAGGTTCGGCTGTAGGTCCGCACCCTTACCCAACGATTGTTCATGAATTCCAAAAAGTAATCAGTGAAGAATCACGTCGTCAAATCTTGGAAAAAGAAGGACGTTTGCCAGACTACGTCATTGCCTGTGTGGGTGGTGGTTCTAATGCCATCGGTGCCTTTTCACAGTATGTAGCTGATGAAGAAGTTAAATTGGTTGGGGTAGAAGCTGCTGGTCACGGTTTAGATACCGACAAACACGCGGCAACAATGACCAAGGGTAGTGTCGGAATTGTCGATGGAATGAAGACCTATGCAGTCTTTGGTGAAGATGGAAATGTTGCACCTGTTTACTCTATCTCTGCTGGTTTAGACTATCCAGGGGTTGGACCAGAACACGCCTTCTTTAAAGACTCTGGTCGTGTAGAATATGTTGCAGCGACTGATGAAGAAGCTGTCCAAGCCTTGCTTTTACTTAGCAAGACTGAAGGAATTATCCCAGCTATTGAAAGCTCCCATGCTATCGCAGAAGCAGTCAAACGAGCACCAAAACTAAGTAAAGATGAGATTATTGTCATCAATGTCTCTGGTCGTGGAGACAAGGACGTAGCTGCTATTGCAGACTACCTTGAAGCTAAAAAATAAAAGATGGAAAAGATACAGAGATTTCTCTCACAGAGAGCTTGTGGTTGCTGAAAACAAGCAGAGAATACTGTAAGGTTGGGTCCATCTGAAAAAGAGAGAAGAAAACATGATTCTCAAGGGAGTGCCCTTTATCGCACAGCCTGTTACAAGAAGGTTCTGAGACAGGAATGAGAGATAGGAGAAATCCTATAATTGAGGTGGTACCGCGAATTTCGTCCTCACGCAAGTTATTTTGCGTGGGGATTTTTATATATTTACCTCAGATATTGCGATTGATTTTTTAGATATTTTCAATAAATAGATCGTTATAGAATATTTACGAACGAAGTGAGTTTCTAAAAGATGTTTCCCGCCATGGTGGTATCCTAAAGAAGCAAAGATGCTTCTCTAGGACGGAATTTTTGAGAGTAAAATAGTTCGGGGAACTATTTTAGCCTGAGCCTAGAAATGAATGAGCGAGGAGCTCAAAAATTAGGTCTTTCATTTCATGGTTTTCTAAAATCATCCACTGGATAATTTTACCTCCCGTCCGCACTATTTAAGGGAAATAGAAAAAGGTAAGAAATTAAGACTAAAAGTCTATAAATTATTGACTGAAAGGGAAAATACAATGGAACGAATCATTCATGGAGATGTTTTATCACCAATCTTGGCGTATATGCGCTTAAATGGACAACACAAGGTCATACTTGAAAGTATCCCAAGAGAAAAGGAAAATGCTCGATTTTCTATTTTGGCTTATAATCCAGTTTTTGAGATTAAGTTCGAAAATGGAGTTCTTTATCAAAATGGTCAGGTGATTGATCGTGATCCCTTGGATTTCCTCTATGAGGTGACTCATAAGAGCCAGCACCATTCAGACCTACCTTTTGGTGGTGGAGCCATCGGCTTTGTTGGCTATGATATGATTTCTCTCTATGAAGAAATTGGCCAGCTTCCTGAGGATACGATTGGGACGCCAGATATGCATTTCTTCGTCTATGAAAGTTACATAGTTTTTGACCACAAGAAAGAAAAAATTCATATCATAGAGGATGCTCTCTACAGTGATCGAAGCAATGATGAACTAGAAGCGGCTTTAGATCAAGTTTTAGAAGAGTTGAAAATCCCTGCGCCAAATGAATTTGAAGATTTGGACGTTTCACCACTTCAGTTTAGACCACATATTGCACCTCAGAAATTTGAAGAGATGGTAGAAACAGCTCGCGACTTGATTCGCAATGGAGATATGTTCCAATGCGTGCTCAGTCAGCGTTTCTCCGCAGAAGTAACTGGAAATCCTTTTGACTTCTACAGAAATCTCCGAGTGACAAATCCATCAAATTACCTCTACTTTTATGATTTTGGAGATTATCAAATCATTGGAGCTAGTCCTGAGAGCTTGGTTTCCGTAAAAAACGGCATTGTAACAACCAATCCGATTGCAGGTACGCGACCTAGAGGTGCCAATGATGAAGAAGATGCTACTTTAGCAGGTGATTTACTCTCTGATGAAAAGGAAACGGCAGAACACCGAATGCTAGTAGACTTGGGACGTAATGATATTGGTCGAATTGCTGAGACAGCAAGTGTCCAAGTAACCAAGTATATGGAAGTCGAACTTTTCCGATATGTCATGCATTTGACTAGCGTGGTTAAAGGTCGTTTGTTGCCAGAACTGACTGCCATGGATGCCTTGAAGGCGACTCTTCCGGCTGGAACAGTTTCTGGGGCCCCTAAGATTCGTGCTATGAAACGCATCTATGAGTTGGAAACAGAGAAGCGAGGCGTTTATGCCGGAGCTATCGGCTACCTTTCAGCAACTGGAGATATGGACTTTGCCATTGCAATTCGAACCATGATTCTAAAAAGTAAAACAGCCTACGTACAGGCTGGTGCAGGAATTGTTTATGATTCTATCGCTCAGAATGAATACCAAGAAACCATTAACAAAGCTAAATCTATGACTAGAATGGGAGAACTAAGACCATGATTTTATTGATTGATAATTATGATTCATTTACTTATAACCTAGCCCAATACATCGGGAATTTCGCAGAAATTCAGGTTTTGAGAAATGATGATCCAAACCTTTATGAAGAAGCTACAAAGGCAGATGGACTGGTCTTTTCTCCTGGTCCAGGTTGGCCAGCTGATGCTGGGAAGATGGAAGAAATGATTCGTGATTTTGCAGGTAAGAAACCGATTCTAGGAATTTGTTTGGGACACCAAGCCATCGCGGAAGTCTTTGGTGGCAAGTTGGGCTTGGCTCCAAAAGTCATGCATGGCAAGCAGAGTCAGATTCGATTTGAGACTCCTTCCGTTCTCTATCAAGGAATCGAGAATAATAGTCCAGTCATGCGTTACCACAGTATTTTAATTGAAGAGATGCCAGAAGAGTTTGAAGTGACAGCTCGTTCGATAGATGACCAAGCTATTATGGGGATTCAACACAAAACCTTGCCGATTTATGGCTTGCAGTATCATCCAGAAAGTATTGGAACGCCAGATGGCCTATCTTCTATTCAGAATTTTATCGAGAAAGTTGTAAAGTGAGGAACACAAAATGAAAGAAATTATTGAAAAATTAGCGAACTTTGAAGATTTATCAAGTGTTGAGATGACAGATGTGATCGAACGCATCGTAACAGGGCGAGTGACAGAAGCACAAATCGCTTCTCTACTGTTAGCTCTCAAGATGAAGGGAGAAACACCTGAAGAAAGAACAGCCCTCGCTCAAGTTATGAGAGGACATGCTCAACACATTCCAACCAACATTCAAGATGCTATGGATAACTGTGGTACGGGTGGAGATAAGTCATTTAGCTTTAACATTTCTACAACTGCAGCCTTTGTCTTAGCAGGTGGTGGCATCCACATGGCTAAACATGGAAATCGTTCTATATCTTCTAAATCTGGTTCAGCAGATGTCTTGCAAGCTTTGGGAATCAATATTGACCTCAAGCCAGCACAATTGGGTAAGGTATTTGATCAAACAGGAATTGTCTTTCTCTTTGCAAAAAACATGCATCCAGCTATGAAATATATCATGCCAGCACGCTTGGAATTGGGAATTCCAACCATCATGAATTTGACAGGTCCACTCATTCACCCAATGGTCTTGGAAACACAGCTTCTAGGAATCAGTCGTCCAGAACTTCTGGAAAGTACTGCTCAGGTTTTGAAAAACATGGGTCGCAAACGTGCTATTGTAGTAGCTGGCCCAGAAGGGTTGGATGAAGCTGGTTTGAATGGTACTACCAGCATTGCCCTTCTTGAAAATGGAGAAATTACTTTGTCAACTTTTACTCCAGAAGATTTGGGAATGGAACGCATTGCCATTGAGGACATTCGTGGTGGTAATGCTCATGAGAATGCAGCCATCCTTGTCAGCGTTCTTAATAACGAACCAAGTCCATTCTTGGAAACAACAGTCTTAAATGCAGGCCTAGGATTCTACGCCAATGGTAAGGTAGATAGTATCAAAGACGGAGTTGAAATGGCACGTCAAGTAATTGCCAGTGGTAAGGCCCTTGAAAAACTTCGACTATTACAGGAGTATCAAAGATGAGTCAGGAATTTTTATCACGTATCCTAGAGCAAAAGGCGCGTGAAGTTGAAACGATGGAACGAGAGGAACTTCAGCCCCTGCGAGCAAGCTATCGTTTGGCTGAATATTTGAAAAACCATCAGGAGCGTTTGCAAATCATTGCAGAGGTCAAGAAGGCGAGTCCAAGTATGGGTGATATCAATCTGGATGTGGATATCGTTCAACAGGCCCAGACTTACGAGGTTAACGGTGCGGTTATGATTTCTGTTCTGACAGATGAGGTTTTCTTCAAAGGTCATTTGGATAACCTTCGTGAGATTTCCAGTCAGGTACAGATTCCGACTTTAAACAAGGATTTTATTATCGATGAAAAGCAAATCATCCGTGCTCGCAATGCAGGTGCGACAGTTATCTTGCTCATCGTAGCTGCTTTATCAGAAGAACGCCTCAAGGAACTGTATGACTATGCGACAGAGCTTGGACTAGAAGTGTTAGTGGAAACTCATAATTTAGCAGAACTAGAAGTAGCCCACCGCCTTGGAGCTCAAATTATCGGTGTGAATAATCGTAATTTGACTACCTTTGAAGTTGACTTGCAGACTAGCGTAGACTTGTCCCAATACTTTAAGGACGATTGCTTGTACATTTCTGAATCTGCTATTTTTACAGAAGAAGATGCGAAACGAGTTGCACCCTACTTTAACGGAATTTTGGTAGGAACAGCTCTCATGCAAGCGGAAGATGTCGCCCAGAGAATCAAGGAGTTGCAGATTGACAAAGGTTAAGATTTGTGGACTATCGACCAAAGAAGCAGTAGAGGTAGCAGTGTCGGCTGGAGCAGACTACATTGGTTTTGTCTTTGCTCCTAGCAAAAGACAGGTGACCTTGGAACAGGCTGCGGAGCTGGCAACACTCATTCCTGTTAATGTGAAAAAGGTTGGTGTATTTGTTTCACCAAGTCGGTCAGAATTACTAGAAGCGATTGACAAAGTTGGTTTGGACTTAGTTCAAATTCATGGTCAGGTGGCGGATGATTTGTTTGAGAATTTACCTTGTGCTAGCATTCAGGCTGTTCAAGTAGATGGGGATGGGCATGTACCCAATTCTCAGGCAGATTATCTACTCTTCGATGCACCTGTGGCAGGGAGTGGCCAGACCTTTGACTGGGGGCAACTGGATACGACAGAACTAGCCCAGCCTTTTTTCATCGCAGGTGGGCTCAATGAGGATAATGTAAAAGAAGCTATTCAACACTTTACTCCCTATGCAGTAGATGTATCAAGTGGAGTAGAATCAAACGGACAAAAAGATCAGGAAAAGATTAGAAGATTTATAGAGAGGGTAAAACATGGCATATCAAGAACCAAATAAAGAAGGATTTTACGGAAAATTCGGTGGACGTTTTGTCCCAGAAACATTGATGACAGCAGTATTGGAGTTGGAAGAAGCTTATCGTGAAAGTCAGGCAGATCCAAGTTTCCAAGAAGAGTTAAACCAACTTTTGCGCCAGTATGTAGGACGTGAAACACCTCTTTACTACGCAAAAAACTTGACCCAGCATATTGGTGGAGCCAAGATTTACCTCAAACGTGAAGACCTCAACCATACAGGTGCACACAAGATTAATAATGCCTTGGGACAAGTTCTTCTCGCTAAACGCATGGGCAAAAAGAAAATTATCGCTGAAACTGGTGCCGGTCAGCACGGTGTAGCAACTGCAACAGCTGCAGCCCTTTTCAACATGGAATGTACTATCTATATGGGTGAGGAAGATGTTAAACGTCAAGCCCTCAATGTCTTCCGTATGGAACTTTTGGGAGCCAAGGTGGAAGCTGTAACAGATGGTTCGCGCGTACTCAAAGACGCGGTCAATGCAGCCCTTCGTTCTTGGGTGGCCAACATCGATGATACCCACTATATCCTTGGTTCTGCCTTGGGGCCTCATCCTTTTCCAGAAATTGTGCGTGATTTCCAAAGTGTTATCGGTCGAGAAGCCAAACAACAGTACCGTGACTTGACAGGGCAAGATTTGCCAGATGCCCTAGTAGCCTGTGTTGGTGGAGGTTCTAATGCTATTGGTCTCTTCCATCCATTTGTGGAAGATGAATCTGTAGCTATGTATGGAGCTGAAGCGGCAGGACTAGGTGTGGATACAGAGCATCATGCAGCAACCTTGACCAAGGGTAGACCAGGTGTTCTCCACGGTTCGCTCATGGATGTTCTCCAAGATGCCCATGGACAAATCTTAGAAGCCTTCTCTATCTCGGCAGGTTTAGACTACCCTGGTATCGGTCCAGAACATTCTCATTACCACGATATCAAGCGTGCGACCTATGTTCCTGTGACAGATGAGGAAGCCTTGGAAGGATTCCAACTTTTGTCTCGTGTGGAAGGGATTATCCCAGCTTTGGAGTCTAGTCACGCTATCGCCTTTGCGGTGAAATTGGCCAAAGAACTTGGCCCAGACAAGTCTATGATTGTCTGTCTATCAGGTCGCGGGGACAAAGATGTAGTTCAAGTTAAAGACCGCTTGGAAGCAGACGCAGCAAAGAAGGGAGAAGCTCATGCCTAAGACACTAACAGAAAAATTGAATGCAATTAAAGCAGCAGGAAAGGGAATTTTCGTTCCCTATATCATGGCTGGAGACCATGAAAAAGGTTTGGCTGGTCTCGGTGAAACAATTCACTTTTTAGAAGACTTGGGTGTTTCAGCCATTGAAGTGGGCATTCCCTTTTCAGACCCTGTTGCAGATGGACCTGTTATTGAAGAAGCAGGCTTGCGCAGTCTAGCTCGCGGAACTTCTACCCAGGCTTTGGTTGAAATCTTGAAAACCATTCAAACAGAAGTTCCGCTTGTCATCATGACCTACTTTAACCCTCTCTTTCAGTACGGTGTGGAGAAATTTGTCAAAGATTTGGCAGATACAGCAGTTAAGGGCTTGATTATCCCAGACCTGCCTCATGAGCATGCTAACTTTGTGGAGCCTTATTTGGCAGATACAGACATTGCCTTGATTCCTCTAGTAAGCTTGACTACAGGAATTGAGCGTCAAAAGGAACTCATTGAAGGTGCAGAAGGTTTTATCTATGCCGTTGCTATCAACGGGGTGACAGGGAAATCAGGAAATTACCGAGATGATTTGGACAAGCACTTGGCTCAACTTCATCAAGTGGCTGACATTCCAGTTTTAACAGGATTTGGTGTATCCACTCAGACTGATGTAGAACGCTTCAATGCTGTATCAGACGGTGTTATCGTCGGTTCCAAGATTGTTAAGGCTCTGCATGAAGGACAAGTAGCAGAAATCGCTGACTTTATCCGAGAAGCAGTAGCTTACCCAAAATAATCACGCAAGCAGCAAGTAAGAGGAAAGGCACAAAAGGAAGTCTTTCCTTTTTCTTTAGCAGGAGAAAGACTAGAATGCCGGTTGTAGAAGCAAATTGAATGAGAATCAGTATTTCTGTAAGTGTAAAAACTAGGGCACAAGAAGATAGAAAGAGAAAATCTCCTGCCCCTATGCGGATATCGATGAAATGAGCAATGATTCCAAGAATCAAGAAAAAAGCCATGATTAGATTCCAACTAGAGCAAGCCATTAGAAGTAGATGAAAGAAAATCCATACCAGTAAAGGATACTCCTGATGGCGAAAGTCGTAGATGCCCAAGGTCAGACCAGCGCTGATTAGGATGACTTGCCCCAAAGTTAGAAAATCCCAAGAGAAAGCTAGAAAGAGCAGTCCTAAGCACAACTCAAAGAGGGCATACCAAACAGGATAGCGAGCCTTGCAATAGCGACAGCGAAAGCGATTGAATATCTGGGACACAATCGGAATCAAATCCAGTGGTCTCAAACGAGTCTGACAAGAATCACAGTGGCTAGCAGGAAAATCTATGGATTGTTCAGGGAAGCGATCGATGACTAAGCCTAGAAAGGAAGCAAGAATCGTTCCAACAAGAAAAAAATAAAGATGAATCATACTTATTTATTCGGAAAAAATAAGAGAAAGAGTATAATAGTTGGATATAGGAGAAGTTTTAGGAACAAATATGAAAATTAACTTTGAAAAAGGACTTCAGTCAGAAAATGCCCAACTCATTTGTCAGTGGTCTAATGCTTTGGGAGAAAGTTTTCAGAAGCAATGGATGGGACCAAAGATTTCTTATCCCTTGATTGCCCAATCCTTGCAAAAGATGGAAGGGATTTTTTCCATTTTTACTGGAGAAGAGTTTGTAGGCATCATCCAGAAAATCAAACTAGAAGATAAAAATCTTCATATTGGAAGATTTCTCATAGCTCCACAGAAGCAGGGAAAAGGAATAGGTCGAAAAACTTTCCAGTACTTTCTTCAAGAAATGTTTGAAAATGAAGAAATAGAAAGTATTTCCCTAACGGTTTTTGAGTCAAATCAAATAGCTAGAGACCTCTACCACAAAGAGGGATTTGAAATTGTTCAAACCGTTGAAGTTCCAGAACGTAAATACATAATGAGAAAACCTAGGTAAGGACTAGATGACACCGAGAACTGTACCCGTACAATTTTTGGTTTTCAAACTTGTTGCAGAGAAATTTTCTTGATAAAATAGATACATGACTAGATATAAAGCTGTAATTTCCTATGATGGCTACGCTTTTGCCGGCTTTCAACGGCAACCTCACGCGCGTAGTGTTCAGGAGGAAATTGAAAAAACTTTAACCAAATTAAATAAGGGGCAGGCCATTACCATCCATGGTGCAGGGCGAACGGACAGTGGCGTTCATGCGCTAGGGCAGGTTATCCACTTTGACCTTCCCTATCAGATGAATGAGGAAAAGCTTCGCTTCGCTCTCGATACTCAAAGTCCTGAAGATATCGATGTAATTTCGATTGAGATTGTGGCTGATGATTTTCATTGCCGTTATGCCAAGCATAGCAAGACCTACGAGTTTATCGTGGATAGAGGACGTCCTAAAAATCCTATGCGTCGCCATTATGCGACCCATTATCCATATCCGCTAGATGTGGAGCGTATGCAGCTTGCTGTAAAAAAACTCGAGGGAACACATGACTTTACTGGTTTTACGGCATCAGGGACTAGTGTGGAAGATAAGGTAAGAACGATCACGGAAGCTAGTCTTAGGGTTGATGAAACAGGGCAGTTCTTGACCTTTACCTTCTCAGGCAATGGCTTCCTCTATAAGCAGATTCGAAATATGGTCGGAACTCTGCTTAAAATTGGCAACAACCGTATGCCAGTTGAACAGATTGACCTCATCTTGGAGAAAAAAGACAGACAGTTGGCAGGACCAACTGCAGCACCTAATGGATTGTATTTGAAGGAGATTTCTTATGAAGAATAATCGTATTTTAGCACTTTCAGGAAATGATATTTTTAGTGGTGGTGGATTGGCAGCTGACCTTGCCACCTATACTTTGAATGGTTTGCATGGATTTGTAGCCATGACCTGCTTGACTGCTTTGACAGAAAATGGTTTTGAGGTTTTTCCGACGGATGAGACTATTTTCCAACAACAGTTGGATAGTCTTAAAAGTGTAGACTTTGGAGGGATTAAGATTGGTCTCTTGCCGACAGTCGGTGTTGCTGAAAAAGCTTTGAATTTCATTAAGGAAAGATCAGGAGTTCCTGTCGTCTTGGACCCTGTATTGGTTTGTAAGGAAACGCACGACGTTGCAGTCAGTGAGCTCTGTCAAGAGTTGATTCGCTTTTTCCCTTATGTATCAGTGATTACTCCGAATCTTCCTGAGGCAGAGTTGCTTGCAGGCCAAAAGATTGAAAGTCTGGAAGATATGAAGGCTGCAGCGCAGAAATTACATGACTTGGGTGCACCAGCAGTGATTATCAAGGGTGGAAATCGCCTCAGTCAGGATAAGGCTGTGGATGTCTTTTATGATGGGGAGAATTTTACCATTCTTGAGAATCCAGTCTTAGAAGGACAAAATGCTGGTGCAGGATGTACCTTTGCATCAAGTATTGCTAGTCAGTTAGTCAAGGGAGAGGAATTATTGCCAGCAATTGAAACTTCCAAAGCCTTTGTTTACCGTGCCATTGCACAAGCAGATCAATATGGAGTGAGACAATATGAAGCAAACCAAAACAACTAAAATTGCCCTAGTATCCATCTTGGCAGCTAGTTCTGTCGTATTGGGGTATTTTATAAAAATCCCGACACCAACTGGATTTCTAACACTTTTGGACGTTGGAGTCTTCTTCACAGCCTTTTACTTTGGCAGTCGTGAAGGGGCCATTGTTGGAGGTTTAGCAGGATTTCTTATTGATCTCATTTCAGGCTACCCTCAGTGGATGATTTTTAGCTTAATTAACCATGGTTTACAAGGCTATTTTGCAGGTTTTAAAGGGAAATGGCAATGGCTAGGCTTAGTCTTAGCGACTTTATTCATGGTAGCTGGTTATGCCTTGGCATCAGCCTGGATGAATGGTTGGGGTGCAGCTATTCCAGAAATCATTCCAAATCTCATGCAAAATATCGTTGGAATGACTCTAGGTTTTCTTCTTTGTCATAGTGTAAAGAAATTCAGATAATCGTGAAAAAAGGAAACCTACCCCGAACTATTAGGGAACTATTGAAAAAACTCTGATTATTTGCTAAAATGAAAGCTATGAAAACACTCTACGATGTGCAACAATTTCTCAAACAGTTTGGTATCATTGTCTATATGGGAAAACGTCTCTATGACATTGAACTGATGAAGATCGAGCTATCTCGAATCTATGATGCAGGCTTGATGGACAAGCTGGATTATCTTGAAGCGGAGACTGTTCTTCGCAGAGAGCACAAACTAGAATTAGACTATTTAGAAAAAAATGGAGATTAGGTAATATGGTAACTTGGGTATTATGGGGACTTATTATAGCGATGTTGGCTTGGATGGGATACAACTATCTTCGCATTCGTCGTGCAGCGAAAATTGTAGACAATGCAGAGTTTGAGTCTTTGATTCGTACAGGTCAGTTGATTGATTTGCGTGATCCAGCTGACTTCCACAGAAAACATATCCTCGGAGCTCGTAATATTCCTTCAAGTCAATTGAAGACAAGTCTTGCAGCTCTTCGCAAGGATAAACCTGTCCTCCTCTATGAAAACCAACGTGCGCAACGTGTCACAAACGCAGCACTGTTTTTGAAAAAACAAGGTTTCTCAGAAATCTATATTCTCTCTTACGGATTGGATTCTTGGACAGGGAAGGTGAAATCTAATTAACAATGTGAAAATCTTGTCACATATATTTAATATAAAGTCTTGGCTTTTTATGGTATAATTGTTAGTATAAAATATAAGGAGTTTTTTGAAGATGAAAGAAAAGAAAAAACCATCACTTGTTTTAGGTATCCTATCTATCGTCCTTGGTTTGCTATCTCCAATAGTAGGTCTCGTTTTGGGGATCATTGGTCTAGTCTTGGCTAATTCACATCAAAAA
>NZ_JVKV01000083.1 GCF_001072375.1 Streptococcus pseudopneumoniae
TGCAGGGAGTTAGACCTCCTGCATGCATCTTCGCTACCGATAGGCTTTCACCCCCTCGACATTCTAGTTAGTAGCAGCTAAGCTATTTCTAGTAATTACTCATGTTCACCCAAGATACGAACTTCTCGCTCGAGAGTAACACCTGAGTGTTCTTTAACCTTTTCAATGACAGACTCAATCAAGTCTTCATAATCTCTAGCAGTTCCATCAGCAACATTAATCATAAAGCCTGCGTGCTTTTCTGAAACTTCTACGCCACCAATACGATATCCTTTCAAACCCGCTTCTGCAATCAATTGTCCCGCAAAATGACCTACCGGACGTTTAAAGACTGAACCACAAGAAGGATACTCTAAAGGTTGCTTGAGTTCACGAAGGTGGGTCAAGCGATCCATCTCTTGTTTGATGACTTGGTGATTACCTGGAGCTAAGGCAAACTTAGCAGATAGGACTACTGCTCCTGATGCTTGAATGGCTGAATGACGATAACCAAAGGCCAAGTCTTTAGCAGACAAGGTTTCGATTTCACCTTCCTTAGTCAAGATTTGACAAGACTGGAGAACATGAGCAATCTCACCACCATAAGCCCCGGCATTCATAAAGACAGCACCACCGACGCTTCCTGGAATTCCACAAGCAAACTCAAAACCAGTTAAACTATGACGGAGGGCAATACGAGTGGTTTCAATCAAGTTAGCTCCAGCTTCTGCCTCAATGGTATAGCCATCAACAGAAACATTATTAAGCTTGTCACACATGATTACAAAACCACGCACTCCACCCTCACGGACGATAATGTTACTTGCATTTCCAAGAACCATCCAAGGAATATTTTCCTGATTGGCAAATTTTACCACACGAGCCATCTCATAGCGATTGCGTGGAAAAACTAAATAATCTGCCTTCCCTCCAACTTTGGTATAGGTATAAGTTTTTAGCGGTTCATCGAATCGAATATCGATTCCTTCTAAGGTTTCTTTTAGTTTATCTAATACGGTCATTTTTCTAATCCTTTTATAAAATTCATTCCATTATACCATTTTTAGCTCTATTTTTCGATGATTTGGTTAGCTTTTTCAAATGAATGATGTGAATAAAAACACCCCAAGAATTAGATGTATACTGTCTAACTTTTGGGATGCAGTTTAAAAAAATTTTTTTTATCGAATCTATCTGAACTTGAAGTAACCAATAAGACCATCCTAAATAGGATGTATTCTAATCAGTTGGATGATTTTCCCAGCCTTGACGATAAAATTTAGGACTTATAGAGAAAAAATTCTTAAAAGCCTTTGAAAAGACTAGCTGATCCTGATATCCGACTTCCATGGTAATTTCTTTTATAGACAAATCTGTATCAGTTAGGAAAGTTCTTGCCTTTAGCAGACGGGTTTCAAGGAGAAATTGCTGAGGAGATTTATGGTAATGTTTCTTAAACTGACGAAACAAGGTACTGCGACTGAGTCCGACCTGAGATGCCAACTCTTGAATGGAGATATCTTGTGCATACTGCTGTAGCAAAATATGTGCAGCTTTTTCGACAGGGAATTGAATGGTGCTCAGTGGCATTTCTGCTGGAAGTTCTTCCTGCAGATAGTGGAGGAAGGTAAAAACTTGCATCCGGTACCAGCTTTCCTTTTGCTTATTTTCTGCCGTTTTGTGACAAATGTCTTCAATGATTTTCCTACTTTGAAAATGACTACAAAAATGACAAACAGGCTCAGAAAATACTTGTGTGTTGTGGAGGTATTCGGTCAGTTTTTCACCAGAAAATCCCAACCAATAGGTTGTCCAAGGATCTTCTTGATTGGCCCAATAGCGCACTTTTTGTCCTTTTTTTAGGATAAAACCATCATTTTTCTCCAAAGAATAGGTTTGCCCATCAACTTCCAAGTAGCCTTTCCCTTCGCAAATCCAGTGAATAACAAAATCCTGAAAAACAGTATAATCGTAAAACGGAAAGTTAGAAAAATCATCAATTCCACATTCTTCTAAATAAAATTCCTTGGATGTTTCTTTAAAATAGTTCCAAAGTTTCATAAATACTTTCTCCTTGCAACATAAGTGCATATTTCTTCATCATGAACTCCTAGAAAAGCGATAAACGTTGGTTTATAATGGGCAAAGAAAGGAAAACACATGAAAAAATCGTATCAATCTAGAATAGTAGGGCTCAGCCTCAGTAATCAAATTATCTCTATCACCATCACAGGTGACTTTATGATTCTTTTTATGAGTCAGATTTTAGGTTTTAGTGATTTGCAAAATAGCTGGCTGATTACCATGCTGCCCATTATTGCCCTTGTCCGCATTCCCTTGTCTTATCTGATGCGAAGGAAAAATCTCCTTGACTTAATGCGGTGGAGTGTACTGTCTAAGCTGTGTTTGATAGCAATATTAGTGGTAATTCCCTATGAAAGGGTGACTTTTTCTATCTACACTGTTTTTCTAGTTCTGTATCAGATAACCGTGGAGCTAGGCTTTGGACTGGCTTGGAATCCTTTGATACTATTGGTAACAGAAGAAAAATCCCGTGCAAAATTTCTCAGTCACTTAGGTTTATTTCAGCTGGTCACGAGCTTTTATACTCTCCTTATTTCCTTTTGTATCGGTAAGGAGCTAACATCATTCCATTATCGTTGCCTACTGGGAATTGCACTTGTTAGTCTAATCTTGCAGTTTATCCTTTTGAAACAGTTACAGACAGACTATCATTTGTTTCAAAATCATCAAGAAACAGGGCAAATGGATTGGCAGGTTTTGAAAAAACAAATCTGGCACCATCTTCGTATCCTACTTTTAGATAGCTTGATTTTATATGTAACCTTAACCATGAATGTCCTCTATATGGTACAAGTATTGCACCTATCCGCTAAACTTGTATCTTTGTATTCGAGTATGAGCCTGTTGGGAAATGTACTGGCCCTTGCTCTTGCAGGTCCTTGTTTTGAGAAAAGACGTTCTTTGTTTTTCACAATATTGTTAGTGATGACGGGATGCGAGATTCTCTTGATATTCTTTCTTCCTCATGATGCTACATCCTATACAGTCTTTTGGAGCATCGGTTGGGGCGTATTAAATGGAGCTGTCGGAGCTCTATGGGGACTCTACATTTCCCTAGTCAAACACCAGGCAGCTAGCCCCAACCCCTTTACTATTTGGAATATTTATCAGGGAATTGCCTATCTTGTTAGTGTACTAGTCTTTTATCTCTCTGGCAACTTGGTGCACCTATCTAGTTCTAGCTCAGAGTTTGATCCTTATCGTCTGGTTTTAATTGCCTGCCTAAGCATCTGCATCCTAGTTTGTTTACGGATGCTGTATAAAAGAAAAACAGGTCTCAAGTGACGGTTGTCGCTTGAGCCTATTTTATCATCGTATGATAAACTCCGATTGTAGGATAATGGTCCGTTTTTCGTCCGAGAGTGCTTGTTTGAAACTTTCCTGACCGAGTTGGTAGGATTTGTTATCAATGGTAGGAATCCCCAGTACCTCTCCTGTCAATTGCTTTTCTTGGCCAATCAACAAGGGTAATTCAAGATTTTTCTCCTGATAGTAACGAACTACACCAGTTGCCACATCATCTCCATTGCTAAAAATACAGTCTAAATCATGCTTAATCAAGCTGTCTCCTTGTTCATAAGCGTCCTCTCCTGTGGAAATTCCGTCCAAAATCAGAGGTTCCTCTTTCCCACCAAAGACTTCCTTATAAGCTTCCATGGTTAGACGATAAGTAGAACTTTTTAAGTCTTTTCGGGTAAATAGCAAAGCAATCTTGCTTTTTCCCTGGTCTTTAATCCAGTTGAAGGCTGTCTTGCAGGCATGGATCCGGTTCACATAGACGCTGCTTAGATTGTGTTCCTGCACTTCCTCGCAGCAGACAATGTTGCCATACTTAGCGTAAGAAGCAATGGTTTCTATATCAACACTGCGAGAGGTGAAAATCAGACTGTCGAAGGCCCGTCCTCGAAGTTGCTCCAGGTAATTTTTTTCCAAATCTATATCATATCGAGAAGGTAGGATGAGTAGGGTGTGGTTATGAGCCAAGGCCGCATCCAAAAGCCCATTCAGTAACTGACTGAAATATGGATGGAGTGTCGTGTAGGGAATAACCACACCAACCCTACGAGTCGAACCCGAACTTAATTCCTGAGCTAGGATGTTGGGACGATAGTCCAATTCCTCCATAACTTGCAAAATTTTCTGGCGAGCTTCCTCTGAAACATGAGGATGGTTATTAATAACCCGTGATACGCTAGAAACCGAATAGCCACTCAGTTTGGCAATTTTTCGAATATTTGTCATTGTTTTCTTTCTATGGGAGGATTGTCGCCCTCCAAACACGTGATTAGTTCAATTTTTTAAGATACTTACGTATGCCATAGCCGACACCGTGATCATCATTACTACGCGTAACCTTATAAGCTAGCTCTTTGATGTCAGGAAATGCATTGTCCATCACGATAGGATAACCCACCATCTCGAGCATTGGAATATCGTTGTGCCCATCACCAAAGGCAGCAGTCTGGCTCATATCAAGCCCCTCTTTTTTGAGAATATAGGCAATCCCTTTTGATTTTTTAGCGGTTTTGCTGGTAATTTCCAGATGGTACTGGCCAGATCGAAGAATGCTGACATCACCCAAGTCCAGTGATTGTAAATATTTTTCCAAAGACAATAAGTCATTATTATCTAGGGCAATCATCATAATTTTGAAAGTATTATCCTTGACTGCTAGAAACTCGTCCTTGTTTTGCAGGGTCGGTGTCTGGCGTGTGATGCTGTACTCTAGGCGAATCCCTTCATCTATTGTATCACAATACCAGTGCGTCATATCATAATAGCTTATACTAATGTGTGGAAAATGCTTGCGCACTGCCTGTAAAATAGTCTGTGCTGTCTTTCTAGGAAGGATATCTGTATGAAGGGGTTTGACTTTCCCCTCCACAAGTTGATAAATCAAACCGCCGTTAAAGGCAACTTGAGGTCCAGTCAACTGGAGTTCCTCTATAGCCTCTCGCATTTCCATGGGAGCCCGAGCAGAAACTAGAGTTAAAGGAATTTGGGCATCACGGATAGCCTTGCTATTCTCGCTAGAAACGCGGCCCTCAGAATTTAGAAGGGTGCCGTCCATATCTGAAAAAATACGTTTGATGGTCATAATCTTGTCCTCTTTTCTTCTTTATCCGCTAGCGTGTGATAGGTCGGTTTAAATGCGCATTCCCAACCTTTGATACCATTTTACATTCTGGAACGCGTTCCATGTCAAGAGGAAAATAAAAAAAATTTATTTTTTTGTGGTCTTAGACAGAGTTGATGTTGAGGTGGTAAATAGTATATCTTCCAGTAAGCAGCTTATCCAAGCACAGTTTGTAAAAACTAATTCCTATCTGCTTGCAGTAGTCACTTCTTTAAATTTTAGGTAAGCGAAAAAAATTACAAAGAGCTAATAAACAGACAAATAACAGAGATAACAGAGAACAATAAAAAGAGGTTTCCCTCTTTTTATGATGATTTTTTCCAAAATGTAGATTTTGTCAGCCAGACAAAAGCCAGAAGTTCTACAAGAAGAATAACCTCCACTAGAAGTGGATTTGACAACCAACCAACTTGAGATAGGCTCGGAGCCAAGTCAAATAGGGCATGCAAACCATAAGCCGCTACTAGATAAATCCATTTCTTTTGGCGAACTGCTTGATAAACCCAGAAGGTCAAGCCAACTTGAAGAAGCAAGGCCAGGATTCGCTCAAGTCCCAAAAGGTAAATCTGCCATGCCGCTAGATTGTTAATCGTAGCAAGCGTGCTTTCAGGCAAGAGTTGCATAATGTTTGGATTTTGAGATTCTACTGCTGAAAAGAGGATGAAGAGATTGAGTAAACTTGCAATCCCGATATAGATCAACTCTAAACCACCATGCCCCAATCCATAAGCAAGAGCATCTGAATCTTCCAAAGTTCTTTTCTTCTCCAACCATTTAAAGAAAATAAGTCGAGCTGTTTCTTCAAAGATAGCAGCCATAGAAATGCCATAAATCACATAGAGAAGAGGATTTTCTGACATGAGTGGAACTGTCCCATCCTTTTGTGGATGAAGAACCAAGAGATGAACGATTTTCTCCAAGACTTGAGAAGAAGCAAAAAATGCAACTGCCCCAAGTCCTAAAACTGCAAAATTAATCTTGTATTTCTTTCTTGCGTACCAAACTGCTGCAATGAGGATGGCAAATAAGGCCAGCATCGTTATTATTACATGAATTTTCATATATGACTCCTTTTATTCTGCCTGTTCGATATCTTTTTTCATCTCGTCAACATTAAACTTAGCAAATAGATACTGACGGTCTTGAACAGGAAAACGTTGATCCAACTGGTCAACAGCTCCCACCTCTACAATCCCTTCCTTGATGACAAAGTCCATCACGTGGCCACCAAAGGTTAGATCGTCTGAAATGAAGTGCAAATGATAACCAGCAACACTAACTCCATGGAAAATTTCAGGTGTCCAAAAACCAACGATAGTTCCTGAGACATTGTCACAGCTATATTCAGGCTGATGCGTCGCAACCTCAGCAAACTTCGTTTCAGTTGTTGATTTTGGAATCATACGAACATGCATATGCTTAAAATCACCATGAATCTTGATGGAACGGAAAAGATTTTCTCCATCATAATAGGACTCAATACGTTTTTCAAGTTCCTGATCAGTCATTTCAAAACGCTGACGGAAAATAACTTCTGCCTGGTGGGGTACAACTGCTGCATAGGGGATCAAGGCATCTGGTGAAACTTCAACGATTTCAGGTTTCTGACCTGAACCCTTAGCCTGGTATGCTTTCCCATCTAAGACAATCAATTCTCCATCGATAGAATCTAGGGTTCCTAATCCTAAATCACCATGTTCAAGCAATTCACCAACGGTCATGGTTCCACCGTAAAGTCCCGCCATCAAGGCTCCCAAAGTATTGTATTGGAATAATTTAACTGGTTCTTGCACCTTTATCATCTCACTCTTCTTTGAAAATTTTACTTACTAAGTATATCACATTTCTGATTAGAATTGAATGCTAGACTACCTTTTAATACTCAATGAAAATCAAAGAGCAAACTAGGAAACTAGCCGC
>NZ_JVKV01000084.1 GCF_001072375.1 Streptococcus pseudopneumoniae
CTCACTTTTTATTAGCAATCAAACTTTGACGCGGTAGCTGATTGAACCTTTTGTTCGTCTTTTAGACTCCAAAAAGCTCCTAATATCATCCTCGCGGGGCTGGGACTACGAAATCGAGACATTGTCTATCGATTTCTGTCCCACCGCCATTTTTACGAATTCTCTTATCACAATCTTGTGATAATTTACAAGTTTTTAACAAATAGCTTTTTAAACTTCATTATTTTTAAAAAAAGTGTATAATGGAAATTGTTTTTGAAAGGAGAAGAAAATGTCTGAAAAACAAATGAAAACACTGGGTTGGATTGCAACCTTTATGTCTGTAATGATGTATGTCTCTTATATTCCACAAATTATGAACAATCTTGCGGGTCAAAAAGGGAATTTTATCCAACCGGCAGTAGCTGCACTTAACTGCAGTCTTTGGGTTTACTACGGTCTCTTTAAAAAAGAACGAGATATCCCTTTGGCAGCAGCTAATGCACCTGGTATCGTTTTTGGACTTATCACCGCTTTGACAGCTTTAATTTAATATAGCTAATGAACTCTTCTTCGTATTTAAGCATGAAGGAGAGTTTTTCTTTATCCGAAATTCCTAAAAAAACATGATATAATACTATTAGAAAGGTTGGTGTTTATGGCTAGAATACTTATCGTTGAAGATAATAATGAGATTCAAGAAATTTTGAGAACTCTTCTTTCTGAGGAGCATGAGGTGATTCAGGCTTTTTCTGGTACTGAAGGAATGATACGATTTGAACAAGGTGACATTGATCTAATCTTGTTAGATATTATGCTACCGGGTAAAAATGGTGATCAAGTTTTAAAAGCCATTAGACACGATAGTTCAGTTCCTGTCATCATGCTAACTGCCCTAAGCGATAAAAAGCTCATCAGCCAATATCTCTTAGATGGTGCTAATGATTATATTGTAAAGCCTTTTGATTTGGATGAAGTTTTTGCCAGGGTTACGGTACAATTACGTCAAAAAAGTGACAAGCAAGCAGCTGAAATCGAACATCCAGACAAGTTGATTCAACAGTTAAAAAATATTCAATTTGATGCAGATAGTTTTGAAATCAAAAATTGCCAGGAAACTATTCGCCTAGCTAAGAAAGAATGCTTGATTCTCCAAACCTTGTTGAGACATCCTAAGAAAATTTTCACGAAAGAAGAACTCTATGAATTGGTCTGGGAGGATACTTATTTACCAGGCGACAATACTCTCAACACTCATTTAAGCAATCTCCGTAAAAAATTAAGCCAACTAGATCCAGAGCAAGAGTATATTGAAACCATCTGGGGAGTTGGTGTTCGGTTAAAAGGAGATGAGCAATGATCTATATTTTACTATCTTTGCTACTAATGGTTATTATCCTATTGACGATAGGGTTGATTCGCTATCATCTAGCACTCATGAGCTTGACCCAACAGATTGAAGACAAGATTCTGACTGGAAGTATGAAGAGAATCGGAGTGTCAACTTTCTCCAAGGATTTTTTACATCTTTACAAGCAAATCAATCATCTCTTTCAAGAAGTTGAGCAGTCACGCTTGATTATGAAGCGTGAAAAGCAGACTTTAGACATGGCTATTAGCAATATTGCACATGATATTCGGACGCCTTTAACGATTGCGTCCGGTTATACTCAGCAATTGCTTAAAACAGAAAATCCTGAGTCTGAGAGTTTGAAAAAAATTGCCCATCATCTCAATCAAGTTTCAAAACGTCTAGAGGCTCTTTTGGACTATCGTCGGTTAATGGAAGGAGCAGTTAAACCTGACTTATCTGAGTTAGAAGTCTCGACATTTATGACGCAAAAATTGCTAACCTATTATGATTCTTTTCAAACGGCAAAGATTGACCTTGATTTGCAAGTAGAACCTGGTTTGTATTTACTGACAGATTCGGATTTATTAGACCGTATGTTGCAAAATCTCATTGGCAATGTTTTAAAACATGGGAAGGATGAAGCGAGATTTTCTTTGAAGGAAGTGGATAATCACATTTATTTGGAAATTTCAAATCTGGTCAAACAACCCATTCGAAAAATTGAAAATCTCAGTCAACGATTTTACTCTGAAAACCTATCAGATACAGAAGAATCCTCTGGTTTAGGTCTTTATATTACTGAAGAACTATCCCATCTCCTTGGAGCAGAACTACAACTAAGTACAGATGGTGCCTGGTTTACAGTTAAGATACTCTTTTAAAACAAGGAACCTCCTCTTTTTAAAAAGAGGAGGTCATTTTTATAAGCTTTTCTTCTTGAAAACAGCAAGTCCACTAACGGTAAAGAATAGAATAACAGTAACTGTAACGATAATGGTGTATAGAACAGCTTGACTATAGGCAGTCATGGCATAGGCAACATTTAAGGATAAATAGCGTAAAATCTCGATATCTGGAAAGATAAGCATCGGCGTTGAAAGTAAGATAGAACTGATTAAATAGCCAATGAAAACAGCCAGATAAGAATGAGTCACATAGAGAATGAAGGAAATAATGGAAAGCCAAGCAAGAAGGCAGAGGAATTGAAGACCAATCGTTAGAAGGAGATTGCCAATAAATCCTTCTGGCATGGTTCCTACTCCGTTTAGGATAGTTGCTGGTACGAAAGCAATAACTAGGCTAATAAGAATTTGCATTAGAGCGATACTGGCTAATACAACAGATTTGGCTAGAAAGAATTCTGTACGAGAAACCCCTACTGTCAAACTGTTTTTATAGAGTTTTCCGATAAGGTCAACTCCCAGAACGAGGCAAGCAAGGATAATACAGAGAAAAACGAGGTTTGAACCTTGACTCGATGCGTTAATCAGGGCTTGCACACCATTCCAACCTTGGGTTGGAATTTCTGATTCTGGGGGCGTTGTATTAACTGACATTAGATGTCCTGTAGCCCCAATAGTAGCTCCCATTAACATGAGTGCAAAGAGAACAATCTCTGTAATCCAAAAACCTTTGGAACGGAAAAGACGGTAAAAGTCTGCTTGAATTGTATGAATCATGATCTTCCTCCTATTTTACTAATTGTGTGAAGTATTCTTCAAGATTTTGACGAGCATAGTAAATCTCATCAACAGCGACATCTGCTAGAGTAAGTTCTTTGAGAATTCGTTTGACATCTTGTTCATGACTAAAAATATGAATCTCATTATCTGAATTCACAACTTTAAATTCAAGACGCACTTTGTCTTTTAAGATTTGACTAGCTTTTTCTTTTTCACTTGTTTTCAGAACGATATAGTCTTCATTCAGTGTCTCAAATTCAGCCTTACTGATTTCTCGAATGATTTTTCCTTGGTCCAGAATTCCAAAGCGATTGGCAACCAGATAAAGTTCTGACAAGATATGACTAGAGATGAGAATGGTCATTCCTTTCTCTTGATGCAGACGTTGAATCATTTGACGAAACTCTTTGATACCGATTGGGTCAAGACCATTGATGGGTTCATCAAGGATGAGAAAGTCTGGTTTTGATAGGAGGGCAATAGCAATGCCTAGACGTTGTTTCATCCCAAGAGAGAAATCTCGAAAAACTTTTCTACCTGTATCT
Organism: Streptococcus pseudopneumoniae; assembly: GCF_001072375.1. Taxonomy (GTDB): domain Bacteria; phylum Bacillota; class Bacilli; order Lactobacillales; family Streptococcaceae; genus Streptococcus; species Streptococcus pseudopneumoniae_L. The sequence goes on from NZ_JVKV01000084.1 coordinate 3,561, forward strand.
GTTAACCCCACATACTTTAATGTCTCCTGAATGACTTGATCAGCATTTGGGATATGTCGAATCGTACAATAGTATCTTAGATTTTGATAGGCTGTTAAATGATTGTGAGCTACTGGGGATTCAATGACTGAACCTACTCGAGATAGGGCTTTCGTGCACTCCTTATACCCTTGACTAGAAAATAGGGAAATCGTTCCATGGTCAGCAGATAATAATTGGGTAATAATTTTAATCAGAGTTGTTTTACCAGCACCATTTTTTCCGATAAGTCCATAGATATCTCCTTCTTTAACTGAGAGACTAAGATCTTGTAGAATAGGTTGTTTGCCAAATTGTTTGGACAAGCCATGGATTTCGAGGACTGTTTTCATAGTTTTCTCCTTTAATCTTTAATACTCAATGAAAATCAAAGAGCAAACTAGGAAGCGAGCCGCAG
>NZ_JVKV01000085.1 GCF_001072375.1 Streptococcus pseudopneumoniae
CCAACACCGCCAACACCGCCAACACCACCAACACCACCAACACCACCAACACCAGTAACACCACCAACACCAGAAAAACCTAAAGGTCCTGAGTTGCCAAACACTGGTGAACAATCTAAATCTGGAATTGCTGCACTTGGTGCTGCACTTGGTCTTGTAGGACTAGGTTTGGTTGCGAAACGCAAAAAAGAAGATGAAGCTTAATATTTCTAGTTTTCTAGAATGATTCAAGATTTATCTTTGAGTATCTAAACCAAAGATATTCTAAAGTTGGTTATACATTTATTAAATAAGTGTATGTAATCGCAAGAAGAGAGGTTAATGCCTCTCTTTTTGTTTTATAATTTATTTAAGAAACCGAAAACTTTGAATAAAAATAAAACTTTAAAATTAATTAAACAAATGGTCAGTAATTGTATATTTTTTAAATAAGTATGATATAATTTGATTAAATAATCAAATGTTTTCTGATCTTAAAGGAGGTTATTATGAAGCATAAATTGTCTAAATGTTTAACATTTTTTTTAATGTTTTTGCTAATAGGCTTATCAATAGTTAAATTAGCAAAGACAGTTCAAGCAGATTCGGTGACGGGTTATAATCTTGATACTAAGATTATTCATGAGAGATCTGGTCTTGAATTGAGTGATGATGTGGAAGTTATTGCTGGGGAACGTTTAATCGCAACTTATCAATTAACTTTTCCAGATAGTCAGAGTATCTCTGAGAATGATCAATTGATTTTAGATATTCCTAGAGAGCTCAGATTGATTACAAATTTGACCTTTGACGTTACAAATAGTAAGGGCACGAAGGTTGGTATTGCTCAAACAGATCCTAGTACAGGAAAAGTTACAGTAACTTTTACAGATTATTTTGCTAAGAGACCTGAGAATAAAGAGCTTTCTTTACAGTTTAATTTAACGATTAATCGAGAAGTCGTTAAGGAGAGTCAACCAGTTACTGTTACCATTGGTCATAAGACTTATAGTTTCAAGTACAAACAAGATAGTGGTGAAGCAGGCGACTATGAAATGAAATACGGTTATCAAGATGATACAGATCCAAGTATTATTAAGTGGCGTATTCTCTTGAATGCCAATCAAGATATGATTCGTGGGATGACAATTACGGATACTTTTGGTAATGGACAAACCTTAATTCCTGAGAGTTTTCGTGCAGTTCGTTATGCAACACAACCAACAAAAATTCGTAACGAAGCTCATATTCTCACGTTAGAGCCATCAGATAACTTTTCAAACAAGGCAGTATTCACTAAAAATGCTCAAGGAGGAATCACAGGCTTTACGATTCCATTTGGAGATAACTATCATTGGGCAATGTATATTGAATACTCTACTAAATTACCAGATGGAGTTCCTGCGGGTTCATTAGTATCGAATAATTTAGCATGGTCTGCAACAAACTTTAAGACACGTAGTATGGTACGTGAAGTCCGTCTAGAGTCAGGATCAGGTTTTGGTAACGCAGAAAAATCAGAATCAGTTATCTTAAAGGCTCACAAAACTTTAAAAGGGAAAAAACTAGAAAAAGATCAGTTTAACTTTGCACTTTATGATGCTGCAAACCCTAGTGAACCCCTTCAAATTGTTAAAAATGCTGAAGATGGAAGTGTAACCTTCAATGCGATTAAGTATAAAAAAGAAGGAGTTTACAACTATATCATTCGTGAAGTTATTCCTGAAAGCACTAATAATTACGATTATGATAGTCATGAACTAAAGGTTACTGTAACAGTAACGGATGATGATGGTATCAAAATGGGAACAGTGTCTTACGGTGATGAGGAAACTACATTTACCAATACTTATCGAGGAACTACAAGTATAAAAGGTAAGAAAATATGGGATGATGCTGATAATAAAGCTGGCGTCCGTCCAGATGCTATAACTGTTCGTCTCTTGGCTAATGGTAAAGAAGTAGCAAGTAAATCTGTTAAATCAGAAGATAATTGGAACTTTACATTTGATCAGCTACCTGAAAATGATGCTGAAGGAAAGGCAATTGTTTATACTGTAGCAGAAGACAAAGTTGAGGGGTATACGACAGAAATAGATCAGACAAACTATATCATCACTAATACACATGTCCCTAATATTCCAGATACTCCTGAAGTGACAGAATTAAAAGTCAGCAAGATTTGGGAGGATGCTGATAATAAAGCTGGGAAACGCCCAAATAGCATTAAGGTACAACTCTATGCTGATGGAAGTAAAGTAGGGCAAGAAGTTATTTTGAACGAAGATAATAATTGGACTCATACTTTTACAAATCTTCCGAAATATTTAGCAGGAAAAATGATTAGCTATACAATTAGTGAAGTCAATGTTCCTGAGGGATATGTATCAAAAATAGTTCGAGATAATGAAACGAACCTAGTTTTGATTAATACCTATCAACCACCAGTACCTCCGGGTCCAGTAACGCCTCCAGGCCCAGTAACACCTCCAGGTCCAGTAACACCT
>NZ_JVKV01000086.1 GCF_001072375.1 Streptococcus pseudopneumoniae
AGCGTAGTAGAGCCCACTCAACCACTGCGTCTTGCTCGACAATCAAAAGAGAATTGAGAGGCTAGGACTTTTGTCCCAGCCTCTTCTTGTCTTGCCAACTAAAGTAATCAGAAGGCTCTTAAGAAAAGTTATTTTCAAACTTTTTTGATATAATAGAAACATTGACTTGAAGAATAAGGAAGAGAAAATGAACGATTTATTAAAGGGAATGAATGACCGTCAAGCCGAGGCTGTTCAAACCACAGAAGGACCCTTGCTGATCATGGCGGGGGCGGGATCTGGTAAGACTCGTGTTTTAACCCACCGTATTGCCTACTTAATTGATGAAAAGTTGGTAAACCCATGGAATATCTTGGCCATTACCTTTACCAATAAGGCTGCGCGTGAAATGAAGGAGCGTGCTTATGGACTCAATCCAGCTACTCAGGATTGTTTGATCGCGACCTTCCACTCTATGTGCGTGCGTATCCTACGGCGCGATGCCGACCACATTGGCTACAATCGCAATTTCACGATTGTGGATCCAGGGGAGCAGCGAACGCTCATGAAACGTATTCTCAAGCAGTTGAACTTGGATCCTAAAAAATGGAATGAACGTACCATTTTGGGAACCATTTCCAATGCTAAGAATGATCTGATTGACGATGTAGCTTATGCTGCCCAGGCAGGAGATATGTACACGCAAATTGTAGCTAAGTGTTATACAGCCTATCAGAAAGAACTTCGTCAGTCAGAGTCAGTGGACTTTGACGACTTGATCATGTTGACTTTGCGGCTCTTTGACCAAAATCCTGATGTTTTGACTTATTATCAGCAAAAGTTCCAATATATCCATGTTGATGAGTATCAAGATACCAACCATGCCCAGTATCAACTAGTCAAACTTTTGGCTTCACGCTTCAAAAATATCTGTGTGGTTGGGGATGCTGACCAGTCTATCTACGGTTGGCGTGGTGCTGATATGCAGAATATCTTGGATTTTGAGAAGGATTATCCTCAAGCCAAGGTTGTTTTGTTGGAGGAAAATTACCGCTCAACCAAAACCATCCTACAAGCTGCTAATGACGTTATCAAAAACAATAAAAATCGCCGTCCTAAGAATCTCTGGACTCAAAATGCGGATGGGGAACAGATTGTCTACTATCGCGCTAATGATGAACAAGACGAGGCTGTCTTTGTCGCTAAAACCATCGATGAACTTGGTCGAAGCCAAAACTTCCTCCACAAGGATTTTGCGGTTCTTTACCGTACCAATGCCCAGTCTCGTACCATTGAAGAAGCTCTGCTCAAGTCCAATATTCCTTATACTATGGTCGGTGGAACTAAGTTCTATAGCCGTAAGGAAATCCGTGATATTATCGCATATCTTAATCTCATCGCCAATTTGAGTGATAATATCAGTTTTGAGCGGATTATTAATGAACCAAAACGTGGCATTGGACCAGGAACAGTAGAGAAAATCCGTGACTTTGCCAACCTACAAAATATGTCGATGCTTGATGCTTCAGCTAACATCATGTTATCAGGGATTAAAGGTAAGGCAGCCCAGTCAATCTGGGATTTTGCCAATATGATTCTTGATTTGCGGGAGCAACTGGATCAGTTAACCATTACTGAGTTAGTGGAAGCAGTCTTGGAAAAGACAGGCTACGTAGATATTCTCAATGCTCAGGCGACTTTGGAAAGTAAGGCTCGTGTTGAAAATATCGAAGAGTTCCTTTCTGTTACCAAGAACTTCGATGATAATCCAGATAATCAAGAAGATGAAACTGGCTTGGATAAGCTCAGTCGCTTCTTGAACGATTTGGCCTTGATTGCAGATACAGACTCTGGCAGTCAGGAAACATCAGAAGTAACCTTGATGACGCTCCATGCGGCCAAGGGACTCGAGTTTCCAGTTGTATTCTTGATTGGGATGGAAGAAAATGTCTTTCCACTTAGTCGTGCAGCAGAGGACGTGGATGAATTGGAAGAAGAACGCCGTCTAGCCTATGTCGGTATCACGCGCGCAGAGAAAATCCTTTATCTAACCAATGCTAACTCACGCTTGCTATTTGGTCGAACGAACTATAATCGCCCAACACGCTTTATCAATGAGATTAGTTCAGATTTGTTAACTTATCAAGGTTTGGCGCGTCCTGCTAATAGTAGCTTCAAAGCATCCTATAGTAGTGGAGGTGTTGCCTTTGGTCAAGGCATGAGCCTAGCTCAAGCTCTACAAGATCGTAAACGCAACGCAGCACCAAGATCAATTGAATCAAAAGGACTACCTTTTGGACAGTTTTCAGCTGGTTCTACATCAGCTTCTAGTGAGACAAGCTGGTCTATTGGTGATATTGCCCTTCATAAGAAGTGGGGCGAAGGAACTGTTCTAGAAGTTTCAGGAAGTGGATCTACTCAGGAATTGAAAATCAATTTCCCAGAAGTCGGCCTTAAAAAACTTTTAGCCAGTGTAGCACCGATTGAGAAGAAGTAAGTTTTCTAAATGAATAAGAGTGAGGTTGGGACAAAAGATTCCGACCTCACTTTTTATTAGCAATCAAACTTTGACGCGGTAGCT
>NZ_JVKV01000087.1 GCF_001072375.1 Streptococcus pseudopneumoniae
TTTTCAAGATTATCAACACGGAAATACTCAGTCAAGCTATTGCGCAATGGCTCATCTAGTTGTTCATAGGGTTCTTGCCCAATCCCTAGAACGGTGATTCCTTTATTGGCTAGTTCAATACTAAACTGTTGGAAATTTTGTGGGTAATAGGGTGAAATTACAAGATAATTCATAAGCGACTCCTTTTATAGACTCATGTGACCGAGGAAATATGGCATTTGTTTGCGCCACCAATCCCAATCATGGGCGACATCATGTCCCCATTCTGCAAACCAGGCAGGAATTTGTTTTTGGTCAAAGGCTTCTTTTAACTTGTAGTAAGAAGGCAGGCCATCATGCTCCCAAGCACCTAAGCCAGTACAAATCACAATCTCAGCCTGACGGTAACGGTCAATAAACCAACCATCATTTTGATTCCAGATATAGTCTACTGGTGAATTTTGATAGATAGCATCATCATTGTAGTAGTCACCTACAAAGAAACGCGCATCATAGACACCACTGAGGGCGATAACCTTGGTAAAGACATCTGGATGCTGCAGGAAGAAGTTGAGTGCATGGTAAGCTCCCATAGAGCAGCCTGTCGTCATCATGCCGTCGAACCAGCCTGTCTTGTGCTTGATAAAAGGAATGGCTTCTTCAATCACATATCGTTCATAGGTACGGTGCATTTCAGCTTGGTCATGACCATTTTTCCATGTTGCTAGCCAACTTTCACTATCGACACTTGAAAGAGTAAAGAATTGCACTCGACCTTCCTCGATAAAGGATGCACATGCATCAATCATGCCAAAATCATAGTATTCATTGTGGCTACCACCTGAGGAAGCAAAGACAACCACTGGAATACCTGCGTGTCCGTAACGATTAACATACATTTCACGGTTAAGATGACCACTCCAGTGGCTAAGATGTTCAATATTCATATCCTGTCTCCTTTATACTAATTACCAATTTTCTGCAAAAAAGCGTAGGCAAGCTGGGAGATTTTCTGACCATGGCACTTCATGGTGAATGGCTCCAGCCTGAACCTTAAGTGAAAGATTCTCCAACTGCACTCCTCCCGCTATCAAATCATGATAATAGCGAAGGGAAGAGTCAATATAGGCCTGCTTAATATTGCCAGCCATGAGGGTCTTGTCTGTGTCGTCTGCTTCTTCCGTACCAACATAGATAAAGACACGCTGGTCAGGCAATAGTTTTTTTCGCTCGATATAGCGATCAAAGGCCTCTTGGTGAAGCCAGTTAGCTGATGAGAAAACTCCCAAACATCCAATCTGATCCTGATACTCCAAGCCAATAAACTGGGTAATATTGCCACCTAGAGAAGATCCAACCATAGCAGTGTGCTTGCGATCAGATTTTGTCCGATAGTTTTCGTCGATAAAGGGTTTGACCACTTCCATGACAAACTCAGCGTACTCAACACCCTTACCACCAAATTGTTGACCAGGAATGTTGGACTCTTGAAATTTCCATGCCGCATACTCATTCATCCGTCCAAGTCCATCATTGTCAATAGCCACAACAATCATACGGCTGATATCCGGATTTCGCTTGATGGCTGGGATAATCTTCCAGGAATGTCCAACGTAAGATTCCTTACTATAAAAGACGTTTTGTCCATCGTGAAAATACACAACTGGGTAGCTTCTATCCGTGTCTTTATCATAGTTTTTGGGGAGGAGAACACGTACCCGGCGCTCCTTACCTGTGTAGGGAACCACTAATTTATGCTCTCGCATTTTTAGATAAAAATAAGATTGATTCATTGTCAGAAAACTCTCTATATTCAAAATTTTACCTAATTATATCATAAAAATAGAAAAAAAGTCAGTTTCCGTCCAAATTTAGGACTATAAACTAACTTTTTTTACTTATTTTCTCTATTCTTCTGGATTTTCTAATTAGAGGAGATCGTCAATTAGCTCATCAACTGCATCCTTCTCAGCTTGAGGCGTAATTTCAGTAATCATGATTCCTGCTACTGCACGTTCAACCAGACCTTCGACATCCATACGTGTTTCATACTGCTCTGCATTCTTAATCTTTGGATTTGTCTTCGGACGATCGGGTGCAAAAATCGTACAACAGTCTTCAAAAGGCTGGATAGAAATTTCAAAGGTGTCAATTTCCTGAGCGATATCTATGATTTCCAACTTATCCATGGTCACAACTGGTCGGATAATCGGTGTATTAGTCACCGCATTGATAGCCTGCATACTCTCCAGGGTTTGGCTTGCCACCTGACCAAGACTTTCACCATTGATGATGACCAAACCATTTCTCACTTCTCGGATACGGTCCGTAATGCGCATCATAAAGCGGCGAGTCAGAGTCATGAGATAAGCTTCTGGAGCCTTAGCCTTAATCTCTTCTTGAATCTCCGTGAAAGGTACTTCGATAAACTGGATATTGCCACCAAATTTAGTCAATTTACGGGTCAAATCTTGGGCTTTTTTGAGGGCACCTGGACTGGTATATGGTGGACTAGCAAAGTGAACAGCTTCGATATCCACTCCACGTTTTAGAGCTAGATAACCAGCTACTGGTGAGTCAATCCCACCTGACAACATGAGCATGCCTTTCCCTGAAGTTCCAACCGGTAAACCACCAGCTCCTCGAATGGTTTCATAAGAAAGGTAGGCCGCCTCTTCACGAATCTCCACCTGAAGATTGATGTCAGGATTTTTCATTTGTGCTTGTACATTGGGAATGGTTTCAAAGACTGCACCACCAAGAGTTTGGTTCAACTCACGACTGTCTAACTCAAAGTTGTGGTCGCTTCGCTTGCTTGAGATTTTAAAGGTCATACCTTCCTTGTAGATGTCCTTCATAATCTCTTGGACAGCAGATTTCAGAACTTCTACAGATTTTTCAACCTTGTATACTGGCGAAAAGTTTTGAATTCCGAAAACTTGCTTGAGTGACTCGGCAACTGCTGCATAGTCGGCACCATTTAGATAAGCATGGGCACGATCGCGGTCTGCTGTCACTTTGACTTGAGGATAAATGGACAAAACGTCTGAGATATTATTACGTAGTTTATTGATGAAACGCATCCGATTTTTACCCTTGGTTGAAAGCTCTCCGTAGCGAATCATAATTTCTGAATACTGCATGAATGCTCCTATCTTACTTTTTTAGTTTGATTGTAGATTAATTTTAGTTTGGTCAAAAATTGCTCAACTTGACTCATGTCATTTTCTAGGTCTAGGCTGAGGCGTACTGCTGACTGGGCTTTATCCTTTTCAATCCCCATGGCAATCAGGGTTCCAGCAGGTTTCCCAGCCTTGGACGAGCAAGCTGATGTTGTAGAAATGAAAATATCATAGTCTTCAAAAGCATGAACGATAACTTCCCCACGAACTCCCTTAATTCCGAAGGTCAGAATATGAGGAGCAAAGTCTTCCTCACCTGAGAAAACAAAAATATCTGGATAGTCGAGAAGAGCTTGACGGATGACTTCCTTCATCTGACTCGTTTTGTTAGAAAACAATTCCAATCTTTCCATAGCTAGACGCAGTGCCTTGGCTGTTGCTGCAATTCCTGCTACATTCTCAGTTGTTGAACGATAGTCACGCTCTTGGCCACCACCAGTTAAAAGCGGTGTAATTTTCTTGCCAGACTTGATATAGACAAATCCAACACCACGAACTCCGTGGAATTTATGACTAGAGAAGGTCGCAAAATCCACTCGGTCAGTCAAATACTTTTCTGTCGGAATCTTAGCTAAAGCTTGAACCGCATCAACATGGAAGGAAATCGTTGGCTTATCAGCTAATAGTTCTGATATAGCTTCAATAGGCTGGATTGAGCCGATTTCATTGTTGACTGCCATAACAGAGACTAGCGTTGTATCAGGACGAAGTAGGTTTTCTAAAGCAGTTACATCTACAAATCCTTTTTCATTTACAGGTGCAAAATCCACTTCAAAACCTTGAGTCTTAAGCCAAAGAGCTGACTCCTTGACTGCTGGATGCTCAATAGCTGACACAATAATGTGTTTACCAAATTGCGCTTTTTCAAAAGCCACACCTTTGATAACCCAATTATCCCCTTCAGTCCCACCAGAGGTAAAGAAGATTTCTTCGCTTTTCTTGCCAATCAAATCTGCAATCTGCTGTCGAGAAGCTTCTAAAATTCTGCTAGATTGGTCTCCCAAACGATGGAGACTTGAAGGATTTCCAATAATTTTTGCAGACACTTGCATATAGGTTTCAAGTGCTTCTGGATAAGGCTTAGTCGTTGCCGAATTATCAAAGTAAATCATGGTTTCTCACGCTTTCTAAAATCACTCCTTCTATTGTATCACGAAACAGTTCAGGCGACAAGAAAGGCAATTCAGGTTCATTTAAGTTTTTTTTAAAGATTTTCGGTATAATGAATTTTAGTAAAGGAGAGATATTATGTCTAATTATCGTAGAACATCAAAACCTAAAACGGAACACATCAAAAAAGGATTTACTGTTTTTCAAAAAACGATTGCTACTATCGGTAGTATTCTGGGGCTGATTACTGCAAGTATCACCATCATGAATGCTATGAATAATAATAATAATAACAACAATAACTCTAAAAAAGAAACTACGACAACCCAGACAACAGTCATAAAAGAGATTCAAAAGGAATCCCCTCAAGAGAATACTACTCCAAACAAGGACAATACTTCTACAAAAGAAAACACACAAGAAGAAACAACAACTCAATCTAGTAGCAGTGCAGAAAGTAAGAAAGAAGATACTAGCAGTAAACAAGAACAACCGACTGTTCCTTCTTCTAGCACTCAAACAACAGATACAAAAACGTCTACTACCAATGGAGCTTCCTAAAAGAACTATCTAACAGCCAGTGATTGAATCGCTGGTTTTTTTATTGCTGTCTTCAGTATTAATCAGAAAAAGTTAATCTTTGCAACAGAAAAATGATCAGCCTTTAAACCAATCATTTTTTGAATATATTTTATACTCAATGAAAATCAAAGAGCAAACTAGGAAGCTAGC
>NZ_JVKV01000088.1 GCF_001072375.1 Streptococcus pseudopneumoniae
TCAGAAACAACGTATTTCTCTGGTTGGAACTTAGGCTCTTCTGGTGGAGTTACAACGTTGTTGAACTCTTTGTCAGCTGGTTCAGTTACGTTAGCAAGCAATGCTTTAGCTGTACCGTCATGAGATACTGTTACAGTTACTTCTGCCTTCATAGTATCGTAAGTGACAGTTGCGTCTGTACCTTTCACCTCTGTTACAGAGTAAGTGTAAGTACCTTCTTGACCCTTCTTGTATTTAAGGGCAGTGACTTTTTCACCAGCTTTATTTGTGTACTCTACCGGAGAAAATTTAATCTTACCATCTGCATCGTTGGTTGCAGTCGCAATCACAATATTGTCGCTGTCTTTCAACTCGAATGTAAATTCGCCAGCTTTAAGCTCACGACCTTCCAAACGTTTTGTGAAGTTGAATTCTGCAGTGATTGGTACAGAGTTTACACGTTTTTGAGTTGGTTTTTCTGGTTTTTCAACAGATTTGCTTACTGGATTATAAACATGAACGATTTGGTTGGCTTTATTTTCGATGTCCACTCCACCCGCAACGTCATCTTTAACAGTTGCTGGGATATCAAATTTATAGTAGCGACCAAATGCAAATTTAGTTGTATCGATAACTTGTGTATTATCCGCATCACCCAATGATTTGTTTACAGAAGTCTTAGATGTTGCTGTAATGACACCATTTTCAACTTTGATGTCAAACTTATCAGTTACGTCATCTCCACTTTCACTGTCATAAGCTTTAATATCAGCAGCATTAACAGTTAATTTTTCTGCATCATAGGTATCAGAGATTCCAACAGATTGGATGTTATTTTTATCAGTGAAGTTTTTCGTATCCAACCATACTTGGTAAACTAGTTTATCACCACGTTCAACAGTCTTGGTATTGATGTTTTCTGCTTCGTTGTTTGAAGTTCCATCTGCGTATGGGTTAGCATTTGTAGCAGTGTACTCATCAGCCAATTCATCATCATCGTCTACAAGTTTTGTTCCTGTAATGTCAAATTTCTCTTTATTAAGAACAAATTTTTCAGGCTGGAATTCAGGTGTTTCAGGAGGAGTGATCTTGTTGTTGAATTCTTTATCATCAGTTCCTTCAGTTGATGTTCCATCAGCATTGACACCGCCAGTTGATGTTACGTTTGTTACAGTAGTCAAGGTGTGACCATTCTTAGCAACTTCAACTGTGACTGTTGCTTTCATAGTATCATAAGTCATACCAAGCTCTTTAGTAGATGGGATAACTTCTTCTACTGTATAAGTATGAGTTCCAACTTTAGTATTATCAAATGATAATTCAGAGAATGTTACAGTTCCGTCAGCTTTATTTGTTACTGTTTCAAGAGTTTGACCAGTTGAATCTTTAAGAACAAAGCTAAATTCGCCATCTTTAAGTTCACGACCTGCTAATTTCTTAGTAAAGTCAAATCTTGCAACGACTGGAGCTACATGGTAGTTATTGAACTCAGTATCATCCGGCATCGTAACTGCTGCATTCAGGAGGCCAGTTGAAGCATCTTTCGTAACTGTTACGGTTACTTCTGCATTCATTGAAT
>NZ_JVKV01000089.1 GCF_001072375.1 Streptococcus pseudopneumoniae
CAATCCAAAGACAATTGAGAGGCTAGGACTTTTGTCCCAGCCTCAGTTTCTGTTCATAAAGTTTATCCGACTGATCCTTCCATCTCGTAGCTAATCAAGCGGTTGAGCTCAACTGCGTATTCCATTGGAAGTTCTTTTGTGAAGGGCTCTACAAATCCCATGACGATCATCTCAGTTGCCTCAGATTCTGACAGACCACGACTCATGAGATAATAGAGTTGTTCTTCTGAAATCTTAGATACTTTGGCTTCGTGTTCCAAAGCAACTTGTGAGTTGTGGATTTCATTGAACGGAATAGTATCTGATGCTGACAAGTCATCCATGATAATGGTATCACACTCGATGTGAGAAACAGATTTCTTAGAGTTCTTGTTAAAGGTTACTTGTCCACGATAGTCAACCTTCCCTCCGCCTTTAGCGATGGATTTAGATACGATAGACGAGCTTGTATGTGGTGCATTGTGGATCATCTTGGCACCAGTATCTTGATGTTGGCCAGCATTAGCAAAGGCAATCGAAAGCATGGTACCACGCGCTCCTTCTCCATCTAGGTAAACAGATGGATATTTCATAGTCGTTTTGGCACCCAAGTTTCCATCAATCCACTCAACTGTCGCATCTTTTAAAGCTTTAGCACGTTTGGTTACCAAGTTATAAACGTTGTCAGACCAGTTTTGGATGGTTGTATAACGCATATAAGCTCCGTCCAAAGCAAAGATTTCTACAATAGCAGCATGCAAGCTGTTGCTAGAATATGTTGGCGCTGTACATCCTTCTACGTAGTGGACACTTGCTCCCTCATCAACGATGATTAAAGTACGTTCAAACTGTCCAGTATTTTCGTTGTTGATACGGAAGTAAGTTTGAAGTGGAATATCTACCTTGACACCTTTTGGTACGTAGATAAATGTTCCACCTGACCATACTGCTGAGTTGAGGGCTGCCAACTTGTTATCAGTCGGTGGTACCAACTTCGCAAAGTATTGTTTAAACAAGTCTGGGTATTCCTTGAGGGCAGAATCTGTATCTGTAAAGATGATACCTAACTTCTCAAATTCTTCCTTCATGTTATGGTAAACCACTTCTGACTCATACTGGGCAGAAGCTCCAGCAAGATAAGCACGCTCAGCTTCAGGAATCCCAATACGTTCAAAGGTTTCTTTGATTTTTTCAGGAACTTCATCCCAAGAACGAGCTGGTTTATCAGATGGTTTTTGGTAGTAAATCAAGTCATCAAAATCAATCTCTGACAAGTCTGCTCCCCATGTTTGCATGGGCATTTTTTTGAAGGTTTCATAAGATTTCAAACGGAATTCTAACATCCACTCAGGTTCACCCTTAGCAGCTGATAGCTCACGAATAACAGCTTCGTTCAATCCTTTTCCTGTCGATAGGACAGGCTCTACATCGTCATGGAAACCAAATTTATATTCACCAAGATCAATTGGTTTTGGTTCTACTCTTTCTTCAGCCATAATATCCTTTCTTTCATTCTTTATTTCTAATGAATTATAAGACAAAGAAAGCTTGTCTTATTTGTTTTTTTGGTCTTCAATTGTTTTTTTAAGGGCATTCCAAGCTAGGGTTGCGCATTTGATTCGTTGAGGGAATTTGGCAACTCCTGACAAGAAAGCTGCATCTCCAAGTTGATCTTGACGCTCATCATTTTGACCTTGCACCATTTCAGAAAAGATGGTTGCAAGCTCTAGGATTTCTTGCTTGGTCTTTCCTAAGACTGCATCTGTCATCATACTAGAAGAGGCAGTTGAAATGGTACAACCAGAGTTTAGAAAAGCGATATCTTCCAAACGATCATCTGCATCAAACTTAACAGAGAGATTAATCACATCACCACAAGTCGGATTGTTAAGACTGATTTGTTCAGCATCTTCTAATTTTCCTTGATGATGGGGATTTTTCGAATGGTCCGCTACCACTGCCATATAAAGGCTATCTAGTTTAGAAAGTGCCATTGAAAAACTCCTTTGTCTTTAGTAAGGCATCGACTAACTTATCACAATCTGCCTTGGTATTGTAGATATAAAAACTTGCACGAGCTGTTGCTGGAACATCCAAATACTGGAGCAAAGGTTGAGCGCAATGGTGTCCGGCCCGAACTGCTACTCCTTCATAATCCAGAGCAGTAGCGAGGTCGTGAGGGTGAAGATCACCTAGGTTAAAGGCAATAACACCTGAACGTTGAGCCAAATCTTGCGAACCGTATATGGTCAATCCCTCAATTGCCTGCAATTTTGGAAAGACATATGCAATCAATTCCTGTTCATGAGCTTCAATGGCTACCATACCAAGATTTTCAAGATAATCTACTGCAGCAGCAAGTCCAATTGCACCTGCCATGTTAGGAGTTCCAGCCTCGAATTTCCAAGGCAATTCCTTCCAGCTTGCAGATTGTTCATAAACGAAATCAATCATCTCGCCACCAAACTCCACCGGTGACATTTGTTGCAGATACTTTTCTTTGCCATAAAGAACACCGATGCCTGTCGGACCAGCCATCTTGTGACCTGAGAAAGCAAAGAAATCTACATCCAAGTCCTGGACATCAATCTTCATATGCGGTGTAGACTGAGCACCATCCACCACCATAATAGCTCCAACTTGGTGAGCCATTTGAGTAATTTCCCTAATTGGATTGACTACTCCAAGAACATTTGAAGCATGAGCTAGGGAGACAAACTTGACTCTATCAGTCAATTTAGCCCGCAAGTCATCCATATCCAGAGCTCCGTCCTTGAGATAAACATAGACAAGCTCTGCCCCAGTCTTGCGACAAGCTTCCTGCCAAGGAATGATGTTGGAATGGTGTTCCATGACAGAAATCAAAACTTGATCCCCCTCAGTCAAGAATTCCTCAGCGAAACGTGCCACCCAGTTGAGACTGGTTGTCGTTCCTCTAGTAAAGAGGACTTCCTTTGTCGAGCCTGCATTGATGAACTTACGAATAGTTTCACGAGCAGCTTCGTAGGAAGCTGTCGCACGCTCTGCCAAAGTATGAACCCCACGGTGGACATTGGCATTGTCCTGCTCATAGTAGCGGTTAATGGCTTCCAGAACTGCTAGTGGTTTTTGTGTCGTCGCGGCATTATCCAGATAAACCAGAGGTTCGTCGTTAACAATCTGGTCTAAAATTGGAAAATCCTTGCGAATCGCTTCTACATCTAACATAGGCTTCCCCTTAGCGTTTTGACAATTTTTCTTCGATAGTTGCAATCATTTCATCACGAACTTCTTTGACTGGAATCTCAACGATTACAGATCCAAGGAAACCACGTACAACCAAGCGTTCCGCAGTTGCTCGATCCAAGCCACGGCTCATGAGGTAGTACATATCTTCTGGATCTACTTGACCGATTGAAGCTGCGTGTCCTGCAGTGACATCATTTTCATCAATCAATAGAATTGGATTAGCATCTGAACGAGCTTGGTCTGAAAGCATGAGAACACGGCTCTCTTGTTGGGCATCTGCTCCCTTAGCACCCTTAATGATGTGCCCAATACCGTTGAAGGTCAAGGTTGCTTTTTCAAGAATAACCCCATGTTGAAGGATATTACCGATAGAGTTGCAACCATAGTTAGTCACTCGGGTATCAATTCCTTGCACCTGACGACCACTTGATAGAGCAACAACCTTAAGGTCTGCATGGCTACCATTTCCAATCAAATCACTATCAAAGTCTGCAACAACATTTCCTTCGTTCATGACACCGATAGCCCAGTCAATACTTGCATCGTTGCCCAATTTACCTCGGCGGCTAATGTAGGCTGTAACATTTTCGCCTAGACGGTCAATCGCTGCAAACTTCACTTGCGCGCCTGAACGTGCAATGACTTCTACTGTGATATTGGCAGTTGCCTTAGCACTACCCTCACCACGTGACTCCAGACGTTCAAGGTAGCTAATCTTACTGTTCTTACCAGCAATGATAAGGATATGCTTGTTAAATGGTACATCACTGTCGCTGTCTTGGTAGAAAATACCTTCGATTGGTTCAGCAATCTCAACATTATCAGGAATGTAGAGAACAGCACCACTGTTAAAGTATGCTGTATGGTAGGCCGCCAACTTGTCATCATCATATTTAACAGATGACATGAAGAATTCCTCAATAAGCTCTGGAATTTCTTCTAAAGCTGAGTGGAAGTCTGTAAACACAACCCCTTGTTCAGCTAATTCAACTGGAGTTTGTTCAAAAACAGTCTGAGTTCCTACTTGCACCAACTTCAAGTGATTATCTAGAGCTGTGAAGTCAGGAACATTTGCTGATGGCTCACTTTCTGTGATGGTACCATCACCAAGATTCCAACGATGAAATTTGACACGCTCAATGACTGGCAATTCCAAACTCTCAATCTTATCAAAAGCTTTTTGACGGAGGTCTGACAACCAGATTGGTTCAGCGTGCATTTCTGAAAAAAGTTTAATAGTTTCTTTAGTCATTTACTTCTCCTAAAAGATACGAGGGAATTACAATTCTTCCTTGTAGTCATAGCCAAGTTCTTCAGCTAATTTTGCGTATCCTTCACGTTCCAAACGTGCAGCCAATTCTGGACCACCAGAAAGAACAACACTACCTTCCATCATCACGTGTACCACATCTGGCGTGATATAGTTCAAGAGACGTTGGTAGTGAGTAATGATCATAGCACCAAAGCCTTCACCACGCATAGCATTAACCCCTTTAGATACTACTTTAAGAGCGTCAATATCAAGACCTGAGTCAATCTCATCAAGAAGGGCAAAAGTTGGTTCCAACATTAAGAGTTGTAGAATTTCATTACGTTTTTTCTCACCACCAGAGAATCCTTCGTTAAGATACCGCTCTGCCATTTCTTCTTTCATGTTGAGCAATTCCATTTTTTCGTCTAGCTTAGTGATAAACTCACGCACTGAAATCTTCTCATCATCTTCTTTACCAGCATTCATAGCTGCACGAAGGAATTCTGCATTGGTAATTCCTGGAATTTCTGATGGATATTGCATAGCAAGGAAAAGTCCCATACGCGCACGCTCGTCCACTTCCAACTCAAGGATGTTTACGCCATCAAACAAGACTTCACCTTTAGTGACTTCATAGTTTGGATTTCCCATGATAGCGGCTGAAAGAGTTGATTTACCAGTACCATTTGGTCCCATGATAGCGGCAATTTCTCCTGTTTTAAGGGTCAGGTTAACCCCTTTTAAAATTTCTTTTCCTTCGATTTCAACGTGAAGATCTTTGATCTCTAATACTGACATGATAATTCCTTTCTTTTCAATCCGTTTTATCATTTTCGTTAGAAAAATTGTCCTTAGTTTTCTAGTAAAAAACGATAAAATATCAATAAATATACTTTAATAGTATAACAAAAAAAAGCCTAAAAGGCTTTAATTTTGTCTAGAAGCTGAGGGTTACTTCTTTCCACGAAAATGGTCATCTATAGCGTTGACAATTTTACCCATAATATAGCTGACTCTAAAATTTCTTAGGATTAAAATAGCCCAAAGCAAGGCCACGATATACCGTTGCTCCATGATGGATTCATTAAAAAAATAAGTCTCAGCAGCAGTAAATAAGGCCATAATTATAAATTGTTGTCTGTTCATCGTATTATGTTACAAAATCCTTTTAATCTTCTGCTATGATCACTTTACCCGCTAGAAATTCAAATCCTTGAGGAAGGATAGATTCTTCAACTTCTTCCTTAACCGGTTGACCTTGAGACGATTTAGCTTTAGCAGAGAAGTCTGCTCTGACTTCTTTCCACTCTTCCATGGAAATAGCAAGAATTTCTGGTGAAAATCCCGCTGCTTGACTGAGTATATTGCCAAACATGGTGTTGAGATTATCACGTTTCATGGTCTGACCAGCATTGAAGTTAGACTCAAATGCAAGAATGGCATGGTGCTCATTAGCCGCAACAGGTTGAGAACCAACTAAAAGCGCCTTATCTGGACCTGACAAGCTTTCAATAACTTCTCCCCAAGCATTTTGAAGACGTATTAAATTTTGACGGGCTAAATCAGGATTTTCAACAGCTTCTTGAAGAATAGACTGAACCTTATTGCGATCTACGCGATAAACTGACTTGCTGTTAACTGGACGACTCGGTGTTGGTGTAGTCTGCTTAGGACTCATGTTAACATTTGCTAGGGCCTGTTTCAATCGTGCAACTTCTTCTCGAAGTGAGGCTAATTCTCCACTTGTATCATCTGACAATGTTGGTTTTGAATCTATCTCTGCCAAACAAATGGTCATCATTTCAGCGTAAATCTTAGGCTGTAAGCTAGCCTTGATATCAGCTAAACTACTTGTCGCAATTCTAATCATCTCAAATAAAACAGCCTGTGAAAGACCTAAGTTATCCTTAAAGAGATCACTATGGTGAGTATTCTCCCCACCAGTTTGGACAATCAAAATATCCCTTAGATACTGCAACAAATCCGTTACAAATCGTGTCATGCTTTTTCCGTTATCAAAAATCAAATTAAGATTTTCCAAAGCACGAGTCACATCTTTTTGTGCCAAGGCAGCCACATAATTATCCAAAGCACTTAGACTAATAGTCCCAGTAATTTCCTCAGAAACAGCTGTTGTTAATCTAGCCTCTTGAGTCAAGCTCAATGCTTGGTCTAAAATGGACAAAGCATCCCGCATACCACCTTCTGCTCTACGAGCGATAATCTCAACAGCTTCAGTTTCATAAGTAATCCCTTCCTTTTCTAAAATATGGAAGATATGATCTCGAATATCCTGAGTTCTAATAGATTTGAACTCGAAGCGTTGAACACGAGACAAAATGGTTGCAGGAATCTTATGAAGCTCTGTCGTTGCTAGGATAAAAACAACATTAGGAGTGGGTTCTTCGAGAGTTTTCAAAAGGGCATTGAAGGCTCCAGTTGAAAGCATATGAACCTCATCAATGATATAGACCTTATACTGAGCTACACTTGGAGCATAGGTTGATTTATCACGAATATCACGAATTTCATCCACTCCATTGTTCGAGGCCGCATCCATTTCGATAACGTCTTCCAAGCTACCGTCTGTTACAGCTTGACAGATATAACAGTTATTGCAAGGTTCTCCTCCCTCTTGATTAGGGCAGTTCATAGCCTTGGCAAAAATTTTGGCTACACTGGTTTTTCCAGTTCCACGAGGCCCTGAAAATAGATAGGCATGGCTGATCTTTTCCTGCTCTACAGCTTGTTTCAGAGTTTTTGCAACAATTTCTTGGCCTACTAACTGTGAAAATGTTTGACTTCTATATTTTCGATAAAGGGCCTGATACATTACGCTTTCTCCTCAAACATTGAAAAATTCCATTCGGTTTTCTCTAACAAAATAGCAACATACTCTTCTAGATATTTCTGATCCAACTCATCATAATCATCAACAAGAGATGAATCTAAATCTAGAACGCCCAAAAGACGTCCCTCTTTAACCATCGGCACAACAATCTCACTACAAGCACTACTATCGCAAGAAATATAGTTTGGATAGGTTTTTACATCACCAACAATCACTGTTTGACGACTAGCTGCTGATTCACCACAAACACCTTTTCCAAGAGCGATTCGTACACATGAAACTCCACCTTGAAAGGGTCCCAAGATCAGTTCATTCCCATCAAATAGATAGAAACCTGCAAAAACAGTATTGGGAAAGCTTGTTTTTAGCAAAGCACTAGCATTAGAAAGATTAGCCAACACATTGGGCTCTCCTTCTAAAAGATAAGAGAGCTGTTCATTTATTGTTTGATAAAGTAATTCTTTTTCTGAATATAACATAAAACCATTATATCAAAAAATGCTAGTAGAAAAAAGAAAAATCCCTTGTTTTAAAAACAAAGGATTTTATTCAAATTCGAATGGATTAAAGTTCGATGTCTCCGAACAAGTCAGCCATTGAGAATCCTGTTTGAGTTTCAGGAAGTTCAAAATCACGTTTTTCTTGACGTTTTGGACGACGTGGACGTGGAGCGCGTTTTTCTTCTTTTTGTCCTTCTTCTTGAGCTGGACGTTCTTCAAGAGCTTTGATAGAAAGTGAAACGCGTTCTGCATCAGCGTTAACTTCAAGAACTTTAACAGTAACTTCTTGACCAACTTTAAGAGCTTCTTTTGGATTTTCAATACGTTTGTGTGAAATTTGTGATACGTGAACAAGTCCATCGATACCTGGCAATACTTCAACAAATGCACCGAAGTCAGTCAAACGTTTAACTGTACCTTCTACAACATCACCTTTAGCCAATTTTTGCTCAACGCCATCCCATGGTCCAGGTGTTGTAGCTTTAAGTGAAAGTGATACACGTCCTTCTTCTTCGTTAAGATCAAGGATTTTCACTTCAACTTCTTCACCAACAGTTACAACTGATTTTGGTGAAACGTTACGTTCGTGTGACAATTCAGTCAAGTGAACCAATCCGTCAACACCACCAAGGTCGATGAAAGCACCGAAGCTTGTGATACGTGCAACTTTACCAGTTACAACATCACCAACAGCCAATTTGCCAAATACTTCAGCACGAGCTGCTGCTGTAGCTGCTTCTACAACTTCACGACGTGAAAGGATGAAGCGGTTTTCTTTAGGATCAACTTCTTTGATTTTAGCATCAAACTCTTGACCTACAAAACGCTCAGTGTTACGTACAAAACGAGTATCCAACATTGAAGCTGGGATAAATCCACGTACACCTTCAAATTCTACTGAAAGTCCACCCTTAACAGCGCGAGTTCCTTTAACTGTAACAACTTCTTCTTCGCGTCCTACAAGTTTGTCCCATGCTTTGCGAGCTTCAAGGCGTTTTTTAGATACAAGGTATGTTACTGTATCAGTATCTTTACCAACTACTTGACGAAGTACAAGAACATCCAATACTTCACCTACTTTTACAAAGTCATTGATATCTGCATCGCGATCGTTTGTCAATTCGCGAAGAGTCAAGACACCTTCAACACCAGTTCCAGAGATTGCAACGTTAGCTTGAGTAGCATCAACTGTCAATACTTCAGCACTAACAACATCACCTGGCTCAACTTGGCTAACGCTATTTAGCAAATCTTCAAATTCGTTCATCTAAAAAATCCTCCAACAATCAAGTTTTTCTTAAACTTGACATACTTATAATTTTTTCCTAAGCACCCGCAAAGACATGTTATATCGTTCACGTCCTTCAATTATAAAAATAAAATACCCTAAGATATTTTTCTTTTTATCCTTGAATTTATTACCTAAGAACTGGGGTAGCTGGATTCGAACCAACGCATGAGGGAGTCAAAG
>NZ_JVKV01000090.1 GCF_001072375.1 Streptococcus pseudopneumoniae
TATGCAACTGACGAAGGCAGCTCAAAAAACTGTTTTGAGGTTGTGGATAGAACTGACGAAGGCGGCTCAAAAAACTGTTTTGAGGTTGTAGATGGAACTGACGAAGTCAGTAACATATATACGGCAAGGCGACGTTGAAGCGGTTTGCAGAGATTTTCGAAGAATATAACATTGCCAAACTTCTAAAAAAAAGGTACAATGTAACAAAATCATGAGAGGTCTGGGATGAAGCAAGAAAGCAAGTATGAACAAGTCGTTCACTATCTAAAAAATGAGATAGAATCAGGTAGATTTCCAACTGGAAGTCGCCTACCATCTATCCGAAAACTCAGTCAAGATTTTCACTGTAGCAAAGACACCATACAGCGCGCGCTCTTAGAACTCCGATACGAGAAATATATCTACTCAAAACCTCAAAGTGGTTATTATGTATTGGAGCAACAAACCAGTCACGAAGACTTAATTATCTCAGTTAACGATGAACACGCAGCAGCCTATGATGATTTTCGTCTGTGCGTCAATGAGAGCTTGATTGGGCGAGAAAATTATCTCTACAACTACTATGAACACCAAGAAGGCTTAGAAGAATTACGAGAGTCTGTTCAGACATTGCTCTTTGATCAAGCCATTTATAGTAAGGCAGACCAGTTGGTCATGACTTCTGGAACCCAACAAGCACTCTTTATTCTTTCTCAGATTGATTTTCCAGGTCAAGCTCAGGAAATACTGGTCGAACAACCGACCTATCATCGGATGAACCAGCTGCTACTAGCTCAAAATATTCCCTATCAAACCATTGATCGTCGAGTAGACGGCATTGACCTAAACGAACTTGAGGAACATTTTAAAAGTGGTAAAATTAAATTTTTCTATACCATTCCCCGTTTCCACTATCCTCTGGGGCATTCTTATTCTGAAGAGGAAAAACTTGCCATCCTTGACTTGGCTGCAAAATATCAGATTTATATCGTTGAGGATGACTATCTGGGGGACTTGGATCCTAAAATGGGACAAACCTTTCATTATTTAGACCAACATGATTTGGTCATCTATATCAAGTCCTTTTCTACCAGTCTATTTCCTGCCCTTCGAATCACTGCCCTTCTTCTTCCAAACACTATCAAGGAAGCTTTTGTGACCTATAAAAACATTCTCGACTACGATAACAACCTTATCATGCAAAAGGCTCTATCACTCTACATCGATAGTCAACTCTTTGAGAAAAACAGACTAGCACGACTGGTACTGCAAGAAAAAAGTCAGGAGCACATCCAACAGCTCTTACAAAGGTATCCCATTTCCCTACCGAACTATCCACTTCATGATGGGCTTTTGCTTGATCTCAGGAACTATCCTAGCATAGCTAGTCTTAAACACAGCCCTCTAGAACTCGACTTCTTCGAATCTTCCTATCTAACGAACTGCCCTTATCACTTTGCAAAAATTTCCTTAGAAAATATTGAAGAAACATTAAGCTATTTAAAAACAGAGCTGGACTGAAATCCAACTCTGTTATTTTTTATTGCTCTACTTCTGTTAGCTTAGCAGCTTTTTCAAGATAAGTTTGGTAAGTTCCGTCATCTTTCAGTTTTTGGATGACCTTATCAACTACTTCCTTCAAATCTGAGTTACCTTTTTTGATAGCTACAGCATTTGCTTCGCCTTCCTTCATAGTCAAGCTTACTGTAGCCACTGCCAAATCTGAGTTCTTAGCAGCATAGCTTAGTGCTACTGGCTCATCCATATGAACGGCATCAACTTTACCAGATTGGAGCTCGTTGACTGCTTCTCCCATGTTTGTCAAAGAAGTCAACTGTGCCTTTGGAAGTTGCTCTTTAACCATAGATTCAGGAACAGTTCCTTTCTGAGCTGCAATATTAGCACTTGCTAGAGAGTCCAAATCCTTGTATTTTTCAAGATCTGATTTTCTGATAAGGAAGCTAATTTTATTTTCATAGTAAGGAATTGAGAAATCAAAGACTTCTTGTCTTTCTTCAGTTGCACTGATTCCCGCAATTGCTAGGTCTGCTTTTCCTGTTTGAAGACTGGTCAAGACATTATCAAAACTCATGCTTGAAACTTCCAATTTCACTCCAAGTTCATCAGCGATTGCTTGCGCCATGTCAATATCCGCACCTACGACTTGGTTTTTACCATCCACAAGTGCTTGAAACTCAAAGGGAGCATAGTCGGGACTAGTTGCGACCACTAATTTTCCTTTTTGCTTGATGGCCTCCACTGCAGACTGCGAGCTTGAACTAGACGATTGGCAAGCTACCAATAAGAAGCTTGCAAGAAAACTACATAAGACAAATATCCATTTTTTAAAATTCATAAATAAACAACCTCTCTGTTAATTTTGTATAATTATAACTCTATCTACTTCGTTTGTCAAGCATATTCTAAATTTTTATGAAAAATTTTCAATTTTTGTTTCAAAAAAGGAGCTTTTACTTACTAACAAGCTCCTTTTTTTGCATAATTAATCAATCTTACAATTCAACAATCTTACCTGTTTCAAAGTAAACAACCCATTCACAGATATTTTTTGCATAGTCACCGATACGTTCCAAGTAAGAAATGACTTGAAAATAATCACGACCTGTGACGATAGCTTCTGGGTTCTTTCTAATTTCTTCAGTTGCAAGATCACGAATATTATCAAAGTAATGGTTGATATTTTCATCCATGGTTGCAACTTCATAGGCTTGATCCACAGAACCATTCAAATAAAGTTCTAATGCGGCTTCAACAAAGTTTTTTACTTCACGACCCATTTTTTTTATTTCTTCTTCAACTGCAGGGATACGTTGCTCACCCTTCATACGAATCGTTGCTTTTGCGATAGATACTGCATGGTCCCCCATACGTTCTAAGTCTGAGACAGCTTTTAAAACTGTCAAAACTGTACGTAAGTCTTGTGAAACTGGCTGTTGTAGGGCAATCATTTCAAATGATTTCTTTTCAAGTTTCACTTCGTATTCGTTAACTTCTGCATCTTCCTCAATGACTTCTTTAGCCATGTCACGGTCATGCGTTACAAAAGCACGTACGGTACGATTGATTTGGGAAAGAACTTCTTGTCCCATAGCATAAAACTGATTATGCAATTTCTCTAAATCTTCTTCAAATTGAGATCGTAACATCTTCTCACTCCTTATCCAAATTTACCTGAAATGTAGTCCTCTGTCTCCTTATGTTGAGGATAGAGGAACATATCCTTGGTATCGTTAAATTCAATCAAATCTCCATTGAGGAAAAAGCCTGTCTTATCGGAGATTCGAGATGCTTGCTGCATAGAACGAGTAACCAAGAGCATGGTGTATTTGTCTTTTAGACCATACAAGGTTTCCTCAATCTTACCAGCAGAAATAGGGTCCAAGGCTGAAGTCGGTTCATCCAAGAGGATGATTTTAGGGCTAGTCGCCAATACACGTGCTACACAAACACGTTGTTGTTGTCCACCTGATAGACCAATAGCAGAGTCATGCAAACGGTCCTTGACTTCATCCCAGATTGAAGCACGTTGTAAAGCTTTCTCCACAGCTTCGTCCAAGACTTGCTTGTCTTTCTCTCCATTAATTCTTAGTCCATAGACAACATTTTCGTAGATAGACATTGGGAATGGATTGGGTTGTTGGAAAACCATTCCGATTTCCTTACGTAATTCAACCGTATCAGTACGAGGGCTATAAATATTGTGACCATTATAAACCACTGAACCAGTAGTGGTCACCTCTGGATTTAAATCTCCCATACGATTGATAGCCTTGAGCAGGGTTGATTTTCCTGATCCTGATGGCCCTATAAGAGCTGTAATTTCCTTGGGTTGGAACGATAAGGAAACACTATTCAACGCCTTCTTTTTGTTGTAATAAACAGACAGGTCTGAAACCTGTAAAATCGGTTCTGTCATACTGTTCCCTTTCTAACCAAAGTGTCCAGTTACATAGTCATTTGTTGACTGTAGCTTCGCATTTTGGAAAATATTAGATGTCTTATCATACTCGATCAAGTCACCCAGGTAGAAGAATCCTGTGTAATCACTAGCACGCGCAGCTTGTTGCATACTGTGTGTCACGATAATGATGGTAAAGTCCTTCTTCAACTCAAACATAGTTTCTTCAAGTTGAGCTGTCGCAATCGGATCCAAGGCTGATGCTGGCTCATCCATTAAGAGGATGTCTGGTTTTACAGAAATAGCACGAGCGATACAGAGACGTTGCTGCTGACCTCCTGAAAGCGTTAAGGCTGACTTGTGAAGGTCATCTTTGACCTGATCCCAGAGGGCAGCCTGGCGAAGTGAGGTTTCTACAATTTCATCAAGGACCTTCTTGTCCTTAACTCCTGCACGTTCATGTGCAAAGGTGATGTTGCGGTAGATTGATTTAGCAAATGGGTTTGGACGTTGGAAAACCATTCCGATGTGTTTACGCATTTCATAAACATTGATTTCAGGACGGTTAACGTCGATTCCCTGATAGAGAATTTCTCCTGTAACCTTAGCAATATCAATGGTATCATTCATACGATTGAGACTGCGTAGGTAGGTTGATTTCCCAGAACCTGATGGACCAATCAAGGCCGTAATTTTATTTTTTTCGAATTGCATATCGACGCCCTTGATGGATTCATTTTTACCGTAGTAAACATGTAAATCCTTAGTAGAGAGGGCCACTTTTTCTTCTGGAAAAGTAATGATATGCCTTTCATCCCAATTATATTTCGACATGGCTTCTCCTTTAGGCAGCAGTTAATTTCTTATGTAGATAGCTTCCGAGTTTTCGTGCTCCAAAGTTAAAGATTAAGATAAAGATTAAGAGCACCGCAGCAGAACCTGCTGAAACAAGAGTTCCATCAGGAATAGTTCCTTCACTGTTTACTTTCCAGATGTGGACAGCCAAGGTTTCTGCTTGACGGAAGATTGATATTGGACTGGTTACACTAAGGACATTCCAGTTAGACCAGTCAAGGGCTGGTGCTGATTGTCCTGCTGTATAGATAAGGGCTGCGGCTTCACCAAAGATACGACCTGATGCAAGCACGATACCTGTTACAATACCAGGTAGGGCTTCGGGGATAACGACATGAAGAACTGTTTCCCAACGAGAAAGCCCAAGCGCCAAACCAGCCTCACGTTGCGTATGGTGAACGTGTTTCAAACTGTCTTCAACATTACGCGTCATCTGTGGAAGGTTAAAGACAGTCAAAGCCAAGGCACCAGAAATAATGGAAAATCCATACTCGAACTGAACTACAAAGATGAGGTAACCAAAGAGACCGACTACGACTGATGGCAGTGAAGACAAAATTTCAATACAGGTACGAACGAAGTTGGTAACACGACCTTTTTTTGCATATTCAGCCAAATAAATTCCAGCCCCCATTGATAGAGGTACAGAGATGAATAAGGTAATGACCAAAAGGAAGAAGGAATTATAAAGCTGGATTCCAATACCACCACCTGCTTGGTAAGAAGATGATTTTCCAGTCAAGAAGGACCAAGAAACATGAGGTAAGCCTCGAACCAAGATATAGAGAATCAAGGAAGCAAGGATGGTCACAATGATTCCTGCGATGGTATAGAGGACAGCTGTAGCAAGTTTATCTAATTTCTTAGCGTGCATAGTTTTTCTTTCCTCTCTCTTTTGTAATCAATTTAATCACACTGTTAAAGGCCAAGCTCATCAAAAGCAATACTAAGGCTAGTGACCAAAGAACATTATTATCAACAGTTCCCATAACGGTATTACCGATTCCCATGGTCAAAACAGATGTCAGAGTCGCTGCTGGTGTCGTCAATGAAGTTGGGACAACGGCTGAGTTTCCGACCACCATCTGAATAGCTAGGGCTTCACCGAAAGCACGCGCCATACCAAAGACTACTGCCGTAAAAATACCTGAACGAGCAGCCTTCAAGGTTACACGCCAGATGGTTTGCCAACGAGTCGCTCCCATGGCTAAACTTGCTTCACGGTAGTGACGAGGAACCGCACGTAGGCTATCAGTTGTCATAAAGGTTACAGTCGGCAAGATCATAACAAAGAGAACGAAAATCCCTGATAAAATACCAAAACCTGTTCCACCAAAGACACTACGTACAAATGGTACGACGACCTGCAATCCGATAAATCCATAAACTACTGAAGGAATCCCAACTAGGAGTTCAATAGCAGGTTGCAAAATCTTTGCCCCTTTTGGTGATACTTCTGTCATAAAGACTGCAGCCCCAATGGCAAATGGTGTTGCAATAAGAGCTGATAGGATGGTAACAATAAAGGAACCTAAAATCATCGGAAGGGCACCAAATTGTTTCCCTGAAGGGTTCCAAGTCTGTCCAAATAAAAATTCAAAAATGTTAACACCATTGACGAAGAAGGTAGATAACCCTTTCTGAGCCACGAAAATCAAAATCATGGCTACAATGATAACAATCAAAGAGAGACAGGCAAAGGTTAGCCCTTTTCCTAATTTCTCAAGACGAGAGTTTTTTG
The DNA here is from genome assembly GCF_001072375.1 of Streptococcus pseudopneumoniae. Taxonomy (GTDB): domain Bacteria; phylum Bacillota; class Bacilli; order Lactobacillales; family Streptococcaceae; genus Streptococcus; species Streptococcus pseudopneumoniae_L. Next base: position 6,495 of record NZ_JVKV01000090.1, read on the forward strand.
AAGGAGAGAGCAATTTTTTAGATAATTCTTCTTGATTCATTATTGGCTCCCTTCTATTGCTGTCACAGTACCTGCAGCATCTTTTTCAACCTTCATTTCCTTAACTGAAATATAACCCATTCCTTTAACGATTCCATTCTGAGCTTCGTCTGAAAGGACAAAGTTTAGGAATTCGGCAACCAATTCATTTGGCTCACCAAGTGTATACATATGTTCATAAGACCACAAAGGCCAATTATTCGTGGTTACATTCTCTGAAATTGGTTCATAACCATTGAGTTTGATAGTCCCAACTGAGTCATCAACATAGGCAAAGGCTAGGTAGGAAATAGCTCCAGGGGTTTGAGAAACAATTGATTTGACCATTCCGTTTGAATCTTGCTCCTGACTTTGCATTGCTGATTGCCCATCCATGATCACACTGTCAAAAGTCGCACGAGAACCTGAACTTGCCGCACGGTTAATAATTGAGATGGCTAAATCTTTACCTCCGACTTCTTTCCAGTTGGTAATTTCTCCTGTGAAGATTTGTCTGAGCTGAGCCGTCGTTAGATTATCAACATCTACTTCTTTATTGATAATAACAGCCAAACCTGCGACAGCTACCTTATGGTCGACTAAGGCTGAGGGATCAATACCATCTTTTTCTTCCGCAAATACATCGGAGTTGCCGACATCTACTGCTCCTGACTGAACCTGCGACAGTCCTGTACCAGAACCACCACCTTGAACATTGACTGTTTTTCCGATGTGAGCTGATGCAAATTCATCTGCAGCCGCCTCGACTAAAGGTTGGAGAGCAGTTGACCCAACAGCCGTCATAGACTCCCCACGATCAATCCAACTTGCACATCCTACTAACAAACCAGCAAGTAAAAGAGTCGCAAGAGAGAGTGTGAGTTTTTTTAATTTTTTCACTATTTGTCTCCTTGAAAATAATGATGAATAGCTTGGAATTTCGCCCTATTTTTCTATGTTTTATGCAAAAAATCCATACTTCCACTATAACATAGAATACTGATTTTGACTAGTTTTTCACCTTAAACCTCAAGCCCTTAGGGAAATAATTCTTCAAGGTATTTCCGGTCACTTTTGCAAAACCTAGACCATTTCCACCAACTAAAATTTGGTACCAGCCATTTGGCAAAGTTTCAGACAGCTGAACTGTTTCACCAGCTACGTATTTGACAAAGTCCTCTTGATGAATTTCAATTCCTTGCTTGACTTGACTTGGTTTCAAAGCTAGGCCAAGTGCAAAACTTGGTTCAAAACGTTTTTTCTTAAAGGTTCCAAGATGAAGTCCGTTTCGTGCAATTCTTAGTTTTCCTAAATCTGGTAGACCTTCTGGCAATAAATACAGTTGGTCACCAAAAACCTGTAGGACTCCAGCCAGTTTCTCTTTTAAATGTTTCTTCTCAAAATCCTGCCATAAAGAAATCTGTTCTCGAGAGAGGTTGGATTTAGAAGGCTTGAACTTAGAGACTTTATTTTCCCCTCGAAATTGCAAATGGGCAACAAACTGTCCTTCTCCCTTAAAGTGATGTGGGTACATTCTAGCGGCTTCAGGTAAGTCAATCCCAGGGACCATTCCATTGATATGTTGAACTGGAATCAACTCAAAATCATAGCTATCCAGTAACCATTGGATAATTTCTTCGTTTTCTTCTGGCGCCCAAGTACAGGTTGAATAAACCAAACGACCACCATCAGCCAACATGGTTACTGCATCCTCTAGAATTTCACGCTGCAAGTCAGCACATTGGCTTGGATATTCTACACTCCAATAATCCATAGCATCTGGCTGTTTTCGGAACATTCCTTCTCCAGAACATGGAGCATCTAGAACAATTAGGTCAAAATATCCCTTAAACACTTTAGCCAAACGATCAGCAGATTCATTGGTCACAACTACATTTGACGCTCCAAACCGTTCCATATTTTCAACCAAAATCTTTGCTCGCTTGCTAGAAATTTCATTGGAAACAAGAAGACCTTCGCCTGCAAGATAGGCTGCCAGTTGAGTGGATTTACCACCGGGAGCCGCTGCCAAGTCCAAGACCTTCATGCCTGGTTTTGGTTGAGCTACTTGAGCAACCATTTGAGCAGCAGGCTCTTGTGAATAAACTAAACCTGTTACATGCTCAGGAGATTTTCCAGAAACCTTTCCATAGTAGCCCCAGGGTGTATTTGGAATAGCATCTGAAAAAGAAACTTGGTT
>NZ_JVKV01000091.1 GCF_001072375.1 Streptococcus pseudopneumoniae
GTGAGGTGAACTAGTATGTTTCGATTAACCAATAAGTTGGCCATTTCCAACTTAATCAAAAACCGCAAACTCTATTATCCTTTTGCACTAGCAGTTCTCCTTGCAGTTACTATCAGCTACCTATTTTATTCATTAACTTTTAATCCTAAAATGGTAGAAATGCGGGGTGGATCTTCTATTCAATTTACCCTACAACTAGGTCTCATCGTAGTAACACTTGCATCTGCCATTATCGTCCTTTATGCCAACAGTTTTGTCATGAAAAATCGTTCCAAAGAACTGGGTATATATGGTATGTTGGGCTTGGAGAAGCGTCATCTGATTAGTATGACCTTTAAGGAACTCTTGATATTTGGGTTAGTAACAGTCACTGCTGGTATTGGAATTGGTGCCCTCTTTGACAATCTGATTTTCGCTTTATTGCTCAAACTTTCAAAGATGAAGGTGGAGTTAGTCGCAACCTTCCAATGGTCCGTAGTCCTTTCCATCCTTCTGGTATTTGGTTTTATCTTTTTAGTCATTGTCTTCCTAAATGCTATCCGCATTATCCGTATGGATGCTCTCCAACTATCTCGTGAGAAAGCAAAAGGTGAGAAGAAGGGCCGTTTCCTAGTGTTTCAGACAATCTTGGGACTACTCTCTTTAGGTAGTGGCTATTATCTAGCTCAAAGCGTAACAAATGCTCTATTAGCTATTTCTACCTTCTTTTTAGCTGTAATACTGGTCATTTTAGGAACCTATCTCTTGTTCAATGCTGGGATTACAGTTTTCTTGAAAATGCTCAAGAAAAACAAGAAATATTACTACAAACCTAACAATCTCATCTCTGTTTCTAACCTCATTTTCCGTATGAAGAAAAATGCGGTTGGTTTAGCGACTATCGCCATCCTTTCCACCATGGTTTTGGTCACCATGTCGGCAGCAACCAGTATCTACAATGGTTCTGAAAATATTAAAAAACTCCTGTATCCTCACGATATGTCAATTTCAGGACAAAATGTAGAAGTTGAGGATTTAGACCAACTTTTAACTCAGTATGCCAAGGAAAAGAACCTAACAATCAGCACTAAGGATGTTCTTAGCTATGCAAGTTTCGGCCTTTCTAGTCAAGATGGTACCAAATTAACCACCTTTGCAAAAGGTCAAAATAGTGTTATGCCCAAGACAGTTTTCCTAGTTTTTGATCAAAAAGACTATGAAAAAATGACTGGACAAAAGCTGAACCTTACGAATAATGAGGTGGGACTATTCGCTAAGAACGATGGCCTTAAAGGTCAAAAAGCATTCAGTCTGAACAATCAGAACTATACGATCAAGCAAGAAATCCAGCAAGATTTCCTCAGAGACCATGTTGCTAACCAGTATGTACTTTTGATCTCAGATTATAACTACCTTGTTGTCTCAAATTTGCAGGACTTTTTAGATAAATACCAGGATTCTGCTATATACACTCAGCTATATGGTGGAATGGATGTGACAGCAAGTAAAGAGGAACAGTTAAAGCTATCTGATGATTTCGATGCGTATGTGAATAATTTCAGTCACAATCTCAAGAACGAGGATGGTATGGTTTACGGTGCAAACATTGCGAGTGAGTCAACTGTCGAAATGAACGCTCTCTTTGGTGGAGTCCTCTTTATCGGTATTTTTCTCTCTATCATCTTTATGGTAGGTACTGTACTCGTTATCTACTATAAACAAATTTCAGAAGGTTATGAAGACCGTGAACGCTTTGTCATTCTGCAAAAAGTTGGCTTGGATCAAAAACAAATCAAGCAAACCATTAACAAGCAGGTCTTGACTGTTTTCTTCCTACCTCTGGCCTTTGCCTTTCTTCATCTGGCTTTTGCTTATCACATGTTGAGCCTGATTCTCAAGGTCGTTGGTGTTGTTGATTCAGCCATGATGTTAAGTGTAACCCTTTCTATCTGTGGTATCTTTGCTTTAGTCTATGTCCTAATCTTTATGATTACTTCAAGAAGCTATCGCAAAATTGTGCAAATCTAGAGATAAATGCATCAAAAAAGAGAGTGGGACAGAAATTGGTAATTCGTTAGAATTCGATTTCGTCGTCCCACCTCTGCACAGTTGAGTAGGGCTGTAAAAGCTGATGAAATCAGCGTAGT
>NZ_JVKV01000008.1 GCF_001072375.1 Streptococcus pseudopneumoniae
TAAGGCGACGCTGACGTGGTTTGAATTTGATTTTCGAAGAGTATAATTTAGAAAAGGAGCCTATTGATGAAAGTCTTTCAGCATGTAAATATCGTGACTTGTGACCAAGATTTCCATGTCTACCTGGATGGTATCTTAGCTCTTGAAAATTCTCAAATCGTCTATGTCGGTCAGGAAAATCAAGAAATTCTCAAGCAAGCAGATCAAATCATAGACTATCAGGGTGCTTGGATTATGCCTGGTTTGGTTAACTGTCATACCCACTCTGCCATGACAGGCTTGAGAGGCATTCGTGACGATAGTAATCTCCACGAATGGCTGGAGGACTATATCTGGCCAGCTGAGGCAGAGTTCACACCAGAGATGACTACAAAGGCCGTCAAAGAGGCGTTGACAGAGATGCTCCAGTCAGGAACGACAACATTCAATGATATGTACAATCCTAACGGAATAGAGATAGAGAAGATTTATGATGCAGTCAAGGCATCCAAGATGCGTTGCTATTTTTCTCCAACTCTCTTTTCTTCAGACATGGAGACCACAGATGAGACTATAGCCAGAACGCGTGCTGTCATCGGGACAATCAAAAGCTATCAGGATCCCAATTTCAAGGTTATGGTGGCCCCTCATTCGCCCTATAGTTGTAGTCGAGAATTGCTGGAAGCAAGCTTGAATCTAGCAAAAAAAGAAGATATTCCGCTTCATATCCATGTGGCAGAAACACAGGAAGAGTCAGGGATTATCCTGAAACGTTATGGTAAACGTCCACTAGCCTTTCTAGATGAACTTGGCTATTTAGATCATCAGGCTGTATTTGCCCACGGTGTGGAGTTAAATGAAGCAGAAATTGCTCGCTTGGCAGATTCGCAAGTTGCTATCGCCCACAATCCTATCAGCAACCTCAAACTAGCTTCAGGGATTGCACCAATTATCCAACTTCAAAAGGCAGGTGTTCCAGTTGGTATCGCGACGGACTCAGTTGCTTCTAACAATAATCTCGATATGTTTGAGGAAGGTCGTACGGCAGCCCTTTTACAGAAAATGAAGAGCGGTGATGCGAGTCAATTTCCTATTGAAACGGCCCTCAAGACTCTTACGATTGAAGGAGCTAAGGTGTTAGGAATGGAAGATGAGATTGGTAGCCTGGAAGTCGGCAAGCAAGCTGATTTTCTAGTTATTCAACCCCAAGGAAAAATCCATCTCCAACCTCAAGAAAACATGCTGTCTCACCTAGTATATGCTGTTAAATCCAGTGATGTTGATGACGTCTATATTGCAGGTGAGCAAGTTGTGAGAGCTGGGAAGGTATTAACAGTAGATTTGTAAGTGATGCTCTTTCTAATTTTTTTAAGCTAGATCAGTGTTGTCTTGACCTCGTTAGCTCTAACATGTTCATTGAGTGAGTATTTATTGTCCGTAATGCCGTTGGATGCATAGAAAAAGAAGACCTTGTGAGTCTTCTTTTTGTTTAATTTGAACATTTTTGAGAGGGACCTCTATCCTCTTTTAATCTTAGAACGAACTAAGTCAAGCGCATAATGAAGTGTTTTATCTTTGATAATAAAGAGGGTAATGGCGTAATAGATGCCACAAGCTGCGATTGTAGAAAGAACCATGCTAATCATCTTCATCGTAACTTCATAGCTATGAACTTGGAAGAGGGTTTTAAAAACATAATAAATTGGGATGAAACCAAGTGATACGATTGTGTAGCGAGCCAGAGTTGTAAAAATCTCTTTCAAATCCAATAGTTTGTGCTTCTGAATAAAGCGAATTTCTAGCAGAACTACGATTGATTCAGCTATAATGGTTGTCCCAATGTAGTATTCAGGACTAAAGATATTATTGAAAAGGAGTAGTGAATTTAGGACTACATTGACACCGCCACCGATAAAGTAAAAGGCAGTCAAACGATTTTCATGGTCATTAATAAAGATAATCTGTTTTCCAAGGATTAATTCGATAGCCCAGATAATGGTACGAAAGGCAAAGATACTCGTTACGATTCCTGCTTCTAGATATTTCTCAGAAGAGTAGATAACTGTAGCATAGGTTCCTAAAACCATAATACCAATACTGGTAGGGACCATGAGGAAGTAAAAGAGGGATGCGCCCTGATTGACCAAATTTTTATAAGAAGTAAAATCTTTTTTTCCTAGATAATAACCAAGTCGTGGGATGCTGACGTTGATAGCTCCACTGAGGACACTAGCAATCAGCATAACGATACTGGAGGCAATGGTGTAGTAGGAGATAAAATTCTCATCAGGTCCTTTAGTGATGAACATACGGTCTAGCAAGGTATAGAGCATATTAGCATTTGCTAGAAGAAGCATGGTTAAGAGAGGTTTAGATGACTTGAGAAGTTCGATGAACTCAATTTTGACAAAGGAGACCTCTCGTTTAATCCATAGGAAGCTAAGTAGATAGTTGATAATGGTTGTCGCACTCATGATTGTGGCATAAGGAACAATATCATCAGGTGTCTTAACGAAAGCGAAGATAGCGACCAACATTCCAATACGAATCACGAGTGTTTTATAAAGGATAAAAGAATAGTTCTCATAGGCTTCGTTCATCCACTCGATATTCAGAAATTGGAAGAGGGCTTGGATACCAAGGATATAGTAAAGGATTTTTAGATTGACAATACTGGTATCAAAGTGAATAAAGAGGAAATAGATAGCTGTTGTCAGAATTGAAGTAATCAGGGAAATATAGAATAACTTAGAAAAGACATAATTGATCTTATTCTTATCATCCTTAACCTTACTGATAGCTCGAATCCCATAATTGTAAATCCCAAAGGCAGCGAGTGGAATGACAAAGCTTGCCCAGGTGTTGGCAGTGTTGAAGTAACCGTAATTCGATTTGCTAAGAATCCGTGTTAGATAGGGATTAGTAATCAAAGGAAAAACGATATTCAAGATATTGACCAGCAAGCTGGCCAAAGCGTTAACTTTTATATTTTTCATGAAAACTTTCTTTCTTATATTCTAAAATAGATACTAGTATTATATCATATTCCAACGCCATTTTTTTTGATAAAATTTTTGAAATCTTGTATAATAGATAGAACTGAAAGTATGAGGTTACGAACTATGAAAATGAAACAAATCAGTGATACGACTTTAAAAATCACCATGTCTTTAGAAGATTTGATGGATCGTGGAATGGAAATCGCAGACTTTCTCGTTCCACAAGAGAAAACAGAAGAATTTTTCTACGCAATCTTGGATGAGCTAGAGATGCCAGATAGTTTCTTGGATACAGGCATGCTTAGCTTCCGAGTAACACCTAAGCCAGACAAGGTTGATGTTTTTGTGACCAAATCTAAGATCGACCAGAATTTGGACTTTGACGATTTGGCAGATCTTCCTGATATGGATGAGTTGGCTAAAATGTCTCCAGATGAGTTTTTAAAAACCTTGGAGAAAACCATGGCAGAAAAAACTAAAGATGATATTGAAGCCATTCAATCTTTAGAGCAGGTTGAAAAGGAAGAAGAAGCAGCGCTTGATGAAGCCCTCGAAGTAGAAGAAGGAAAAAGAGAGCCTTATATCTACTACATCTTACGTTTTGACGATTTATCTAGTTTGGTTTCTTTTGCCAAAACGGTTGACTACCAAATGGAAACTTCAGAACTCTATAAGATGAATGACCAGTACTATCTGACAGTCTTAGTTGATGTAGAAGATCAACCTAGCCTTTATCCAGCTTGGTTGTTGGCACGTATGCGCGAATTTGCGGATGATAGTGATATCAGTCGTTCTGTCCTACAAGAATATGGGCAACTACTCATCAATCATGATGCTGTTCAAGGACTCCAAAAAGTTTAATCTATAAAAAACAGAGAAGCTACCCTTCTCTGTTTTTGTAAAATCTAGTTTTTAAAATTTTGGATTCAGTTTGTATCCAAAAAACTGTCATATTATAATTTGAGGATAAAATTAAAGTTTTAGCATCATTTCATGAAAATTTTCTGAATCATCATCTAAAGCTACAAGGAAGAAAAAGTGCCTAAAAAATAAGCAAAGTAGTAGCTTTAATAAAAGAAATGGGGTAGAATGGTAGAAGTTGCTTTTCGGTCGTTTATAATCGAATTGACTGACAAATCTTTTAGGTGTAAATGTTGTTACATCAACGATTTTACTAAACTATTATATTTTTTTTGTTTTCAAAGTATAATTTTATCTTATATTTGAAACTAGATGAATTTGAATCAGTTTTTAAAAAGAGCCCTCATATAGTTTTTGAATCCTAGCAAATGGTATTCCTATGCCTTCTAATCTTGCTAAAATTGATGAAAAACGATATGATAGAATGAAAAAAAAGCGAGGTGAAATATGGACCAAAGACGGATTCAAACAGAAACACAGCAGATACTTGAAGATGTATTAGACAAGGCTTCTTTACAGGAGGGAGCACTATTTGTCTTGGGTTTGTCTTCGAGTGAAGTGCTGGGAGGACACATCGGAAAAGATTCGAGTCAGGAAATCGGTGAACTTATTGTCAAGACTATGTTGGAACTGTTGACGGCTAAGGGAATTCACCTGGCTGTTCAAGGTTGTGAACATGTCAATCGGGCTTTAGTTGTTGAACGAGAAGTAGCTATAAAACATCAGTTGGAGATTGTGAGTGTACTCCCGACCTTACATGCAGGAGGTTCTGGTCAATTGGCCGCCTTCCGCTATATGAAGGATCCCGTGGAGGTCGAATTTATCAGGGCAGATGCTGGTCTAGACATTGGTGATACAGCTATCGGTATGCATATCAAACATGTTCAGGTACCCATTCGACCAGTCTTAAGAGAGATTGGTCAGGCTCATGTAACGGCACTTGCTAGTCGACCAAAACTCATTGGAGGGGCGCGTGCTCAATATCCAATAGATCATCTTAGGAAGATATAAAATGAATACTAGAAAAATGCAGTTTGAGAGAGTCATTAAATACTCTATTCGGAAGTTCTCGGTTGGTGTCGGTTCTGCGGTTATCGGGACATTTCTTTTGGGGGCAAATAACTTTTTAGTTGAAACTGTTTCAGCTAACGAAGTGGCAACACCCAACCAAGTTCATTACCGTTATTTGGCTGAACAAGAATTGACAGAAGCAGAAAAAGCTTTGATCCATCACGAACTCCCTTCGGATTTAAAACAAGATGATGTTGTCTATCTTGTTTACAGAAAGAAGGAAGTGAATTCTCAACAATTACCGAACACTGGAAGCAAGGAGTTAGCACTGGCAACTCTTGGATTTGCAACAGCGTCTATGGTTGTTGTGGTGATGTCTAAAAAACACCGTAATAAAATGCTTGGCCTTCTCTTTATTGGAGCTCTAGGTGGTAGTTACTTTATCCCTCAGTCAGCTCAAGCCTTTGAGAATAAAATCTTAGTGTCCTACAATCAAACGATTGCAGCAAGTAGTCAAGAGGACTTGGCAAAAGGTGTCATTCAAATCGAAGGATACGAATATGTCGGTTACTTTAAAGCATCTGACTTCCAAGACCAACCGGAGCAAATGATGACTGCTAAGGGAACTCAAGAAGCAGGCCACGAAGGCGAATCTTTGGTTCAACCAGAGTTGCCAGCCTACACCGGCGAGCTTACAGCCAAAGGCACGCAAGAAGCAGGCCACGAAGGCGAATCCCTAGTTCAACCAGAATCTCCAGCTTATACAGGCGAGATTAGTGCC
>NZ_JVKV01000092.1 GCF_001072375.1 Streptococcus pseudopneumoniae
GCCTGAAATTTACTTTCAGAACTCATTTTTTTATTTGATTTTTTCTTCTTCGTAATCACCATTGCTACAAACGATCTGCTTACCGCCACCACGGACTTTTTTCTCCATGAGGAAGTTTCCACATTTTGGACAATCTCGGCCAACAGGCTTGTCCCAAGAAGTAAATTCACATTCTGGATAGCGATTGCAACCATAGAAGATACGATTACGCTTGGTTTTTCGTTCAATAATTTGACCTTGATGACAGCTTGGACACTCAACACCAATCTCTTTCACGATAGCCTGTGTATGACGGCAATCTGGGAAATTGCTACAAGCATAAAACTTACCAAAACGACCAAGTTTAATGACCATCGGACTGCCACACTCTTCACAATCAAATCCTGCTGGCTCATCCTTGATTTGGATTTTTTCCATTTCCTCTTCGGCTTTGGCAACCTCTTTAGAGAAGGGTTTATAAAATTCATCAATGACTCGTTGCCACTGCTCTTTTCCAACTTCGACATCATCCAGTTTACCTTCCATTTCAGCTGTAAAGGTTACATTGACGATATCAGGGAAATATTCAACGATGAGCTTGTTAACAATTTCTCCCAATTCTGTCGGTTCAAAACGCTTGGCTGCCAAACGCACATAATAGCGCTTTTGAATGGTTTCAATTGTAGGTGCATAAGTTGATGGGCGACCGACTCCGTTTTCTTCCAAAGTTTTAATCAGTGTCGCTTCCGAATAACGTGCTGGCGGTTGAGTGAAGTGTTGCTCAGGCTTACTATTGACCTGCTTGACGACATCACCAACTACCATATCCGGCAACATCTTATTCTTATCTGAATCATTGTAAATGGCCAAGTAACCGTCAAATTTGACCTGACTACCATTCGCTGCAAACTGAACTCCATTTTGAGAGAGCTTCACAGCCATGGTATCAAAGATAGCACCCGTCATCTGACTCGCTACAAAGCGATTCCAGATAAGGGTATAAAGCTTAAGTTGGTCTTTATCCAAATACTTAGCAATTTTTTCTGGCGTGTTAAAGACACTTGATGGGCGGATAGCCTCATGGGCATCCTGTGCACCAGTCGCATTCTTTACCTTGCTGCCATGTTTAGAATATTTACTGCCAAAACGTTCATTAATGTAGTTTGCAGCTTCATTTTGAGCAACTGGACTGATACGAGTCGAGTCTGTACGCATATAGGTAATCAAACCTTGGACGCCCGTACCAATATTAATCCCTTCATAGAGTTGCTGGGCAACCATCATAGTCTTTCGAGTACGGAAATTGATTTTATTAGCTGCATCCATCTGCATAGTTGAGGTAGTATAAGGGAGTGGAGCGTTACGCTTGCGTTCTTTTTTATCTACCTGATCAACTGTAAAGTCTTTGCTGGATAGATGAGACAAGACTTCTTTGACCACTTCATTGCTTGTCAATTTCATCTTCTTGCCATTCATTCCATAGAAGGATGCTTGGAATTGCTTAGTCCCCTTTTTGAAGACTCCATCAATAGTCCAATATTCTTCTGGTTGAAAAGCATTGATCTCATTTTCACGGTCAATGATTAACTTGAGAGCAACAGACTGAACACGGCCAGCTGACAAGCCCTTTTTGACCTTTTTCCATAAAATTGGTGAAATAGAATAACCTACCAAGCGGTCCAAGACACGACGGGCTTGTTGGGCATCCACCAAATCCATATCAATCTTACGAGGTTCTTTAAAGGCATTTTTTACCGCATCCTTAGTAATCTCGTTGAAAACAACACGGTTAGCATCATTTTCATCTAGATTTAGAATATGAGCTAAATGCCAAGAAATTGCTTCTCCTTCGCGGTCCGGGTCACTTGCGAGAAAGACTTTATTGGCTTTTTTCGCTTCTTTTTTCAAGTCATTGATCAGAGGACCTTTCCCACGAATATTGATATATTGGGGTTCATAATTATTTTCTACATCGACTGACATACTGGATTTTTTCAAATCACGAATATGACCAACACTGGCTAAAACCTTATAATTTCTACCCAGGTATTTCTCAATCGTTTTAGCCTTTGCAGGCGACTCCACGATTACTAGATTTTTTTTAACTGTTGATTTTTTCTTCTTTGTTGCCGTAGCCACAGTATCACACCTTTTCAAAGTAATAAACTTTATAAAGTGTAAACCATTTTTAAAAACCTGTCAAGACTTAACTCCTATATATAGAAGAAAAGTTTAACCGATAAAACCTTGCTAGTTCTTAAAATTCAAATTCTGCTAGCACATCCTGACCACTTGAAACAAGTTTTGCACCTTCCTGAACCAAGTGATGACAACCATCTGAACGACCATCTAAAATGCTCCCTGGAATAGCAAAGACATCTCTTCCTTCTTCCATAGCTCGCTCACAAGTAATCAAACTACCAGATCTCATCTTTGCCTCAGCAACGATGACACCCATACATAGACCAGCAATAATTCGATTTCGCGCTGGAAAATGATATTTCAAGGGTTCTTCGCCAGGTCCATACTCACTCAGGAGCAAATGATATTCACCGATGTAGTCCTGCAGTCGTTTATTAGAACGCGGATAATAGACATCCAAGCCAGTCCCAATGACTGCAATGGTTTTTCCACCACCTTGAAGAATAGACATATGAGCTGCAGTATCAATCCCTCTAGCAAGCCCACTCACAATTACCAGCTCATTCTCCAGTTCTTCAATAACCTTACGAACTGATTTTGTTCCTGTTTGACTACAAGAGCGACTGCCTACAACAGCAATCTTAGGTAACTTTAAGAGATTTAAATCGCCCTTATAAAATAACAACACTGGAGCATCATAGATTTCACTGAGAGCAAAGGGATAGACATCGTCTAGGATGGAAAAAGAGGGAAATTTTTCAAAGTCACTTCTTAATCGCTCCATACTTTCAAAGGTGAGTTTATGGTAACGTTCCATAAAAACCACTGGATTTCTACACTCAGATGCTTCTGCTATCGTTTCTAGGGTTAATTCTTGATCATAGATTTCTCCATATTGAAGTACCTTTAAAACCTGTTGATTACTTAAACCTGCTTGTTTCAACTTATAAATCTCAAAATTATCAATCTTAATTTTCATGATAGACTCCTTGTTTTTCTCTCTATCTATTTATTCGTAGAAAAAGAAAAAAACTTCCCAACAATTTTACTTGTTTAGAAAGTTTTTTATATTAGTTATCTTAGTAATCAGGACGAAGGACTCCAGTGACAGTTGCCTTAGTTGCTTCGTAATCCCCATCAATAACAACCTTGATAATGCGTTTAGCATCCTCTTCAGGCGTAGGAACCAAAGGTAGACGAGTTGGCCCAGCTTCAAATCCCATATAGTTGAGTACCGCCTTAACAGGTGCCGGACTTGGGTAAGAGAAGAGAGCATTGACTTTAGGAATAAATTTACGTTGAATCGCTGCCGCCTTCTTCATATCACTCTCTTCAATCGCAGTGAACATTTCATGCATCTCATCCCCATTTGTATGGGAAGCAACAGAGATAACTCCGTCTGCACCAAGGTTCATAGCATGGAAGGCATCTCCATCTTCACCAGTATAAACCAAAAATTCTTCTGGTTTATGCTCAATCAAGTAAGCCATATTGGCAAGACTGGTACATTCTTTGACACCGATAATATTTGGATGTTCTGCCAAACGAAGTAAGGTATCTGGAGTCATTTCAACAACTACACGACCTGGAATGTTATAGATGATAATTGGCAAATCAGAAGCATCTGCAATAGCTTTAAAGTGCTGATACATACCTTCTTGGGATGGTTTATTATAGTAAGGAACAATCGCAAGACCAGCTGCAAAACCACCAAACTCTGCTACTTCTTTGACGAATTCGATAGAGTCACGTGTGTCATTGGTACCCACACCAGCGATTAAAGGAACTCGTCCGTTGACAACCTTTTGAACAGCCGCAAACAACTGCAACTCCTCATCGTGAGTTAGAGTCGGACTCTCAGCAGTTGTCCCTGCTAAGAGAATTCCATCTGTATGATGAGCCAATAAATGTTCAATCAACTTTGGAATGGCATCGAAATTGATAGAGCCATCTTCATGAAAAGGAGTAATAAAGGCTGTGATAATTTTACAATCTTTTAAATCTTGATAAGACATACAAAACACCTTTCTATTTTAAAGAAGGAGTTCAAAAGAACTCCTACACATTATTTCAATTCAAATTTTAATTCAGCTGTTGGGCGAACCAATCCACGTTCGTGAAGTGTTTCTGCGATTTGAACTGAGTTCCAAGCAGCGCCTTTAAGAAGGTTATCAGAAACCACCCACATATGAATACCTTTTTCTGCATCCAAATCTTTACGGATACGTCCAACGAAAGTATCACGTGAACCAACAGCATTTACTGCTTGAGGATAGATTTGGTGAGCAACATCATCTTCAAGAACTGCACCTGGGAAGGCAGCAATAGCTGCTTTCACTTCTTCGATTGGTGCTACTTCTTTTGTTTCAATATAGACTGACTCAGAGTGAGCTGACAAAACTGGAATACGTACACATGTTGCTGATACGGCAATGCTATCGTCTTCCATGATTTTCTTGGTTTCATTGGTCATCTTCATTTCTTCGTAAGTGTAGTCATTATCAGTGAAAACATCAATTTGTGGAAGAGCATTGAAGGCAATTGGATAGTGTTTCTTATCGCCACCTGAAGGCAAGATTTCCGCATGCACATCACGTGGATTAACACCGTCATTCAAGACTTCACGAAGCTCACGTTGGGTTTCAAGAATTGCTCCCATACCAGCACCTGAAACTGCTTGATAAGTTGATACGATAATACGGTCCAAGCCCCATTTCTGACGAACTGGTTCAAGAGCTACCATCATTTGAATAGTTGAACAGTTAGGACATGAGATGATTCCGTTGTGAGCATCAAGGGCGTGAGCATTCACTTCAGGAACAACCAATGGTACATCTGGATTTTGACGGAAGTAAGAAGTGTTATCTACGACGACTGCGCCTGCCTTAACAGCATAAGGTGCGTATTTTGCAGAAGTTGATCCACCAGCTGAGAAAAGAGCAATATCAACCCCTTCAAAAGCGTCTTCTGTTGTTTCTTCGATGGTCACATCTTGACCTTTGAATTGCAAGACCTTTCCTGCAGAACGTGCAGACGCAAGGTAACGAATCTTATCGATCGGAAGAGTTGATTCTTCCAACATTTTGATCATTTGAGCACCAACGGCACCTGTAGCGCCAACAACAGCAACTGTGTATCCCATAACAAACCTCTTTCGGAATTTTCTAAAAATTTCTATAATAGAAACATTATACTACTTTTTACCAAAATTGAAAAGTCTTTTTCCTATCTATTTTCTGAAATTGACAAGAAAAGGCGGTGGGACAGAAATCGATAGACAAAGTCTCGATTTCG
>NZ_JVKV01000001.1 GCF_001072375.1 Streptococcus pseudopneumoniae
AGGCGACGTTGACGCGGTTTGAATTTGATTTTCGAAGAGTATAAGTCATAGAGATTGGATCAAGAGACTAATCTCGAATATAAAAAGCGGACAAAACTAGTTTTCTGATAAACAGAATCTGGTCTTGTTCGCTTTTTCTTCAAGTGAGGAAGCTGATGGTCATTGAAGTCCTTAAGCCGCAAACCAATTACTACCATTTAGGATGTTTTGATGACAATTTAAGAAAGAGCAATCTATTCCTAGAAATAAATGCTAAACTATGATTGTTCCTAAACATGATTTAGTAGATCGGTGGTCTGGTTCAACCCTAAAAGAATAGAGCTGATCTTACAAGTTAATCAGAAGAGTATTATTGAATTGGATTTAGAGATAGTTAGTAGAAAAAAGAAAATCTGAAATTTGATGCTCTTATGTGAGCAAGACTAAGAAGTTATTCTATTCATTCCTTTATTTGTAGAAAGCTTTGGGGAGTATCTATGAAATTTAATAAATATGCCTATCCCTTAGCGCAAGCCTGTTTGGGTTTGTATTTATTCGCTAATGGAGGTAGTTTGATCAATTTAGATATTGGGGTTATCCTTGTCTTACTATCCCTGATCAAGGGAGTAGAAATCTATAAAGAGGAAAGAAAACACAGATGAGCATCGTTAGTAAGTGGAGATGCTGGAGTTCAGGAAAGAAGAGGTAGTGGTTTGCAAAAGTTGAAAAATAGTTTAAAATTTGTAGGAATGATTTTACTGATTATAAATGTAAATACATTTCCCATGAGAATGCTGGCTCTCGAAGACTCTAGTTCTCTATCCTTAAAGTGGACGACTAGTATTGGGTATTTGGTACTTGCTACTTTCTTGCTAGTTGCTGTTTGGCGACAATATAAAAAGAAAATTCCAGACCAGCAGAAGACTCTCAAATTTACCTGGAAGGATTTTGGAATAGCCCTTTTATTTTATGTGGCTACTCGACTAGTAGCGATTGTAGGTACTCTCCTGATCCAAGTGGTTACTGGAAATCCAACATCTGCTAACGATGCTGCCTTGCTGGCTACAAGTGAGCAGATCACTCGAGTTTTTCCTCTGTTTTTCATCGCCTTTCATTTTGCAATTGGTATATTTGCTCCAATCATGGAAGAATTAGTATTTAGAGGATTCTTCAGCCACTATTTTTTTAAAGATGATCAAAAGTGGTTGAAATTGCTAATAAGTTCTGCGATTTTTGGCTATCTGCATATGTTTTATCCGATAGAGTTTGTAACTTATTTTTTACTGGGAGTGATATTTTACTTAGCCTATGCTCGTAGAGGGAATATCCTTGATTCCATAGCTGTTCATTTGCTAAATAACGGAGTTCTAGTACTGGTATCTATTTTAAACTATCTATTTTTAGTTTTTAGCTAATACTCTTCGAAAATCAAATTCAAACCACGTCAGCGTCGCCT
>NZ_JVKV01000093.1 GCF_001072375.1 Streptococcus pseudopneumoniae
CGTCAGTTCTATCCACAACCTCAAAACGGTGTTTTGAGCAACCTTCGGCTAGTTTCCTAGTTTGCTCTTTGATTTTCATTGAGTCTTACTTTCTCTCATTATAAAGAAAAAACAAGGCAAAAACTAGTTACATTTTTGTCTTGTTTTTCTTCTGATTATAGATTTTATTTATTTGTTAGGATTTCAAGGGTTTCAAGCAAGTTATCTGCATGAACTTCAATAGTATCCCCTGTCGCCTTGATCTTCACTTCTACGATACCGTCGGCTGCTTTCTTCCCAACAGTGATACGGATTGGAAGACCAATCAAGTCGCTATCGCTGAATTTAACTCCGACACGTTCGTTACGGTCATCTGTCAAGACTTCGTAGCCTTTGTTGACCAAGGCTTCTTCGATGCGATTAGTCAATTCAAGACTTGCTTCGTCCTTAACATTGACCGGAATCAAGTGCACATCAAATGGTGCCAATTCTTTAGGGAAGTTGATACCCCAAGCGTAACGGTATTCACCTTTAGGAGTTTTGTTAACAAAGAGGCGAGCGTGTTGTTCCATAACTGCTGAAAGGAGACGGCTGACACCGATACCGTAGCAGCCCATGATGATTGGCACAGCACGACCATTTTCATCCAAGACATCTGCACCCATACTTGCTGAGTAACGAGTTCCCAGTTTAAAGATGTGACCGATTTCGATACCACGCGCAAAGTTAAGAATACCTTGTCCGTCTGGAGAAATTTCACCTTCACGAACTTCACGGATATCCACATACTCGGCAGTGAAGTCACGACCTGGGTTGACACCAGTCAAGTGGTAACCATCTTCATTGGCACCAACAACAGCATTGCGGCTATCTTGTACCTTGCGATCTGCAATAATCTTAACATTTTCTGGAAGATTTACTGGGCCAAGGGAACCAAAGTCAGCTCCCAACAATTCTTTCACTTCTGCCTCAGTTGCAGGTTCCAAGAAATCTGCTCCAAGGTAGTTTTTCAATTTGACTTCGTTGAGCTGGTCATTGCCAACAAGTAGGGCCACAACTGGCTCCTCATCTGCGATATAAACCAAGGTCTTGATTGTTTGCTCTTCAGAGACATTCAAGAAGGATGCGACTTCATCGATAGATTTAACACCTGGTGTTTCCACGCGAGATACTTCTTCTTCAGTCACAACACGATTGCTTGGTTTGTACTCATTGGTTGCCATTTCCAAGTTAGCTGCATAGCTTGATTCACTTGAGTAGGCAATGGTATCCTCACCCGAAACCATCCATTTGAGCAATTCTGCCTTGATTTCTTCTTGCACTTGATCAGGGATTTCATCAAATGATGAGACAGACTTGTCTAAAACAACCCAACGGTCAAGGTCTGTACGAGCAGGTGTGATGGCCATAAACTCTTGGCTATCCTTACCACCCATAGCTCCACCGTCACCGATGATGGCTTTAAAGTCCAAACCACTACGAGTGAAGATACGCTCATAGGCTGCCTTGTACTCATCATAAGTTACATCCAAGCTATCGTAGTTAGCGTGGAAGCTATAACCATCTTTCATGATGAATTCGCGCGTACGGAGAAGTCCATTACGTGGACGTTTTTCATCACGGTATTTAGGTTGAATTTGGTACAAGTTCAGTGGCAATTGCTTGTAAGACTTGACAGAATCACGGACAATAGCTGTGAAAGTTTCTTCGTGAGTTGGCCCCAAGATAAAGTCTGACTTCTCACGATTTTTCAATTTGTACAAGTCCTCACCGTAGGTTTCATAACGGCCAGACTCACGCCAAAGGTCTGCACTGAGAAGGGCTGGAGCCAACATCTCAACAGCACCAATCTTGTCAAACTCTTGACGCATGATCTTCTTAGCTTTTTCGATAACACGGTTAGCAAGTGGTAGGTATGAGTAAACACCTGCTGATACTTGACGAACATAACCAGCACGCAACATAAGGGCGTGACTGATAACTTGAGCATCGCTTGGCATTTCGCGAAGCGTTGGGATAAGCATTTTACTTTGTTTCATAATGACTCCTCTATTTCTTAAAAGAAGGTACGCATGATGTCGTTCCATGTCACGGCGAGCATCAAAACGACCATAATGACAACTCCGACCAGAGTGACATAGGTTTCAATTTCTTGTTTTAGTGGTTTGCGGCGAATAGCTTCAATGATGTTAAGCACGATTTTTCCACCGTCGAGCGCAGGAATTGGAATCAGATTGAAAATTCCGATATTGATGGAAATCATAGCCAAGAAGTACAAGACATTTTCCAGTCCGTTCTTGGCAGCATCGCTACTTGCCTTAAAGATAGCAACGGGACCGCCTAGTTTATTCAAATCTGGTTGGAAGATCAAGCTTTTCAAAGCATTGAGAATTCGCAAGGCTGAATCAGCCGCAGTTGTAAATCCACCCATAAACATAGACCAGATATCTGATTTGAGTCTCGGCTGGACACCCAAAATATAACGCCCTTGGCTTTCCTCAGGTGTCACACTCACTTGTTTTTCAGTTCCATTTTCAGAGACTGTCACATCCAAAACGGGAGCTGTTTTGTCCTTGGTTTCTGCATCAACCGCCTGGATCAGATCTGACCAGTTTGAAATCTCATAACTTCCGACCTTAGTAATTTGGGCCGTATTTTCAACTCCAACCTTAGCCAAAGCGCTATCTGGAATAATGCTGAAATTGTTCGTTTGCGTATCACGAACACCGCCTTGCATGAAAATCAAAATCCAGAAGACGATAACTCCTAGGATAAAGTTATTCATAGGACCAGCAAAGTTGGTAATCAATTTCCCCCAGACAGTCGCATTTTGATATTGGACGTCTAAGGGAGCGATACGAACTTCCGTTCCATCAGCTTCCACGATGGTTGCATCATGGTCAACTGAGAAAGTCTTCTCTTCTTCTAAGACCAAGCCTCTAATAAAGAGTTTATCCTCAAAATCAAACTGGGTAACCTGCATGGGTAAAGCAGTCTGGTCAACCTTTTTCCCAGAGAGATTGATACGCTTGACCTTACCATCCGCTGCCAATGTTAGACTCGCAGGGGTTCCAGTCTTAATCTCTGTCGTATCTTCACCCCAACCTGCCATACGAACGTAACCACCCAGTGGCAGAAGACGAATGGTATAGGCAGTACCATCTTTTCCGATATGGGCAAAGATTTTGGGCCCCATACCAATGGCAAATTCACGAACTAAAATCCCGGACTTCTTAGCAAAGTAAAAATGCCCGAACTCGTGAACCACCACGATAATCCCAAAAACTAGGATAAATGTTAGTAATCCTATCATTTAATTTCTATTTACCTTTCCTTAAAATAAGCCAAAGAGATGCATAATAGGGAAAACGACTAGCATACAGTCAAAACGATCCAGTACCCCACCATGACCAGGGATAAACTTGCCTGAATCTTTGACACCAAAGTGGCGTTTCATGGCACTTTCGATCAAATCCCCCAACTGACCAGCTAGACTAAAGAAAATAGCAAAGACCATCATTTTGTAAATCCCATAAGGTAAAGCGACAGTACTATCAACTAGCATAAAGATCAAAGTCACTAGCATAGCAGCCAAGATACCTCCTATAGCACCCTCTATAGTCTTGTTAGGGGAAACTCTCGGAGCTAGCTTTCTCTTACCAAACTTCATCCCTACTAGATAGGCGCCACTATCGGTTGCCCAGACCATACAAAGTCCCAAAAGCGCCTTATCCAAACCTGCAATACGAGCATCGACCAAAGCATTAAAGCCAAAGCCAACATAAAAACTCATGGCAATCGGAAAAACAGCATCCTCAATAGTATAATTCTTGCTAAAAACTGTTGCTCCTAGCAAAATGAGAATCACAACACTATAAGCAACAACGTTTCCATCCACGGGCAAAAACTTCAGGTAGTTTTCTAAAGGAATAGTCAGAAAAAAGGTTGCTAGTAAAGTCAAGAGTCCTTCAGGCGTCATGGTATTTAACCCCTTCATGCGAAGCAACTCATGTACTCCCAACATAGCCACAATGCCCATGGCAATCTGGAGCCATAAGCCACCAATCGCCAAGATTGGGATAAAGATAGCCAAGGCCAAGATAGCAAAAAGGGTTCTCTTTTGTAAATCCTGTATCATAATATCTCCTAAACTCCTCCAAAACGACGGTTGCGACGATTGTACTCGATGATAGCTTCTTTCAAGGCTTCCTCATCAAAGTCAGGCCACAAGACATCCGTGAAATAGAGCTCGCTATAAGCAGCCTGCCAAGGCAAGAAATTACTCAAACGAAGTTCACCGCTGGTCCGAATAATTAAGTCAGGATCCCGCAATACTTTTGGCAAATGACCCGTAAAAAGGTATTCCCCAATCAATTCCTCGGTAATATCACCAGGATTGATCTTAGCATCTAAAACATCCTGTGCAATCAGCTTAACAGCTTGTGTAATCTCAGCTCGTCCACCATAATTAAGGGCAAAATTGAGAATCAAGCCTGTATTTAACTTAGTCAGCTCTTCTGCCTTTTTCAAGGCATCAAAAGTCTGCTTCGGCAAGCGATCAGTCTCCCCAATCATTTGAATCTTCATGTTCTTCTGATGCAATTCAGGAACAAACTTATCATAGAATTCAACTGGCAGGTTCATGATAAATTTGACTTCCTGATCTGGACGGGTCCAGTTTTCAGTTGAAAAGGCATAGACTGTCAAGGCTTTGACGCCCATATCACTAGCAGCAATAGCTACCTTTCTCAAAGCATCCATCCCAGCCTTATGGCCAAAGACTCGTGGCTGCATCCGTTTTTTAGCCCAACGGCCATTCCCATCCATGATCACACCGATGTGGTCTGGCACCATTGTGGGAGCTTCTGTTGCTTTATCTTTTTTTAAAAATCCAAACATGATTGTATTCCTATTCAAAAATCTATCGTTTCATTATACCATATTTTTCACTTTTCTTCTATTATTGCCTATCATTCTACGGCGAAATTTCCCATATATCTCCTATATTTCCAGTATATCAAGCCTTGCAATTCCTAAAGAAAGTTGATACAATAAAACCATAGAGATTCGATCCTTGTTCAGCCACAGGGATTTTTTATTGAAAGGATTTTATCATGTCAAAGACACTCCAACGTAAAAAACAATTGAGAAACAGCCTACGTCGCTCAGGTGCATTTTCAAACACTGTAAACAAGGTTGTCGAAGAAACAAAAAAAGTTGTAAAACATGCTGAAAAAGCGGCAAGCGATGCAGGTAAAGCTGTCTCTAAGAAGGTTGAAAAAACTGTAGAAGCAACTAAAGAACAAGCACAAAAAGTTGCTACTTCTGTAGAAGATTTCGCAGCAAACCTAGGTGGACTTTCAGTTGACCGCGCTAAGACTTTCTACGATGAAGGTATCAAGTCTGCTGCTGACTTCAAAAACTGGACAGAAAAAGAACTCCTTGCTTTGAAAGGAATCGGTCCAGCAACAATCAAGAAATTAAAAGAAAACGGCATTAAGTTCAAGTAATCTTTCTTGTTCCTTGCTTTTCCGTCAAAAACTTGTTAAAATATAGCCATTAGAGGTGTTTTGAGTCCCACATTTTACAGAAAGTGGCGGTGCTGAGAAGTCCACAAATGTGTCAAAACTGGTTGCTAATGGATGAAATTAAAAAATGAAATATAAATCTTTTTGTTTCCTTTTAGGACTAGACAGCGAGTTGCAGGCTGTACTCAAGTACGGCAAGACGAACTAACGACGTCATAAAAGAGAAACAAGAAGATTAAAGTTGCGGGCAGCTGCCCGAAATTGGGTGGTACCGCGGATAAACACATTCGTCCCTGTCAGATTGATGGCAGGGACGATTTTTCTTTTACACCCCTAGCCAAAGGAGGTTGTCATGAAACAATCTTTTAATACCAGTAAACTCTACTATGGTTTTCCAATCTTCATCTTGGGATATCAGGACCAGAACTTTGAGCACAATATCACGACCTGTAGCTCCTCTTATAGTCTGGGAGATTGGCTGGTCATCGGTGTTGGTGCTGAGGAAAATGCAGCTGACCAGATTAAGCATTACCAACAGTTCACTGTCAACATCCCTGACGAAAACCTCATGCTTGAGATGGAACAGGCTGGCTTTATCAGCCATCGGGAAAAGTTGAAACACCTGGGGCTTGACTACGAGATTTCTGAGCGGACTCAGGCTCCTATTTTGGAGGCTTGTCCAGTCGTTTTGGATTGCCAGGTTGATCGAATTATCGAGGAAGATGGCATCTGCCATATCTTTGCCAAGATTCTCGAGCGACTGGCTGATCCAGAGCTCTTAGATGACAAGGGGCATTTTAAAAATGACCGTTTTGCGCCGACTTACTTTATGGGGGACGGCCATCAGCGCGTTTACCGTTATCTAGATGACCGAGTCGATCCCATGGGAAGCTTCATCAAGAAAGCGAGGAAGAAGAATGACAAGAACTGAACTGCCAGAACAAATCGAAACGGAGCGACTGGTCTTGCGAGTCCGTACAGTGGCGGATGCTGAGGATATCTTTGGCTATGCCAGTCGTCCAGAAGTCTCTTACCCAGCAGGGTTTCCACCTGTCAAAACCTTGGAAGATGAGATTTATTACCTAGAACATATCCTTCCCGAGCGTAATCAAAAGGACAATCTCCCAGCAGGCTATGGAATTGTGATTAAAGGGACCGATACAATCATTGGTTCTGTCGATTTCCCCCGTCGCTACGAAGACGATGTGTTAGAACTTGGCTATACCTTGCACCCAGACTATTGGGGCCGAGGTTATGTTCCTGAAGCGGCGCGTGCCTTGATTGATTTAGCTTTTAAAGAATTGAACCTACACAAGATTGAGCTGACTTGTTTTGGTTACAATGCCCAAAGTCAACGTGTTACTGAGAAGCTTGGTTTTACCCTTGAAGCTCGTATCCGAGACCGCAAAGATGCCCAAGGCAATCGCTGTGACAGTCTGATATATGGCTTGCTGAGGAGTGAGTGGGAGGCGGATTGATGCATGTTTTCATCATTGGAGCTCCAGCCTCAGGGAAAATGACCATTGGTCAGGAACTTTCAAAACTCACCGGTGCGACTCTCTTTTTCAACCATCAAACAATTGATTTCGCACTCGAAATCTATCAGGATTTTACGGAAGAAATGTGGGAATTTGTTCGTGGAATCACCTTTTCTTTCCTTGGAGCAAGTGCAAGAAATCAGCGATCAGTAATTTTAACTGACGTAATTGATTTTTCAAATCAGTACCAGCTGATGTATTTAAAGCAAATTCAGGATTTATTGGATAACTTTCATCAAGAGATTCTGTTTGTTGAATTGGAAACAAGTCTTGAAGAGCGTTTACGTCGAAATCGAACGGAGAACCGGTTGAAGCACAAGCCCTTGAAACGGCATATTGAGATATCTGAAAGAGAAATTTTAGAGACCGCTGAAACACTTCAATTAAATTCCCAACATCAACCGAATGAGTTGCACCACTACCTTAAAATAAATAATACGAATCTGTCTGCAGAAGAAGCTGCTAAGCAGATTCAAGATAAAATGAATACAATAGAGAAAGGACAAACACATGTCTAAAGAACTTTCACCTAAATACAATCCAGCCGAGGTTGAGGCTGGTCGTTACCAAAAATGGCTGGACGAAGATGTTTTTAAGCCTTCAGGCGATCAAAAAGCTAAGCCTTATTCAATCGTCATTCCACCACCAAACGTAACTGGGAAACTCCACCTCGGTCACGCTTGGGATACAACTTTGCAAGATATCATCATCCGTCAAAAACGCATGCAAGGCTTTGATACGCTTTGGCTTCCAGGGATGGACCACGCTGGGATTGCTACTCAGGCTAAGGTTGAGGAGCGCTTGCGCGGCGAAGGCATCAGCCGTTACGACCTTGGTCGTGAGAAATTCCTTGAGAAAGTCTGGGAATGGAAAGACGAATATGCCACTACTATCAAGGAACAATGGGGCAAGATGGGGCTCTCTGTAGACTACTCTCGTGAGCGTTTCACTCTTGACGAAGGTTTGTCAAAAGCGGTTCGCAAGGTCTTTGTGGACCTTTACAAGAAAGGCTGGATTTACCGTGGTGAATTTATCATCAACTGGGACCCAGCAGCTCGCACAGCCCTTTCCGATATCGAGGTTATCCACAAGGACGTCGAAGGTGCCTTCTACCACATGAACTACATGTTAGAAGACGGTTCGCGTGCCCTTGAAGTTGCGACAACTCGTCCAGAGACCATGTTTGGGGACGTTGCGGTTGCGGTCAATCCAGAGGACCCACGCTACAAGGACTTGATTGGTAAAAACGTCATCCTTCCAATCGCTAATAAATTGATTCCAATCGTTGGGGACGAACACGCAGATCCTGAGTTTGGTACAGGTGTCGTAAAAATTACTCCTGCTCACGATCCAAACGACTTCTTGGTTGGTCAACGTCACAACTTGCCACAAATCAATGTTATGAACGATGACGGAACCATGAATGACTTGGCCTTTGAATTTGCAGGCATGGATCGTTTTGAAGCTCGTAAGGCAGTCGTTGCTAAGTTGGAAGAAATCGGTGCCCTCGTCAAAATCGAAAAACGTATCCACAGTGTTGGTCACTCAGAGCGTACAGGTGTTGTGGTTGAGCCACGCTTGTCTACTCAATGGTTCGTCAAGATGGACCAATTGGCTAAGAACGCTATCGCCAACCAAGACACAGAGGACAAGGTAGAATTCTACCCACCTCGTTTCAACGATACCTTCCTCCAATGGATGGAAAATGTCCACGACTGGGTTATCTCTCGTCAGCTCTGGTGGGGTCACCAAATCCCTGCTTGGTATAATGCTGAGGGTGAAATGTACGTCGGTGAAGAAGCCCCAGAAGGTGACGGATGGACTCAGGACGAAGACGTCTTAGATACGTGGTTCAGTTCTGCCCTTTGGCCATTCTCAACTATGGGCTGGCCTGATGTCGACTCAGAAGACTTCAAACGTTACTTCCCAACTTCAACCTTGGTTACTGGTTACGACATCATCTTCTTCTGGGTGTCTCGTATGATCTTCCAATCCTTGGAATTCACGGGCCGTCAGCCATTCCAAAACGTGCTTATCCACGGTCTCATTCGTGACGAGCAAGGACGCAAGATGTCTAAATCCCTCGGTAACGGGATTGACCCGATGGACGTCATCGAGAAATACGGTGCCGATGCCCTTCGTTGGTTCCTTTCAAACGGTTCTGCACCAGGGCAAGACGTGCGCTTCTCTTACGAGAAAATGGATGCTTCATGGAACTTCATTAACAAGATCTGGAACATCTCTCGCTACATCCTCATGAACAATGAAGGTTTAACCCTTGAGCAAGCAACTGCCAATGTCGAAAAAGTGGTCAACAAGGAAGCTGGGAATGTCACAGACCGCTGGATTCTCCACAACCTCAATGAAACCATCGGAAAAGTCACTGAAAACTTTGACAAGTTTGAGTTTGGTGTTGCTGGACACATCCTCTACAACTTCATCTGGGATGAGTTTGCGGACTGGTACGTTGAATTGACCAAGGAAGTCCTTTATAGCGATAACGAAGAAGAGAAAGTCATCACACGTTCTGTTCTCCTTTATACTTTGGACAAGATCCTTCGTCTCCTTCACCCAATTATGCCATTCGTGACAGAGGAAATCTTTGGACAAATCTCAGAAGGCTCTATCGTTACAGCGGAATACCCAACTGTTAACCCAGCCTTTGAAGACCTTGCTGCCCACACTGGTGTCGAAAGCCTCAAAGACTTGATCCGTGCTGTTCGTAATGCGCGTGCGGAAGTAAACGTTGCACCAAGCAAGCCAATCACCATCCTTGTGAAGACAAGCGATAGCGACTTAGAAGCTTTCTTTAACAGCAATGTCAACTACATCAAACGCTTCACAAATCCAGAACACTTGGAAATCGCCTCAACCATCCCTGCACCTGAACTTGCAATGTCAAGCGTCATCACAGGAGCAGAAATCTACCTGCCACTGGCAGACCTCCTCAATGTCGAAGAAGAACTAGCTCGTCTCGACAAGGAACTGGCTAAATGGCAAAAAGAACTGGATATGGTTGGTAAGAAACTCTCTAACGAACGCTTCGTAGCCAATGCCAAACCAGAAGTTGTCCAAAAAGAACGCGACAAACAAGCCGACTACCAAGCTAAATACGACGCGACCGTAGCACGTATTGATGAGATGAAGAAGTTGGTGAAATAAATAAAGAAACACGGTGACGAGCCGTGTTTCCTACTACCTAAAATAGAAAGTATAGTTATATGACTACTCGAAATGATAATATTGATTTGAAGACGAAGGTTCAAATTATTTGTTTGTATTTCTCAAAATTGCCTAGCAATGATAAAAGAAGAAGTAAAATTATTAGTAAATACCGTGAATTAGAAATTTTAACTGGAATAAAAGCTAATACTATCCGACAATGGACAGATTCATTTGATCCTTATTTCAAAAACGGTAGAAAAGGATACCACCAAAGAGATTTAGAAAATGAAAATAAAAGTCTTTGGAAAGTTTATAATGAATATAAAGATTTCTCATTAAGCGAACTTCAAAATAAAGTGTCCGAGATATACAAAAATTTAGACAAGAATTCATATTTCCTTTGTATAGGAGGCAAAGAAGTATATCTTTATAGTATCAAAACCAAAAAAGAAGAAACTTCAACCTCTCTTTACAATTTAGATGCTACTACAGAAATAATTGATTATAATGTTAGAATTGATAATCTGAACCGATATAATCCTAAAACATCAAATAGTCAAAAACTTAAAGTCGGTGACCTTTTATTTCTTTCTCTAGGTGGAGATAGCGAGAAATGGAAGGAATGGGAAAATGGATTGACAGCTATTGGTCAGGTAGAAAATATTCATGTAGAGAATTCAACTAATAACTATGAAATTACTGCAAAAGTCTTAATTAAATTACCTACAGAAATAACTCCTTCAGATTTATATTACTATCCAGATACTTCAAATGAATTTAATATTGGCCCTAGTCTCAAGGGAACTCCCAATCAAGCTATTAATCGTGTTTCAACAAAAGGTGCTCTTTCTATTTTTAGTGCTATTTGTGATTTATTCTCTGATTATAAAAATAGTATAAAACTATTGATTGGCGATGAAAATTTTCGAAGTTTGGATAATGTTCCTAAATTACTAACAGATGGCGAATATGAAGAAAATAGTTTAAAAAATAATCTAGATCTAGATTTTGAAGGAAATGATGATCTATTAGATAAAATAAATTTATCAAGCGATGAAAATTTTATTGATAAGAGTGAAGCACTAGAAGTTGCTCTTGAAATAGATAAGGATGATAATGAGTTTAAATCAGAAATGGAAAAACTTATGTCATTGCCAGCTAATGAATTAAAAAGAAAACTATCGGTTACTCAACGAGAGCTTAGCATTTCAGATATCAAGAAATTCTATGATCGACTTATAGAATATCAAAATGATTACAAAGATAATAGCAATGTGGGAATAGATTATACTGATTTAGGTGATGCATTGATTTTGGAACCTAGTTTTCAGCGTGAATATGTTTGGAATCAGCCTAAGAAACAACAATTGATCGACAGTATTTTACTTGGTATTCCTATTCCTACTTTTTATTTTTCAATAGATAAAAACGGAAATTTGCTGGTAGTAGATGGAAAACAAAGAATTAATTCAATTTTAGAATTTCTAAAAGGGAAACTTTCTTTGCCATCAAGTTATAGATTTTTATGTTTAAATAAAGATTCAAAAGATGAGGTTTATTTTAAAGAACTTGAATCAAGAGTAAAAAGAAAATTTGAAGATTACCCTTTGACATGTTACTTAGTTGACTCTTCAGTTATACCGAGATTTCAAAATGAAATTTTTATGAGAGTTAATAGAGGTGGAGAGAGATTAACCATTCAAGAAATTAGAAATGCTTCAAATGTTGGTAAAGTAACATATTTATTAAATAAAATTTCTGATAATAAAGAATTACGAATAGTCCCAATAAAACGAAAGAAAGATCAATACTTAGTATTGAGATTCCTTGCTTATTATCTAATTCATAATAATGATTCATTTATGAGTATTTATAACTTTGATAGCGATTATGATGGAATTGATAATCTATTAGATAGGGTAATGAAATTTATTAATATTATTAGTGATTCTGAGGTGAAAAAGTTGTATTCATTATATGAATCATGTATTCAAATTTCAAAACGAATGTTTGAGTTGAAATCATACAAAGAATTCAGTCGGAAAGATTCAAACACTGTAAATATGATTATTTTTGAGAGTTGGTTGTTTTTAATATCCAGCTTTGAAAAATCAGTTATTGAAACTAATTTAGATTTATTCTTTGACTTTTATATTAAATTTATTGGCGATGAGAATTTTGAAAATAATATTTTATATAGACGAGACTCTAAAGAAAAACTAACCTGGAGATTTTCTTACATTGAAAAATTTATAAAGGATATTAAGCAATCTTTAAAATTGAAGGATATATTATGAAATTAAAAAGTGTTGAAATTGAAAATTATAAATCGTACGCATTAAATGAAAAAGTTGAATTTTCTAATTTAAATGTTATTACTGGCGTAAATTCTGCAGGGAAATCTTCATTAATTGAATCATTGCTTATTTTGGGTCAATCCGACTCACACGATATTTTAAATGGATATTTAAAAAAATTAGGAAGTGTAGATAATTTAAAAAATAATCAATTATCAAAAGAGGAATCAAAAACAATTACATTTAAGTATTCCTTTGGCGTTCCCACAACTCTAGACCAAATAATTACAATAGAGGATGGGAAGCGTCCCCCTACATATCCGAAAATTATAGATATAGCTTATCTATCGGCTGAGAGAATTGGAATTTTGGATAGTTATAAAAAGAGTAGAGATTTAGAATTATTTAACCCTAGAGGGGAAGGGTTAATTTCATTACTTTATGAAAAAAGTGATAGTAAAGAATTTGTTATAAAAAATAGAGAGTTATTTTTTAATAATAATAAAATTCGTGAAATATTTCCTAAACTACCTGTCTATGAATCAAATCCCATGCAACAAACCATTTTGGAACGTAAAGGAATTGATTATATAGTTGAAACTAGTAGTAAGGCAGAATTGATTAATATAGTTAATTTTTGGCTTGAAGAGTTCACTGGATATACAGTCTCTGTAGATGATATTAGTTCGAAACTATTACAATTGAAATATCATAAGGGAGGAAGTGAGTATGAACCACAACATGTTGGCACAGGAGTTACCTTTATACTATTTCAAATATTGGCTTTACTTATACTTCCCGAGGAAACAGTAGTTATTATTGAGAACCCAGAAATCCATTTACATCCTAGTTTACAATCCAATCTAATGTATTTTTACCAATGGGTATCTGAGTCAAATCGCCAATTATTTATTGAAACTCATAGTGATCACATTTTCAATGTAGCCAAATATTTTAAAATGACGAATTTAGATTGTACAATTTTATTTGCTGCTCTTGAAAAAGTTAGTGATGAGAACCTAGGAGAAGTATTAACAACTAAAATTAGAACAGTGGAGTTAGATGAAAATGGTACTGTAATAGAATATCACCAAGGGCTTTTTGATCAGTACTTAAAGGATAATAATAAATTCTATAAAGTTGTATATGAGAAGAGAAGAGAAGATGGCAAAAAATACTGAAAAGAAAACAACATCTTGTACAGAATTTTATGACTTACATCCCAAAATTCCACTATGGATTGTTTTACTTTTTAAAGAATGCGAAAATTTAGATTTAACAAAAACTGAAATAGAATTGTTGAATGATTTACTGACAAGTAAAGGAGAAAAAGATAAATTAATTCTTATATTTAGCTCTTCATTATTATCCGCTCTATATACAAAAAGATATGAATATTATGAGGTTCAAGATCGTTATATTGTGGCAATATTAGACTCTATTATAGGTAATTTAACAGCAGCATATAGTGAAAAATGTTGTGAAACTTGGACTCTAAGCTACCAAGAAATACCTAAAAATGGTAAGAAAGTTATTAATCTATCAAAAGACAAGCTAAGTAATTATTTACAGTTTAAATCACCAGAATTCAACACTTTTCCATTAGAAATTATAGACACTGATAATTTAGGAAATCAATTATCTCATAAATATTCTTTAATTGGAGAAAAAAGAAATAACTATCTAATAGATGGATATGGTAAACGATGTGATGAAATGCTTAGTCAAAAAGAAAGGCTATTTGAAACTTCTATACGTAATAATAGTGATTTTCACGTTGATGGTCCAGATGTCCAAATTCAATCTGGAGGAAGGGAGAAATTGAATTTTTCTCATATACATCCTAAAAAAGATTTTGCGTTCTACTTAATAGATAACTTTTTTGATATAAAAAAGAGCCAAAAAAATCTATGGAAGCATGATGGATATGGTAAAAAATATCGTGTTTCTAGCGAGATAAAAAAAGTATTAAAAGAGCATAATTTTTTTATTCCGAGTGATATCGAATAATTATTAGAGAGTAAAACAATATTTTAAAAAAATTGAAAGTAGGTAACTACATGACAAATTCTGTAAGTTCGAACCGGCCTGAGAAGTACAACATTGCAGCTTTCTTCTCAGGTGTTGGGGGAATTGAGTTGGGATTTGAACAGACCAACGAGTTCAGAGTGGTGTATGCCAATGAGTTTGATAAGTATGCGCGTCAGACTTATCAGTTAAACCATCCAGATACCTATTTGGATGGTCGTGATATTCACGATGTTCAGCCAGAGGACATTCCAGCTGAACGCGTGGATGTGATTATGGGAGGTTTCCCTTGCCAAGCCTTTAGTATTGCGGGTTATCGCAAGGGCTTTGATGATGATCGTGGCGATCTTTTCTTTGAATTGCTTCGCATGATTGAGGGGTGTAAACCTCGTGCTATTTTCATCGAAAATGTCAAGAACATGGTCGGTCATGACCACGGCAATACCTTCAAGGTTATTCGTGAAGCTTTGACGGAGAACAACTACTTTATCAAGTGGAAGGTCCTCAACGGGAAAGATTATGGAAATATCCCACAAAACCGTGAGCGTATCTACATTGTTGGTTTTGATACCAAGGAAGCTTATGATTTGTTTGAATTTCCAGAGGAAATCAAGCTGACTACGACTCTTCAGGATGTGATTAACTTTGGTGACCAGTTAGACGAGGTCTACTACTACCGTGAAGGCAAGCAAAATTTCTACGATCAGTTGAAATTTGAAGTCACCAGCCAAGATACGGTCTACCAGTGGCGTCGTCAGTATGTCCGTGAAAACAAAAACGGCGTTGTCCCTACCTTGACAGCCAATATGGGAACAGGCGGACACAACGTTCCGTTGATTTTGACGGACAGTGGTGAGATTCGCAAGCTGACACCGAAAGAAACCTTTAATGTTCAAGGATATCCTAAATCCTTTAAAATCCCAGAAGGGGTTTCCAATGGTCAGCTCTACAAGCAAGCAGGAAATAGCGTGGTTGTTCCTGTTATTAAACGCATCGCGGAAAATGTTGCCAAGGCCTTAAATGAAAGCCAAGGTCAATCTCAACTTGACCGCTCAGGAAAATTTGCCATCATCTATACCAAGATGAACGGTCAATTTGAAGGGCAATCCTATGTCAAGGACTTTGTAGATAGCTATGAGCAAGCTCTTGAAAAAATCAAGGCTTATGACGATGGTTTAGCGGTTCTGTCAGATGAAGAGTATTTGAGACTTGTAAAAAAACAAGGCAAACTCGAATTTTACAGTATTAATTAACGAATATATAAGAGGATTAGTGAAAAACTAATCTTCTTTTGATATACTGAAAATAGAAAAGAGGGCGCTTATGTGGGAACATCTAAAGTCTGAACAAAAAGACAAATACAAAACCTTAATTACCAACTTCGCTAGCTTGAGCCAAGCTTTCTCTCAAAAGGCAGAATCCGAAGACGAGGGACAAACAGAACAGTTTGTCGCTCCGATTGTCAACTCTAAATTTCAGGAGACTGTTTTTCAAAAAGCCTTTAATGCCGTAGGGGAAGATATTGCCAATACTTCCTATGATGCCTCTGTCGTTGTAGATGAAAATCATAAATACCTAGTGGGTATCAAATCTTTTGGGATTAATTCTGGAGACCAAAAAATTGCCCAGTTCAAGAAGGATTCTCAATCTTGGACGGACTTATTGGGTGATATCAAGTTTCATGCGGAAATTTCAGTAGATAAAGAAGCAGCAGACAAGGCAAACTATCAACGCTATGAAGAGTTAGCTAGAAAGATTGCGACTTTGAGGAATCAGAGAATCGAATCTTCTAAGGCGCAAATCAAGGGATTCAACTCGGACTCGGTCAATGTTGAAGCTGTTTATCACGTCCTGATGCCAACACCAAAGGGAGAAAATCCAAGGATTTTTGTCGGTGAAACATCTTATTTACCAGTTGATATCGATAATCTGGTCATTGAAGGATCAACTACCAAAAACAATCCAACTAATTTCCGATTTACAGATGGGCAACACCACTACAAGTATACAGCAGCTGACAGCCAGCTTCACATGACTTTTAATAATAAAGATATTGTGGTAGATACTTGGGACGTTCATTACATCGAAGATCCTTTTTCTCTCTTTGAAAATCTTCATTTGCTAACAGCTGAAAAGGAACAATCCGATATCTTAGAAACGGTGTCTTGGGTAATCACAGACAAACATGGAAATGTAGAAGAAAACTCTGGTTTTAATGCCTTTAACGGTGGTTCAAAACTAGCCAAAAAAGATCGCCTGCCACGGATTTTAAAGATTCAGGATAAATTCAAGGATATTTTAGCTCCAGAAGAACTAGCTTTTGTGACTTTCTCCCTAGAAGAAATTCTCTTGAAAAAATGGACTAGCAAGGAAGAAAAAGCTAAGATGAAGGCGATTCGTGAGGATTTTATTCACTTTGTCCACGAGACTGGCAATGAAAAGCTCATTAAAGAGATTGAACAACTCGTCTATCGTCCAGTTAGCGAAGTTTACATTCCTCTGCCTGATTCCAAGAAATTCCATGATGAAAGACCAGACTTCTTTGGTCCAGGATTTGGAAGCTTTGAATCTGGGACTAAAAAACTAGCTCTATCTAAAGAAGAAAGAACCTTTAAACTACGCTTCTTACCTTCTGGTGATGTCATCAATGCCTATATCAACCAAGAAGCTGGTAAGGCGATTCAGTCAACTGATAAGCAAGAAATTCTTGGAAATTGGATCTTGCGTGGCGTTTTCCAGTTGAAGGAACGAGAAGTTTTGACAGGTCAAAGACTCAATGAACTAGAAATCAATGGTATTCGATTGACCAAGTTTAAAAACGGGGAAATTGGAATTGAGTTCATTTGGATTGATACCGAAAACCCACCTAGTGATGCCATCGGCTGGGTAGCAAAATAGACCTGAACAACACAAAAAAATCTCTTAGATCCATTTCTAAGAGATTTTTTCTTTCTTCTCCCCTCACAACCAGCCTTCTTCTTCGGCAGTTTTGGCCGCTTCGGTTCGGTTGCTGGCACCTAGTTTGGAGAGGATGTTGGTCATGTAATTACGGACGGTACCGTTTGAGAGGTAGAGCTTGTCAGCAATTTCTTGGTTGGACAGCCCCTGTGCTACTCCATGCAAGACAGCAACTTCCTGCTCGGTCAAGGGATTGGGATGGGTCATCATGACTTCCATGAGCTCTGGAGAATACTCCTTACGTCCCTCTAACACCGTATGTAGGGTTTGCATGAGTTCGGCAATGCTTCGCTCTTTCAAGACATAGGCATCGACTCCTGCTTTGACCGCTCGTTCAAAATAACCTGGTCGTTTAAAGGTCGTAACGATAACCACCTTGGTTTCAGGCATTTCTTGTTTGATCCACTCAAGTGCTTCGAGTCCTGTCTTGACTGGCATTTCGACGTCAAGGATGGCAATATCTACTGCTTCTTTCCCCAAAACCTCAATAGCCTCGGCTCCATTTTTTGCCTGCAAGACAGTCTCCACATCTGGTTGGAAACTTAAGAGCTGGCACATGGCGTCTCTAAGCATACTTTGATCTTCTGCGACTAATACTTTCATCTACTTTCTCTCCTTATAAGGCAGATGCACGCGCACCTCTGTTGGATGTTTCAAACTGACCAGTTCTACTTGACCTGAGAAGGCTGCAGTACGATCTCGGACTGTGTGAAGTTCATTTCCTTTTACAGTTGCAAAACCTTTCCCGTCATCTCTAACTGTCAGAACCAATTCCTGATCTGTACGTTCCAGTTTTAGATAGGCTTTTTCAGCGCTGGCATGTTTGATCATATTGGTCGCCAGTTCTAACAAAATCATAGCAGCTGTCGACTCTACATCCTGGGTCAAACTAGCCTTGTCTAACTGATTGTCAACTTGAACCTCAATCCCAGCAATTTCCAGCATCTTCTTAACAGTTTCAAGTTCTGAAGCTAGGGTCCGTGATTTCAGATTTTCCACAATGGTTCGCACTTCATTCATGGAATCTTTGCTGATCTGGTGAATTTCTTTTAATTCCTTCTCCACCTGTGGATAGGCCTGCATCTGAAATAACTGCAAGGCTAAATCTGTCTTGATACTCAGCATAGCAAAGGTATGCCCCAGACTATCATGCAAATCCTGACCGATACGACTACGTTCATTTTCAGCAAGCAATAGATTTATCTGAGCATTTTGCTTGGCCTGAGCTTCTTTCAAATCCTCGACAATGCGAATCCGAACCAAGCCCAATGTCATCAAATCGACAAAAGTAAGAATTCCAAGTTCAAAGGCTACAACCTCAGTTTCGACTGACTGAAACATCATGAGTTGTCCAACAACAAGAACTTGGGCAAGGAGAAAAGTCCAGACATGAAGAGAACGTAGGCTACGCACTCTAAAATGATAAATCAAGAGATTGGCAAGGAAAAAGAAGAACCAGACATAGTTGCCATAAATAAAGACGGTATTCCCAGCTACATAGGCTAGCATGATAATCCAAAAGAGCCAGGATAAGCGCTGACTCTTGGTGGTCAAAACGCCTAAGTAAGCCACCACAAATAGAATATCAACTAGTAAATGCCAGCTAGGAATCTCCCCAACTACTGCAGAGAGGATAGGAAAAACCATAAAAATCAAACTGGCCCAAAACATATAGTGTATGCTTTTCAGTCTTTCAAGCATTAAGCATTCTCCTTATGACCTTGAAGGTAAATAGTCAAACCAAATAAAACTGCTGAAAAAACAAGTAGATAAACTGTGGCTGATAAATTGATGCCACCCTCGTTTAAGAAGGCCTTGAGCAACTCCATCAACTGATAGGTTGGTAGGCACTTACCGATTGCTTGCATCCAGTCTGGAAATAAAGAGATGGGCATCCAGAGTCCGCCTAAAACAGCCAAGCCTAGATAGAGAAGATTCCCCACGACAGACATCAGCTGACTAGAAGGCAAGAGTGTCAAGGTCAAGCCAAGCGCTACAAAAGCTACACTTCCTACTATCAGCAAAAGCGCAGCCCCAATCCAGCTTCCTAGAGGCATATCCACACCTCTGACCAAGTGCCCAACTGAGAAAACAACCAGGATTGAGACCAAATAATCAACCATCATACTTGTTATCTTTGATAGATAATATTCTACCATATTTACAGGGGTATGGCGCAATGTTTTCTGCCAGTTGTTGATTTTATCGGTATGTAAAACAGCTGGGAATGAAAACATAGCTGTCGACATCATGGAAAAAGCCGTCATGGAGATGAGGTAGTCGCGCATAAAATTAGCCGGTCCACCTGGTGTGTCCTGGTACATGCCTGAAAAGAATAAATAGAAGGCTGTCGGCATCCCTACGGATAACAGATAATAGACTAATTGTCGTTTGGTCAATAGAAATTCTATCTTGTTTAGTGCGATCCATCGTTTCATCTTAGTCATCTCCCTTTTGTGTTTCTTCAAAGATTGTATCCAGCAAGCTACGGTTATTGACTTCAATTTCTTGAATCCTACATCCTGCTTGCACTAACAGTTCCCAGAAAGCATCCGCTTCGCGTGTGACTACTTGCAGGGCATCTTGTTTTTGTGACCAGTTTTCAACCAGGTTAGACTGCTCAATGACTTCCTTGTAAGCCAGAGGTAGGATGAAGTGCTTTTCAATCTCCTCACTGCGCATGGCTAGAGGTGTCGTATCACGAATCAACTCTCCCTTATTCAAGACCAAGATCCGGTCCGCTGTATGCTCTACCTCTTCGATATAATGGGACGAATAGAGAATAGTTACTCCCTGCGCTTTTAGATCCTGAACAATTTCCCAAAAGCGTTGACGGGTTGAAGTATCCATGGCAGCAGTTGGTTCATCTAAAAAGACAAGCTTTGGTCGGCCAATCAAGGTCAAGACAAAAGAGAAGAGACGCTTTTGCCCACCTGACAATTTTTCTGCGAATTGTTCTTTTTGTTGCTGGTCAAACTGCAATAGTTGATCGATTTCCTGGTTGCTCAAGGGATTTGGGTAAATGCTTTGAA
Organism: Streptococcus pseudopneumoniae; assembly: GCF_001072375.1. Lineage (GTDB taxonomy): Bacteria > Bacillota > Bacilli > Lactobacillales > Streptococcaceae > Streptococcus > Streptococcus pseudopneumoniae_L. The sequence continues at coordinate 20,526 of NZ_JVKV01000093.1, forward strand.
AGAAAGCAATCAACTCTTTGACCTTTAATTTCTGAACGATGACATTTTCTTGAGGGAGGTAGGATCTAATATAGTCTAACTGAGAGCTCGTCACTGGCAAGCCTTGGATGGATACTTGACAGCTGGTGACCAGTTTATCTCCAAGCAAACAGTCCAAGAGTGTTGTCTTTCCAGCACCATTTGGCCCAATCAAGGCGACGCATTCACCTTCCGCTACCTCAAAGGAAATATCCTTCAAAATAGCTTTACCCTTGATGGTTTTATTTAGTCTTTCTACCTTAATCATGTTCATGATATTCTCCTTTCAGCCACTCCTTTCCCATCGGAAAGGCGATAAAAATCATAAATCCTAGACCCCAGGCATCGCGAATGGCTTGGTGAAGGAAGGCTTGATCAAACCAACCTGTAAACATTTCTACCAACCATACCACTAGTGACAGTCCAATAAAAAGATAGAGAATCGCTTTTTTCATTTTTCAAACTCCTTTTTCACATCTGAGACCAATTTCAAACCTTCTCGAATCAACCAAGACATGATTCCAAAGCTTGCAAACAATTCCCAAGGAAAATGATAGAATCCTTCATCCAATCCTGAGAACATGAGATAAGTCATGACTCCTGCTGCTACTAAACTCATTGCGACAATTACTTTATGTTTCATTTTTTCTTCCTCCATTTGATACATCTAGTATATCTCTTTGAGGCTATTGCCACTAGAAGCTTCTGTCATGAGGAAATATGACAAATGTCATAAAAAGTTCAGTCAGCTACCAGCTCAAAAACTCATTGCAAACTAAAAAGATCGGGAATCTTTTCCCGACCTCTTTCGTTTTCTATTTCATTCTTATTCCACACTGAAAAGATATGGATACACTGGTTGTTGACCTTGGTGGATTTCTACTTCAACATCTTCGAATTCTTCTGCGATTTCTTGGGCGATTTGGTTAGCCAATTCTTCACTTCCATCTTCACCAATATAGAAGGTTACGATTTCACTGTCTTCGTCCAACATATGCTTCAAGGTTTCAGTCAAGGTTTGGTGCATATCAGGGTTTGATACAAGGATCTTACCATCCACCATACCAAGATTGTCATTTTCATGAATTTCTAAGCCATCGATAGTCGTGTCACGAACGGCTGTTGTTACACTACCGCTGACAACATCGCCAAGGGCAGCAGTCATGCGTTCTTGGTTTTCTTCGATAGACTTGCTTGGATCAAAAGCAAGAAGGCTAGTCAATCCTTGAGGAATTGTACGTGCTTCTACCACAACAGCTGGTTGTTCCAATACTTCGGCTGCAGATTGAGCCGCCATGAAGATATTCTTGTTGTTCGGTAAGAAGATAATGTTGCGAGCATTAACTTGCTCAACAGCCTTGATAAAGTCTTCTGTCGAAGGGTTCATAGTTTGTCCACCCTCGATGACATAGTCCACACCTTGAGCACGGAAGATGTCTGCCAAGCCTTGACCAGCTACTACTGCGATAAGGGCGTATTCTTTTTCTTCAGCTGGTTTGCTGACTTGAGCTGCTTCTTTTTCCACTTGTGCTTCGTGTTGGTTACGCATGTTATCGACTTTAACCTTGACCAAGCTACCATACTTGAGTCCTTCTTGCATGACAAGACCTGGATCTTCTGTATGGACGTGAACTTTAACGATTTCGTCATCATTGACAACAAGCAATGAGTCCCCAAGTTCGTTCAAGTAGTTACGGAATTCTTCGTAGTCAAACTCTTTAGCATAAGTTGGGCCTTGTTTAAGAGCAACCATGATCTCCGTACAGTAACCAAAGGTGATGTCTTCTGTTGCCACATGTCCAGCTACAGACTTGTGGTGTTCTGCATTGATCATTTCACTCATGTTGGCTGGAGTAGCGACAAAGTCCTCAGAAGCGCTGTATTCACCAGTAAGGGCTGAAAGGAATCCTTCATAGATGAAGACCAAACCTTGACCACCTGAGTCTACAACTCCAACTTCCTTCAATACTGGAAGCATGTCTGGAGTCTTAGCAAGGGCTGTTTTAGCTCCTTCCAAAGCTGCACGCATCACCTCAATAGCATCGTCTGTCTGCTCGGCTTTTTTCTTAGCACCGATGGCAGCACCACGTGATACAGTCAAGATTGTTCCTTCAACTGGCTTCATAACAGCCTTGTAGGCTACTTCAACACCAGATTGGAAGGCAAGAGCTAGGTCTTTTCCTGTTAACTCTTCTTTGGTTTTGATGGCTTGTGAAAATCCGCGGAAAAGCTGAGAAGTGATAACTCCTGAGTTCCCACGCGCACCCATCAAAAGACCTTTAGCCAAGATACTTGCGGCCTCACCAACTGTTGAAGCTGGTTTGTCTGCTACTTCTTTGGCACCATTTTCGATAGTCATTCCCATGTTTGTTCCTGTATCTCCATCTGGAACTGGGAAGACGTTCAATGAGTTGACATATTCGGCTTGCTTGTTCAAACGAGTAGATGCAGCCTGTACCATTTCTTGAAATAAGCTTGTAGTAATATTTGACACGATTATTCTCCTACAACTTTGATATTTTGAATGTAGACATTCACAGTTTGAGCAGTGATGCCAAGTTGATTTTCCAAACTAAAGCGAACACGCTCTTGGATATTTTTTGAGACTTCACTGATTTTTGTTCCGTAACTCAACACGGTATATACATCAACTGCAATGCTACCATCTTCGGCCGCTTTTACAACGACACCTTTAGAATAATTTTCCTTCCCAAGGAGGGCTTGGAAATTATCTTTGAGGGCTTTCTTACTTGCCATACCGACCACACCAAAAATCTCAGTTGCTGCACCGCCTACAACGGTAGCAATCACTTCATCTGTTAGTTCGATTTGACCATCTTTTGTATTAATTTTTACAGTCATTTTTTCTACCTCAACTAGTTGATACTCTATTTTATCATATTTCAAGCCAAGTGTAAAAGCAGAATACTGTATCGGCGGATATTTGCGCCTTTTACAAGTGATTTTGAGCTTAGAGCAAAAGAAAAAGACCTGATGGCCTTTTACTCTTTATTAAACGCGTTCTACTTTACCTGATTTCAAAGCACGAGCTGAAGCCCAAACTTTTTTAGGTTTACCATCGATAAGTACAGTAACTTTTTGAAGGTTTGGTTTTACGGCACGTTTTGTTTGGTTCATCGCGTGTGAACGGTTGTTTCCTGATACAGTCTTACGACCTGTAAAGTAACATACTTTAGCCATTTGTGTTTTCCTCCTATTAGATCTAATATAGCGGATGTGCTAGCACCACATACTGTACTATGTTATCACACTTTCTCTTTTTTGGCAAGGGGATTGGAATATTTTTTTATTTAACGTAAACAACTCCTAGTTTCCCAAAAGCTACATCTCCACGGATAATCAAGGTTTTGTTGGTTGGGGCTACAGGGGCATCTGCCTTGGCTGCTCCACAAAAAGTCTCTACCTTTAGATCTACTCTCCAGTGTTGAGGCACGTAGATAACTGCATTCCCAAAGCCGACTTCGATATTCAGAGTAGCAAAATCACCTAACATCTCTGCATTGTCATAATAGATTTTGGCATTCCCAAAGCCGACTTCAAACTCGTCTTCTACCAATTCTTGGTCTTGCTTGTAAAATGTACCCGCCCCAAAAGCGACTTCCTTGTCTGTCAGAATGGTCTTTTCACCGTCATACCACCATTTTTTTCCATTCCAAGTTCTGTTAGAATGAGTGAGTGCGCTGACACCCATTACGATTAAAATACTTGCCCAGAACAATGATTGATTGGGAATCGGTAAAATGTCGTAAAAATGATTAGCAATCATAAGGGCCACTAGGGCTGTAAAAGAAGCTGAAGTGAAATGACGACGAAGCAATGCTTCAACTGATTGATAGGCAAAAAATCCAATACCGATCAAGGGCCAAATGTGTCCTCCTAGAGAAGGAATTCCAAAATTCCCCTGTAACAATACTAAAGCTGCCAATACTAGCAATACAATACCAAATGCTTTCTTTTTCATGTTCTTACCTCATGTTTCTTAGATTTTCTTTTAGGAGGGATTGGTAGTGCCGTGACACATGAACCTCCTTGTGGGTCTGATAAAAGGAAATAGTTCCTGTACCTGAGAAGGACTTGTCCACCGAGTAAACCTGCCGGATATTGGCAATGGTCGACTTGGATACCCGACTGAAATAGCGGGGCAGAATGGACTCCAACTCATAAAGCTTGAGCCGAACCTCGTAGGCTTCTTTCTGGGTATGAGCGTAAATCTTGCTACCTTCTGTCTCAAAGAAGAGGATTTCTGCCAAGTCTAAGTAATACTCACCCGTCCCCTTGTAAAAGATCAACCTAGGAGCCTTGGTTTCTTGCAAGAGTCGTTGCAAGTCAGCTATCTCATCTGTCAGGGCTGCAGCCTTGATGACAATCTCTGTCTCAGTTAATTCACTATCAATCTCGATTCGTAACTTCATCCTATCTCCTTTCTGCATCTACTATACCAAAGGCCAGAAGACTTTACAAGGGCAAAAAAGCAAGTGGTCACTTTTGACCCGTAAGTGGTTACGAGGCCAAGCCCACTTGCTTTGCTTCTTACACAATAAAGAAAAGAATTCCCAAGAGGAGGCCACAGGCGTAGCCAACTAGAACATCCTTGGGATAATGAACACCACCTAAAACCCGCACAAGACCGAGAAAAGCTGATAAAACCAATAAAATCATCCCCATAGGTAGACTAGCATGCATGCAAGCCATGGAAATAATGGTTGCCGAAAAGACATGGCGACTAGGCATTGAATTACCAGAACTATCCTTATCTAGTAGCGGGACAATTTCCCAAGTTTCATAGGGACGCGATTGATTGATCCACTTACGAACAAGCGTCAATAGGACAAAGCCTAAAGCTGGAACTAAAATATAGGCAGAAAGATCTTTCCAGACCCCTTTACCTACAAAGTTTGTTCCTAACAGTGTCAAGTATGCCAAGGGTATCAGAACTGTCATCATGCGATTAAAAATACGCATCAATTGTAATAGCTGTGGATGACGAAGGAGACTTGATTTTGTTTTATCGTACCACTCTTGATAGTTTTTCATATCTATTTCTCATACTTTTCTAGGACCTGCTGGGCTGTTTTCCCTTTAGCAAGCCAGTCTACTAATTTGTCCAGACGACGGATTTCCTGCATCAGAGGGTCCTCAATTTCCTCAATACGAATCCCACAAATCTTCCCTGTTATCGCAATCCGTTCAGGTGCATAAGACGGTGCCTGTCGAAAAAAATCTCCGTAGGTAAGGTCCCTATTCAGACAAGCAAGGATGGCACTCACTTCATAACCTGTCAGCCAACTGGTCACTTGGTGAACGGACTCTGCCCTTCCACCCTTTCGCTCAACCTTTGCAATCAAGGCTGGATAGATCGCAGAAAATTTCATATTGTATAATTTCTGACTCATACTTTCCTCTTTCTATTATACCAGTATAAAGAAGAAAAAGAAGGCCGTCAAGCCTTCTTTGGTTTTATTCTTCTACTTCATCTTCTGTAAATTGACTATTGTAGAGGTCAGCATAGAAACCACTCTGAGCCATGAGCTCATCGTGATTGCCTTGCTCAATGATATTTCCATCTTTCATGACCAGGATTAAGTCCGCATTACGGATAGTTGACAAGCGATGGGCGATGACAAAGGATGTGCGTCCTTCCATCAAACGGTCCATGGCTTTCTGAATCAACTCCTCTGTACGTGTATCGACTGAAGATGTCGCTTCGTCCAGAATCAAAAGTGGAGAATCTTTGAGAAGGGCACGAGCGATGGTCAAGAGCTGTTTCTGTCCGACGGACAAGGTCACTGTATCATCCAAGACGGTATCGTATCCATCTGGTAAAGTTGTGATAAAGTGGTGGATTCCGACTGCTTTGGCAGCTTCAATCACGCGCTCATCACTAATACCAGTTTGATTATAGATGAGATTGTCTCGAATGGTTCCTTCAAAAAGCCAGGTATCCTGCAAGACCATTGAAAAGGCATCGTGCACTTCTGAGCGCTTCATAGCCTTGGTATCCACACCATCGATGCGAATACTTCCCTTATCAATCTCATAGAACTTCATCAAAAGGTTGACAATAGTAGTCTTACCCGCTCCAGTCGGCCCAACAATGGCAACCTTTTGCCCTTCATGAGCTGTCGCAGAAAAATCATGGATGATCGTTTTCTCAGGAGTATAGCCAAAGGCAACTCTGTCAAAGACTACTTCACCCTTCATACCAGTCAATTGTCTTGCCTTATGAGATTCGTCTTCCATCTCAGCTTCGCCTAGAAACTCAAAGACACGGGTCATAGCTGCACTGGCCTGTTGCAAACTTGTAATCCCTTGGGCAATCTGTGATAAGGGTTGTGAGAAGGTACGAACATAAACCATGAAGGCTACGATAATCCCAATACTGATATGGCCTTCAAGAGCCAAGGCAGCACCGACGATAACAACCAAAACATAACTAAAGTTTCCGACAAAGAACATAGCAGGCATCATGATGCCAGAAATAAACTGAGATTTCCAGATACTATCATGTAGATTTTGATTCAAGCCTGCGAATGTTTCTTTAATGGTATCCACAGCATTATAGCTGGTCACCACATTGTGGCCAGAGTACATTTCTTCCACATAGCCGTTTACAGCTGCCAGATTGTTTTGTTGGGCTTTAAAGTAACCCTGTGACTTAGCCATAATCACTGAAACCGCAGCAAACCCAACAAGAGTTGAAACAACGGTTACCAATGCCAAAATCCAGTTCATGCCAAACATGGTAATCAAAACAGCGATTAGCAAGAAGCTAGCTGAGATAACGGTCCCTAGACTTTGGTTGAGGGACTGTGCTGCTGTATCAACGTCATTGGTTACACGAGAAAGGGTGTCCCCTTGAGAATGACGGTCAAAATATCCTAAAGGCAAGCGATTGATTTTTTCAGCAATAGCTGTTCGCAAACGTTTTGAAAAATGTTGGATACTCGTTGAAAAAATATAGGCTTGCGTATAGTTTAGGATAATACCAATCACATATAGGATGACCAAAAAGCTAGCAATACTTGAGACAGCCTCTAGGTCAATCTCTGTCATTAACCCATCTGAAATCAAGTTGGTAATTTCTTTTATTTTAGTTGGACCATACACCGTAATGATACTTGAACATACAGCTGCCACAACAGCTACTAGTAGGGGAAGTTGGAGACCTGCTAGAAAAGGTTTATATTGTTTCCATAAGGACATTTTCTTATTTTCCATGTTCCAATTCCTCCTTCGATAGTTGTGAATAGGCAATTTCTTGATAAACTTCGTTAGTTGCAAGAAGTTCCTTGTGGGTGCCTTGTCCCACGACTTTCCCCTGATCCAAGACTAAGATCAGGTCAGCGTCCATGATGGTTGAAATGCGTTGGGCAACGATCAACTTGGTCATGGATTGTGTCTTTTCAGCTAATACTTGGCGCAAGATACGGTCTGTCTTGTAGTCCAAGGCTGAGAATGAATCGTCAAAAATGAGAATCTCTGGCTTACGAGCCAAGGCACGCGCAATGGCCAAACGTTGTCTTTGACCTCCTGAGAAGTTAGTCCCACCTTGAGCCACTTCTGAAGCTAGACCTGCTTCCTTATCTTCGATAAAGTTTTTAGACTGGGCCAATTCCAAAGCTTGCCACATGGCAGTCTCACTTAGTGGCGTTTCTTGACTCTTACCAAAGTCGAGATTGCCCTTGACATCTCCTGAGAAGAGGACTGCTTTTTGTGGGATATAGCCGACTTTATTACGCAAATCTTCCAAGTCGTAATCTTTCACATTGACACCGTCCACTAGGATTTCCCCATCAGATACATCATAAAAACGAGGCAAGAGGTTCACAAGCGTAGATTTACCAGAACCAGTTGAGCCGATAAAGGCAATGGTTTGTCCTGCTTCTGCCTTGAAACTGACATGCTCCACAACCGCTTCTGAGTTTTTAGAGTAACGGAAGGTTACATCACGGAATTCCACTTGACCTTGAACAGATGCTTCTGCAGTCTGTGGTTGACTAGGATTTTCAATAGAAGAATGCAAGTCCAGCACTTGATTGATACGTCCTGCAGAAACCAAGGTACGAGGAAGGACGATAAAGAGAGCACCCATGAGCAAGAAGCCCATCACGACCTGCATGGCATAAGACATGAAGACCACCATATCACTAAAGAGTGGCAGACGTTCTGTCAGGCTAGCATCGTTGATAAGATAGGCACCAATCCAGTAAATTGCAAGGATCAAGCCACTAGAAATCGCCTGCATAATTGGGTTCATAATGGCCATTAAGCGACTAACAAAGAGATTGAGTCGCGTGACTTCTTCATTAGCTTCTTCGAATTTCTTATCTTGATAATCCTCAGCATTATAAGCACGAACAACCCGAATCCCTGTCAAACTTTCACGAGTAATACTATTGAGTTTATCTGTCAATTTTTGAATGACAGATTGTTTCGGAAAGGCCAGAGTCAGGAGAACAGTTGTCATCAAAACATTGACGATAACAGCGATTACTACTGCCCAGAGCCAGTACTCAGACTTCCCAAGGATTTTTCCAATGGCCCAGATAGCCATAATAGGACCACGAGTGACCACCTGGAGTCCCATGGTAAAAAGCATCTGAACCTGTGTGATATCATTAGTCGTCCGAGTCAAAAGACTGGGGATTGAAAAACGTTTGATCTCTGTCTGCGAGAAATCTAGAACTCGATTAAAAATATCGCTTCGTAGATGAGCCGTATAGGATGCTGCAACTCGAGCAGCAAAAAATCCAACTGTTACAGATGATAAGAAGGCTAAGAATGACAAACCCATCATCTTAGTTGCTGGCGACCAAAGGTCTCCCAACTCCGTACCTGGCGTTCCGAGTAATTCTGTTATTTTTGAAACGTAAGTCGGTACTTCTAACTCTAGATAGACCGAGAAACAGGTAAAGAGAACAGTTATTAGAATCATGCCCCACTCTTTTCCTGTGATACGCTTAGCGAGTTTCTTCATTCTTACCTCCTATTTTTTCTACATTTGCTTGTAGTTGGCCCATGACTTCTTCAAAAATAGCGAGATTCTCTTCGGAAATGCCATCAAGCAAACTACGGTTCATTCGATCAAAGAATGATTTGATTTGTTTCATCTGAGAGCGTGATTTTTCGGTCAAGTGAACAAATTTCGCCCGTTTATCACTTGGACTCACCTCCAACTCCACCAAACCATTTTGCACCATGCGCTTCACTAGATTACTGGCGACTGACTTGGTGATATTGAGTTCCTGCTCAATATCCTTGATTAACACCGCCTGTTCAGACTCCTCACGATAGTCTAAAAATCGTATGACTTGGCCCTGCGGTCCACCCATAAATTCAATACCACAACGTTTAGCTTCCTGTTGCACCATAAGGTGAACCTGATGACCAAAGCGTTTAAAAGCTAACATCGGCTTATCCATGATTGCTCCTTTTTACACATAAATAGTTCTCTAGAGAACCAATAAGTTTCCATGAGAACTATTTTATCATTTTCAAATAGGATGTCAAGAAAAAAGTTTCCTAGAGAACTATCTAAGCAGAAATTGACATAAGCTCTTATTTTATCTATAATAAACACTATCTCACATAGATACGAATCCAGTTTACTAGAAATGAGAAATTCACACATGAAACAAAAAGAACAGAAACTCTTAGGAATCCTTGCCATCATCTTTGGAGCCCTGGCGCTTCTTGGTTCTTGGATACCTATCGTTAACATCCTATCATTTTTCCTTGCCATTGCCACTTTGATTTTAGGAGTTTTTGGTATTGCCATCAATCTCAGAAACCGTAAAACATTGGCTATCATCGGGACAACCTTAGGTCTTATTTCCATTGTCCTTGTTTTAATAACTCAAGTTCTATCTACTAATGTCTTTACTGACCTTGCCAGAACCTTTAGTCACCCCTATAGAAATATCACTTCTTCAACTGATACTGAGGATTATGGTGAACTTCCTGATAGTAGTACAGACGAGGGGGATGACGAGGAGGATACTGAATTCTTCACTTGGAGCCAGGAACAGTTCGATGCCTTGGTAGAAGGGGACACTTCTGATAGTGGGAAAGGTGGCAGCAACTACAAAGATATTATCAGAAAACACGGAATCCCAGATTCAGAAACAGATTCAGTTATGGGAGACTATGAAATAAAAAGAATCACCTATCTCTCCATCAGTTCAGACCCTAAGACAGTTGTGCTCACGTTTGTTAAGCAGGAAAATGGCCAGTTTCTTCTAATCCGTAAATTTGCTGTCGGACTGGACCGAAAAGAACAATCTGATTCTGGAGTGAAAGTTTAACATAACTAAAAAGGTGCCGGGAATACAATCGGTAGACCAAGTCTCGATTTCTAAACCCCAGCACTAGGATATTTCCACAATCCATTGGATTATAGACAATTATAGATTACTAATAACGTTTTGAGCAAAAGAAATTTTTGTCTCTTTCCTGCCCTTTTGTCATCACAGGATAAACAAACCCCTTGAAAACACTGAATTTTCAAAGGGGTTATTTTTATTCTTAGAATCCGTCTACGTTTGTGTAGATTTTTTGTACGTCTTCGTCGTCTTCAAGGACTCCGTAGAGTTTTTCAAATGTTTCCAAATCTTCACCTGACAACTCAACTTCTGATTGAGGAATCATTTCCAATTCAGTTACTTGGAACTCTTCAATACCAGATTCACGCAAAGCAACGATAGCCTTGTGAAGGTCAGTTGGTGCAGTGTAGACAGTGATTGTTCCTTCTTCTGCTTCTACATCATCTACATCGACATCTGCTTCAAGCAAGAGTTCAAAGATAGCGTCAGCATCTTCACCTGCAAAGACGATAACACCCTTGTTGTCAAAGAGGTAAGATACAGAACCTGAAGCTCCCATGTTCCCGCCGTTTTTACCAAAGGCAGCACGCACGTTGGCAGCTGTACGGTTAACGTTTGAAGTCAAAGTATCCACGATCAACATAGAACCATTTGGTCCGAAACCTTCATAACGTCCTTCTGTAAAGGTTTCGTCTGTGTTTCCTTTTGCTTTATCGATAGCCTTATCAATAACGTGTTTTGGTACTTGCGCTTGTTTGGCACGATCGATAACGAATTTCAAAGCAGTGTTTAGTTCTGGATCTGGCTCACCTTTTTTAGCTGCTACATAGATTTCTACACCAAATTTTGCATATACTTTAGAGTTAGCTCCATCTTTAGCCGTTTTCTTGGCTACGATATTGGCCCATTTACGTCCCATTAGGAATCTCCTTTTTTCACATTTTAATCTTTCTTATTATAACACAAGTCTATCCGATTTTCACTAGAGGAAATGGATTTTCTTTTGTAAATTAAGCTAGGATTTCCCGCCAGTAGCCAAGAGTTTTTTGCCTTCTTTGATCCATGGATGTTTGGAAAGTGAGAAGTAAAGTTGGGCAGTCATAACTAGCCAGAGAAGGGGCTCACATAGAATCACACCTGTATAACCTGTCCAAGGAATAATCCAAGCCACGAAAATAATTTTACCAAAAAACTCGATAAAGCTTGATACAAGTGGCAAGAATTTTTGACCGAGACCCTGCAAGCTATTTCTATAGATCAATAAAAGACTCAAAAACGGATAGAATACAGAACTGATGCGTAGGTACAAAGCCCCATTTTCAATCAAGTAACCGTCTGTCGAACTTGCCAGGAAAGAAACTAGGCTAGGACTTGCAAAAAATAGGAATACACAAGCAAAGCTTGCCCAAGCCATACTGATATAACTCCCTAGTCGAAGACCGTGGACAATGCGATCTGGACGTTTTGCACCAAAGTTTTGAGAGATAAAAGTCGTCATCGATGCTGAGATAGCCGTCATTGGCAATAAGGCAAAGGCCATGATTCGGCGTGCTGCTGTCTGAGCACTGATAATGACTGCTCCAAAACTATTGACAGAGGATTGCAAAATAACACTTCCGACAGAGACGATTGAACCCATCAAGCCCATGGCTAGCCCCTGCTCTAAGAGATCGACATAGAGGGCCTTATTCCATTTAAAATCCTTCAACCTAGGAAGGAGCTCTGGAACACTCTTTCGGATATAGAAATAACAAAGGATAGCTGACAAACCCTGGGATATAATGGTTGCAAGACCTGCAGACTGAACACCTAACTGCAATTGTGTAATAAAATACAAATCCAGAATGACATTAACGATGGCTGAGAAAATAAGAAAACCAAGCGCCGCAAGACTATCGCCAACAGAGCGTAGCAAACCTGCAAAAAGATTATAAGCAAAGCTCACTCCCACACAGCTAACAATCATGGAGATATATTCATAGGACTGAGGGAGAATTTCTGCAGGTGTTTCTAGGTACTGTAAGAGTGGATAAAGACCAAAAAAGCCCATCAACATGACAAGCACACTCAAGATAATCCCTAAAATCCAAGTTGCTGCGACAGCTTCCTTAATCTTTTCAAAATTACGAGCGCCATAAAGACGTGCAATAACAACACCCATCCCATTTCCAACACCGAGGGCAAAGCCGATAATCAAATCAAAAATGGCTGTCGTTGCTCCGACTGCCGCCAAGGATTCTTGCCCTAAAAAACGCCCAACAATCAAGATATCAGCTGTATTGTAAAGTTGCTGAAAGATATTGGACAGTAGAATCGGTAATGCAAAACTAATTAGCGCGGGAAGGATGGGGCCATGAATCAGGTCCACCGTTGATTTTTTATTCATAAGGCTATTATATCAGCTTTCCAGTAGGGGAACAAGAGAGTTTGGATAAGAAAGCGTTGCCTATATACAGACAATCTGGTATAATCATGACAGAAAAGGAGGTTAGGTATGACCTTAACCAGCCAGTTAATTACAGATGTATTTCCAGATCTTGAAAAAGTTGACCAATTAAACAAGGAAGCTTTTCCTGAAGAAGAAAGGGTACCTTTGGAAGAATTTTTACGTTACCAAGATAGGGATGACGCTCACTTTTTCGCTTTTTATAACGAGGAAGAATTTGTTGGCTTCGCTTTTGCTATTGCCAATCAAAAAGCATTCTACATCAGCTTTTTTGCCATTATGCCCCATCTCCGCAGTCATGGCTACGGGAGAGAAATCATTGAAAAACTCATTGATTTTTACCAACGTACCATGATTCTTGAAGTGGAGCGGTTGGACGAAGATTGTGATAACCTCGAACAACGAAAAGCCCGCATGGATTTCTACTTACAAAATGGTTTTAAAACTGCCAATGCCTTTTTAGAATACGAGGGTATGAGCTTTGAAATTCTCTATCGTGGTGACCATTTTGATGAAGAAGCCTATCGGAATATCTTTCAAAAATTGCAAGAAGAGAATTACTTTGACTTCCACATCGAGTACCGTCGCTTTAGTGAACACTAATCTAGATTGCAACCTTGAATCTCCATTAAAGATTTGTAATTTTCTCTATAACCGATTTACAATCACCTGTCGCAGGTGATTTTTTATTTTTCCCAAAGAAGATAAAAATTTGAAAAAAACTATCCCTAGCTCATCATAAATAAGGCTGAAACAATTTTGTCTCAGCCTTATCATGATTTATCTTATAAAGATGCACGAAGTTTACGCTTCTGTTCCAGCTTCTGGCATGATGAGCCAAAGAATGAGGTAAGCAAGAATTCCTGATCCACCTAGCAATGTGAAGAGAATCCAAATAGCACGAACCAATGTTTGGTCCATATCTAAGTAGTCAGCAAGACCTGCACAAACACCTGCAATCTTTTTATCTTGAACATTACGAACTAGACGTTTTTCCATAATAATCTCCTAATACTAATTTTTCTTTTTATTTTATCATCAAATCAAATCTTTTTCAATAGTCTTTCTACTTTTTATCTGAAGATGCTAGCTTTAGCAATTCTTAAGCTCTCATTGTTTCATACTCTTCGAAAATCAAATTCAAACCACGTCAGCTTCACCT
>NZ_JVKV01000094.1 GCF_001072375.1 Streptococcus pseudopneumoniae
TGGCACAAAAGTCTCATAGTTTATCACACACAAAGTGGATGTGTAAATATCACATTGTGTTCACCCCTAAGTATAGACGAAAAGTGATCTATAATCAATATCGAAGTAGTTTGGGAGAAATATTCCACCGATTATGTAGTTATAAAGGTGTTGAGATTATCGAAGGTCATTTAATGCCTGATCATGTACATATGTTGGTAAGTATTCCACCTAGGATAAGTATTTCAAGTTTCATGGGGTATTTAAAAGGCAAAAGTGCACTCATGATGTTTGATAAACACGCCAACCTCAAGTATAAGTTTGGGAATCGGCATTTCTGGGCGGAAGGTTATTATGTGAGTACAGTAGGGCTTAATGAAGTCACAATAAGGAAATATATTCAAGATTAAAGAAATTATCCAGTGGATGATTTCTTCACGAGTATGAAAATTTGAGAACGAGTACAGCATGATATAGCTCTAGATAAATTGAGTGTAAAAGAATATGAGGATCCCTTTAGGGATAGTGGTAAGTAATACTAAAGCCTCTTTAAGAGGCAAGTGACGAGTCAAGAGCAATAGGGCTTGAACAACGTGAAAGCCAACGTCTTTAGACGCTGGCTGGTAATTTGGGCTTATAGCCCTCGTATGGTGGTTATGATTTCAAATACTCGTTTTACTATTTGAAGTCAGATAAATAAAATTTTTTCCTGATAACGATATCTCGGAAAAATTGCAGAATGTAAGTTAGTCAACAATTTATTAATACTATAGTGGATTGAAATAAGATGTGAACAAAGAGATTAGGAAAGTCAAATTAATTTCTAAAAACGCTTTAGAATCCTTGGTGTGCTATTCTAGATTCAATCCATTATATAATGGATTGAAAAAAGATATGAACAATGAGGCTAGGAAAGTCAAATTAATTTATAGAAACGTTTTAGAATCCTTGTCGTACTATTCTAGGTTCAATCCACTGTAGTTGTATAGTTCTATCAGAAACGATCAAGAACACTAAATTAAATCTGAGTAAGGCATAGAACAAGAAAACGGATATTTAACTCAGATAGCCTTACATAAGGGTGTAAACCGCCAAAATAGAAAATATAAACAGTTAGAAAATCTAGAAGATAATCAAGATTGAGAATGAAACTGACTTGTAACTAAAGTTAACCTCAAAAATAATAGAATAATCAAAAAATAAATGATGAGTATAACCTAAACTAATAAATGGGTAATACTAAAGATTAGCAACAAATCTAATGATAAATACTTCTCTACTAACTTAGAGGTAAGTTAGATATAGTTTCTGATTTGAGTGAGAATATTTCATGAGATTATGAAAAAAATAAGTGGATTACTTGAATGACTGAACATAATGTAAAATAACAAGTAAAAAATAGAACTATAAAACTTGAAATATCACTAGTTTGATTCGTATAGAGAGCCAGTAAAGGAATCACAATTCCATACCAGACTGGTAAAAACTTTAAATAAAAACTAAAATATGGTAAAATAACGATTAAATAAAATTTTTAGGAGACATTTATGAAGACAAAAACACTTGCACAAGTTGATGGAATTATTGGGATCATTGCAGGAGCTGTTTTGGCAATTTTACCAGTTGTTATAGTTATGATTGCGGCTATTTCTGAAAATGAAGATTTTGCAGGAGTTGTTTTGGGAATTGTTTTCCTTGTTTTTACTTTAGTAAAAATCGCAACTCTAATCCTAGGAATTCTCACTCTTGTCTACTACAAGGATGACAAACGTATCTCACTTGCTCCGTCTATCTTATTTATCGTTGGAACGGTAGTATCATTGATTCCGTTCTTGGGATGGATCGGTGGAATTATTCTCATCATTGGTGGAGCGCTATACTTGTCAAGCTTGAAACATTTCCAAATCGAAGGATAGTTCTATACTAAAAGAGAAGAGTCAAGAAGTCGCTTCTCTTTTTTGATTGATTTTGACTAGCTTTTTTGTGAAAAATTGTGTAAAATAGAATAGATAAACGAGGGGAACCTCGGAAAATAAAAGGAGTATCCATCAAATGGTAAAATTGGTTTTTGCTCGCCACGGTGAGTCTGAATGGAACAAAGCTAACCTTTTCACTGGTTGGGCTGATGTTGATTTGTCTGAAAAAGGAACACAACAAGCGATTGACGCTGGTAAATTGATCAAAGAAGCTGGTATCGAATTTGACCAAGCTTACACTTCAGTATTGAAACGTGCAATCAAAACAACTAACTTGGCTCTTGAAGCATCTGACCAATTGTGGGTTCCAGTTGAAAAATCATGGCGCTTGAACGAACGTCACTACGGTGGTTTGACTGGTAAAAACAAAGCTGAAGCAGCTGAACAATTTGGTGATGAACAAGTTCACATCTGGCGTCGTTCATACGATGTATTGCCTCCAGCAATGGATCGCGACGATGAGCACTCAGCTCACACTGACCGTCGTTACGCTTCACTTGACGACTCAGTTATCCCAGATGCTGAAAACTTGAAAGTGACTTTGGAACGTGCCCTTCCATTCTGGGAAGATAAAATCGCTCCAGCTCTTAAAGATGGTAAAAATGTATTCGTAGGAGCACACGGTAACTCAATCCGTGCTCTTGTAAAACACATCAAAGGTTTGTCAGACGACGAAATCATGGACGTGGAAATCCCTAACTTCCCACCATTGGTATTCGAATTTGACGAAAAATTGAACGTAGTTTCTGAATACTACCTTGGTAAATAAGAACCATAAAGCCTAGGATGATTCCTGGGTTTTTTCAATTTCTATATATTACAGTGCGAGATTAAAAGAAACCATATTTGCAAATTTAAATAGAAAGTTTTAAGAATACAAAAAACAATTAAGCTTGTCAAAGCAGAGGATTCTTGTTATAATAGGTAAGATGGAGGCGTTATGGCACTTAAAAAAGCAAGTCTAGCCTGTGCGGTTTGTGGTTCTAGAAACTATTCGATTAAGATTAGTGGAAATCCAAAACCAACACGCTTAGAAGTAAATAAATTTTGTAAACACTGTGGCAAGTACACCACACACCGAGAAACGAGATAGGAGAAAACGATGCGTTTTATTAAGGATATTTTTAAACTTCTTAAAGAAACAACTTGGCCGACTCGCAAGGAAAGTTGGTTAGATTTTAAATCTATCATGGAATACACTGCTTTCTTTGTAGTGATGATTTATATTTTTGACCAATTGATTGTTAGCGGATTGATTCGTTTTATTAATATTTTTTAAAATAAGCTAAGAAAAAGATCTAGTCGCTGAAATTCTTCAGTTAGGAAAGGAAAAAACATGGATAGTTTTGATAAAGGATGGTTTGTGCTACAAACTTATTCTGGCTACGAAAATAAAGTAAAAGAAAATCTATTGCAACGTGCACAAACATACAATATGCTAGAAAATATTCTACGTGTTGAAATTCCTACACAAACAGTGCAAGTAGAAAAAAATGGAAAGAAAAAAGAAATCGAAGAAAATCGCTTTCCAGGGTATGTTCTTGTAGAAATGGTTATGACCGACGAAGCATGGTTTGTTGTGCGTAACACACCAAACGTAACAGGATTCGTAGGTTCACACGGAAATAGATCAAAACCAACTCCACTTTTGGAACAAGAAATTCGCGATATTTTAGTTTCTATGGGTCAAACTGTCCAAGAATTTGATATTGATGTCGAAGTTGGTCAAACTGTTCGTATTATTGACGGTGCTTTCGCAGATTACACAGGTAAGATCACAGAAATTGATAACAATAAAGTTAAGATGATTATCTCAATGTTTGGGAATGATACAGTTGCAGAAGTAAATCTTAACCAGATTGCAGAACTTTAATCGAACATTTCATCAATTAAAATTACAAAGTAAAGACAACCGTATAGAAAACAGTTGTCTTTTATTACCCTCACTTGTCAGTATTCACAACTGCCATAACATTAGAGAGTAAAAACAGCACAAGACAGAAACTAGTGCCCTTCTTTCCCCCTTTCTCTGCTATACTACAAGCAGAGAAAGGGGAAAGCAAATGCTTGAGAAGTACTATGAGAAGGTAAAAGGAATTGTTTATAAATGTAGAAAAGATTACTATCTTCACCTGTGGGAGAAAGAGGATTGGGACCAAGAGGGAATGATCTGTCTCCATGAACTTTTAGAACACCATCCAGAACTGGTGGAAGAAGAAAAGAAACTCTACGTCTACTTCAAAACAAAATTTCGCAA
>NZ_JVKV01000095.1 GCF_001072375.1 Streptococcus pseudopneumoniae
GTAGTGACTTACCCAGATGGTTCTAAGGATGAAGTTCCAGTTAAAGTTACTGTTGCAGCTAATGCAGCTCCAGCTTCTGATAACACTCCAGCTTCTGATAACACTCCAGCTAAGAAAGCGGGTGCTAAAGAATTACCAAACACTGGTACAAAACAATCTAGCGCTTCACTTGCTCTAGCACTCCTTGCAGCAGCGACAGGAGGACTCCTCATCGCTAAAAAACGCGAGGAAGAAGAGTAAATAAAAAGCTCAAATATAGCAAAACTGAGAATGATTATTCTTTCAGACTGCTAGAAAAACCGTAAGAATTTTTTCTTACGGTTTTTTGATTATGTGACTATTAGTCCGTCTCGCTCCGTGAGATGCGAGACACATAAACCACCCGCTATGCGGGTGCGCGTCGAAGGTTATACCAAAAAAACTCCAAACGCGATACAATAAAGGTGTTCAAGCCAAT
>NZ_JVKV01000096.1 GCF_001072375.1 Streptococcus pseudopneumoniae
CATCAATCGGGAAGACAGGATTCGAACCTGCGACACCTTGGTCCCAAACCAAGTACTCTACCAAGCTGAGCTACTTCCCGAGTTAAATAGAAAAATGCACCCTAGAGGAGTCGAACCTCTAACCGCCTGATTCGTAGTCAGGTACTCTATCCAGTTGAGCTAAGGGTGCTCATTATATGCCGAGGACCGGGATCGAACCGGTACGATCGTTACCAATCGCAGGATTTTAAGTCCTGTGCGTCTGCCAGTTCCGCCACCCCGGCCTCTCTAAGCGAACGACGGGATTCGAACCCGCGACCCCCACCTTGGCAAGGTGGTGTTCTACCACTGAACTACGTTCGCATCGACCTCTTGGTTATATTAAAAAAATGCCGGCTACATGACTTGAACACGCGACCCTCTGATTACAAATCAGATGCTCTACCAACTGAGCTAAGCCGGCTTATTTCTATTATGCGGGTTAAGGGACTTGAACCCCCACGCCGTTAAGCGCCAGATCCTAAATCTGGTGCGTCTGCCAATTCCGCCAAACCCGCAATGATGACCCGTACTGGGCTCGAACCAGTGACCCATTGATTAAAAGTCAATTGCTCTACCAACTGAGCTAACGAGTCTAAAATAACTTCCGTTATCTTAAACGGTCCCGACGGGAATCGAACCCGCGATCTTCGCCGTGACAGGGCGACGTGATAACCGCTACACTACGGGACCTATGGGAGTTAACGGGATCGAACCGCTGACCCTCTGCTTGTAAGG
>NZ_JVKV01000097.1 GCF_001072375.1 Streptococcus pseudopneumoniae
CGAATTCTAACGAATTACCGATTTCTGTCCCACTCTCTTTTTTTTTGTGATTTCATAAACATTTCATATTTGGATATTATAATAGTCTTACAAATATGGAGGTGCTATATGAATCCCACTCAAAGAGCTTGGGCTTACGTCAGCAGAAAACGACTGAGAAGTCTCATTTTATTCTTGATTCTATTTGTCTTATTGGCTGGAATATCGGCTTGTTTGACGCTCATGAAGTCCAACAAAACAGTAGAAAATAATCTCTATCGCTCATTGAATACATCTTTTTCGATTAAAAGAATAGAAGCAGATCAGACCTTTCAACTGTCTCAACTAGACGAGCTTAAAAAGATAAAAGGTCTTGAGGAGATTTCCCCAGAGCTTGAGACAATAGCTAAGTTGACTGACAAAGAAGTCGTTACTGGAGAACAAAGTATCCAAAGGGATGATTTGACAGAGGCTGAAAAAAATCTTATCAGTTTAATGGCTTTGAAAGATTCTTCCAAGGATGTTTCCTTTACAAGTTCCGCCTTTACCCTTAAAGAAGGAAGGCATATCGAAAAAGGGGATAGTAAAAAAATCTTAATCCACGAAGATTTAGCTAAGAAAAACAATCTAAAGCTAGGAGATAAGATTAGCTTAAATCCTGGTCAAGTAGAAAATGGTAGTGGAAAAACTCTTGAGTTTGAAATAGTCGGTATTTTCTCAGGTAAAAAACAAGAGAAATTTACTGGTCTTAGCTCAGACTTTAGTGAAAACACGGTCTATACAGACTATGAAAGTAGCCAAACTCTTCTTGGAAATAAGGAAGCTCAAGTAACTGCCGCTCGTTTCTATCTAGAAAATCCAAAAGAGATGGACAGCATCATTCAAGAAGTTGAAAAATTATCTCTGGAAACTAAAGATTATCAAGTTGAAAAGGAAAATAAGGCGTTTGAACAAATCAAGGATTCAGTTTCGACCTTCCAAACCTTCTTACAAATTTTCCTCTATGGCATGATGATTGCTGGTGTAGGAGCGCTAGTCTTGGTCTTGTCCCTTTGGTTACGAGAGCGTATTTACGAGGTTGGTATTTTATTGGCACTAGGGAAGGGAAAAGGAGCAATCTTTAGCCAATTCTGCCTGGAAGTCATCTTGGTTTCAGTGGCAGCTATTCTACCTGCATTTGTGGCTGGGAATGTCATCACTTCCTATCTCTTGAAGACTGTACTAGCAAGCGGTGACCAAGCTGCACTACAAGATACTCTGGCAAAGGCAACGAATCTTACAACAAGTCTTCTATCATTTGGAGAATCTTATATTTTCCTACTTATAATTAGCTGCTTGTCAGTTGCACTTTGTTTTATCTTTTTATTTAGAAAATCACCTAAGGAAATTTTATCATCTATTAGTTAATGAAGGAGAAATCATGACTTTACTACAATTACAAGATCTTACGTATCGTTATAAAAACACTGCAGAAGCAGTTTTGTATAAAATCAATTACGATTTTGAACCAGGGAAATTTTATAGCATCATTGGAGAATCAGGAGCAGGGAAGTCTACGCTCTTGTCTCTCTTAGCAGGACTTGATAGCCCAGTCGAAGGTGCTATTAAGTTTGAGGGAAAAGATATTCGTGAACAAGGTTATTCTTATCACCGTATGCACCATATCTCGCTGGTTTTCCAAAACTATAACTTGATTGATTATCTTTCTCCATTGGAAAATATCCGCTTGGTCAATAAAAAGGCCAGCAAGGAGACTCTTCTTGAACTTGGTTTAGATGAAAGTCAGATTAAGCGGAATGTTCTTCAATTATCAGGTGGGCAACAACAACGTGTTGCCATTGCTCGTAGTCTGGCATCAGAAGCTCCAGTGATTCTAGCTGATGAGCCAACAGGAAACCTAGATCCGAAGACTGCCGGAGATATCATTGATTTGCTTAAATCCCTAGCTGAGAAAACAGGTAAGTGTGTGATTGTTGTGACTCACAGTAAGGAAGTAGCACAGGCGTCAGATATTACACTGGAATTGAAGGATAAAAAGCTGACTGAAACAAGAAGAAATAGTAACTAAAACTTTTAAATATATAAGCAAAGTAAATCTAGAAAGGAATCTTATGTTACACAACGCATTTGCCTATGTCACAAGAAAAATGTTTAAGTCGCTTGTGATCTTTCTGATCATTCTCTTGATGGCTAGTTTGAGTTTGGTCGGCTTGTCTATCAAGGGTGCGAC
Organism: Streptococcus pseudopneumoniae; assembly: GCF_001072375.1. Lineage (GTDB taxonomy): Bacteria > Bacillota > Bacilli > Lactobacillales > Streptococcaceae > Streptococcus > Streptococcus pseudopneumoniae_L. The sequence goes on from NZ_JVKV01000097.1 coordinate 2,210, forward strand.
AGCCAAGGCTTCTCAAGAAACCTTTAAAAATATCACCAATAGTTTTTCCATGCAAATCAACCGCAGAGTTAACCAAGGGACGCCACGTGGTGCAGGGAATATCAAGGGTGAGGATATCAAAAAAATTACCGAGAATAAGGCCATTGAATCCTACATCAAACGCATCAATGCTATCGGTGATTTAACTGGTTATGAACTGATTGAAACACCTGAAACCAAGAAAAATCTGACGGCTGATCGAGCTCAACGTTTTGGAAGTAGCTTGATGATAACTGGTGTCAATGACTCTTCTAAAGAAGACAAGTTTGTATCAGGTTCTTACAAACTTGTTGAAGGTGAGCACTTAACAAATGATGATAAACACCAGATTCTCATGCATAAAGACCTGGCTGCTAAACACGGTTGGAAAGTAGGAGATAAGGTTAAACTGAACTCCAATATCTACGATGCAGATAATGAAAAAGGAGCCAAGGAAACAGTAGAAGTAACGATCAAAGGACTTTTTGATGGACATAACAAATCTGCTGTAACCTACTCACAAGAACTTTATGAGAATACAGCTATCACAGATATTCACACAGCAGCCCAACTCTATGGTTATACAGAAGATACCGCTATTTATGGCGATGCTACCTTCTTTGTGGCTGGAGATAAGAACCTAGATACTGTCATGCAAGAACTAGGGTCTATCAACGGTATCAACTGGAAGATGTATAGCTTGATTAAGAGTTCCTCTAACTATCCTGCCCTTGAACAATCGATCTCAGGCATGTACAAGATGGCTAATCTGCTTTTCTGGGGTAGCTTGAGCTTCTCTGTTCTTCTACTTGCTCTCTTACTGACACTATGGATTAACGCCCGTCGTAAAGAGGTTGGAATTCTCCTTTCCATTGGTCTTAAACAAGTAAGTATTCTAGGTCAATTTATCACAGAAGCAGTTATGATTGCTATTCCAGCTCTCATTTCAGCCTACTTCCTAGCCAACTATACAGCGCGTGCTATTGGAAATACAGTTCTTGCCAATGTCACATCAGATGTGGCCAAGCAGGCAAGTAAGGCTGCACAAGCTTCCAATCTCGGTGGTGGAGCAGAAGTGGACGGCTTTAGCAAAACACTTTCTAGTCTTGATATTTCCATTCAACCATCAGACTTTGCTATCGTTTTTGTTCTTGGATTAGTTCTAGTGGTACTAGTTATGGCACTTGCTTCAAGCAATCTCCTCTTTAAACAACCAAAAGAACTCTTGTTGGATAGTGAATAAAAAACCTGCTACCTATTCTCACTCAAATGAGATATAATATAGGTAGCATTTTTGATAGAAAAGGATTTATATGAAAATTCTAATTGTAGAAGATGAAGACATGATCCGCGAGGGAATTAGTGATTACTTGACGGATTGTGGCTATGAAACCATTCAGGCAGCAGATGGCCTTGAGGCCTTAGAACAATTTTCCAATCACCAAGTTGCCTTGGTTCTCTTAGATATCCAAATGCCCAAACTCAATGGTTTAGAGGTTTTGTCAGAAATCCGTAAAAGCAGCCAAGTTCCGGTCTTGATGTTGACAGCCTTTCAGGACGAAGAATATAAGATGAGTGCCTTTGCTGCATTAGCAGATGGTTATTTGGAAAAGCCTTTTTCTCTATCGTTGTTGAAGGTTCGAGTGGATGCTATCTTTAAACGTTATTATGATGCAGGTCGTAGCTTTACCTATAAGGATACCAAGGTCGATTTTGACAGTTATAGTGCCACAGTGGCCGGCCAAAATGTTCCTGTGAATGCAAAAGAGCTAGAAATCTTAGACTATCTGGTTAAAAATGAAGGTCGAGCCTTAACTCGGTCTCAGATTATCGATGCTGTTTGGAAGATGACAGATGAGGTTCCTTTTGACAGAGTGATCGATGTCTATATCAAGGAACTACGAAAAAAATTGGATCTAGATTGTATTCTTACCGTGCGCAATGTTGGTTATAAATTGGAGAGAAAATGAGACGTTCAGGTTTATTTAAAAAGATTTTTATCTATACCTTCTCGGTATTTTCTACCTTAGTCATTTGTTTGCATTTGGCCATTTATTTCCTCTTTCCTTCAACCTATCTCAGTCACCGTCAGGAAAGTATCGGACAGAAGGCAACAGAAATTGCTCAAACCCTCCAAGGAAAAGACAGTCAAACTATCCAGGAAGTCCTTGAACTTTATTCTCAAAGTAGTGATATAAAGGGAACCATCAAGGGTGAAATGACCCAGGATAAGTTGGAGGTCAAGGATAATCTTCCCATTGATAAAGATCGACAGACGGCTTCCTTGGTCATTGAGGAAAGAGAAGTCCAATCTAAGGATGGTCAGACCTTGACTATACAGTTTATTGCTTCTATGGATCTGCAGAAAGAAGCAGAAGATATCAGTCTACAATTTCTACCCTATACTCTATTAGCTTCCTTTCTGATTTCACTCCTGATTGCATATATCTATGCGAGAAACATTGTAGCTCCAATATTGGAAATCAAGCGAGTAACTCGGCGAATGATGGATTTGGATGCAGAAGTACGACTGCGCGTGGATTCTAAGGATGAAATTGGTGATCTCAAGGAGCAAATCAATAGCCTCTATCAGCATCTTTTGACGGTTATTGAGGACTTACATGAGAAAAACGAGGCCATACTCCAGTTAGAAAAGATGAAGGTGGAGTTTTTACGAGGAGCTTCCCATGAACTGAAAACACCTCTAGCTAGTCTAAAAATCCTTCTGGAAAATATGCAAGCCAATATTGGACGCTACAAAGACCGTGACTATTACCTGGGAGTTTCTTTGGGTATCGTAGATGATTTGAATCATCATGTTCAGCAAATCCTATCCCTTTCTTCAGTGCATGAATTGCGAGATAAGAAGGAAGAAATCAACCTTCTGGAGATGACAAATCTCCTATTGCAGGACTATGACTTATTAGCCAAAGAGAGAGAAATCACTGTAGACAATCAACTGACTAACCAACAAACTTATCTAAATTCTTCTGTACTCAAGCTGATTCTTTCAAATCTTATCAGTAATGCGGTGAAGCATTCTATCCAAGGTGGCTATCTCAAAATCGGTGATAAGGATGGCTGGATATTTATTGAGAATAGTTGTACACTTGAGGAACAAGATAAATTTGAACAATCCTTTACGGCTTCTAGTCGACAAAGTAAGGGAGCTGGATTGGGACTCTTCGTAGTCAAAAGTTTATTAGAAAATGAAGAAATCGACTATCGTTTCGAAAGATATAACGACCACTTGCTATTTTACATGAACCTGCCTCAGAACAAGGATTAGACCAAGTGGGAAAAGGTTTACATATCTAAAAATAGAAGAAATTCAATCGAAACTACGGGAAAAACTAGCTTTTTTTGCTAAAAAGTGATAAAATGAACAATGTAAATGGGATGTCCCATAAAAATATACAGGAGGCCTGATAAAATGGCAATCGTTTCAGCAGAAAAATTTGTCCAAGCAGCTCGTGACAACGGTTATGCAGTTGGTGGATTTAACACAAACAACCTTGAGTGGACTCAAGCTATCTTGCGCGCAGCAGAAGCTAAAAAAGCTCCAGTTTTGATCCAAACTTCAATGGGTGCTGCTAAATACATGGGTGGTTACAAAGTTGCTCGCAACTTGATCGCTAACCTTGTTGAATCAATGGGTATCACTGTACCAGTAGCTATCCACCTTGACCACGGTCACTACGAAGATGCACTTGAGTGTATTCAAGTTGGTTATACTTCAGTTATGTTTGACGGTTCACACCTTCCAGTTGAAGAAAACCTTGAAAAAGCTCGTAAAGTTGTAGAATTTGCTCACGCAAATGGTGTATCAGTAGAAGCTGAAGTTGGAACTATCGGTGGTGAAGAAGACGGAATCATCGGTGATGGTGAATTGGCTCCAATTGAAGACGCTAAAGCAATGGTTGCAACTGGTATCGACTTCTTGGCAGCTGGTATCGGTAACATCCACGGTCCTTACCCAGCAAACTGGAAAGGTCTTCACCTTGACCACTTGCAAAAATTGACTGAAGCTGTACCAGGATTCCCAATCGTATTGCACGGTGGATCAGGTATTCCTGATGACCAAATCCAAGCAGCTATCAAACTTGGTGTTGCTAAAGTTAACGTTAACACTGAATGCCAAATCGCATTCGCTAACGCAACTCGTAAATTTGCTCGTGACTACGAAGCAAACGAAGCAGAATACGACAAGAAAAAACTCTTCGACCCACGTAAATTCTTGGCTGACGGTGTAAAAGCTATCCAAGCATCAGTTGAAGAACGTATCGACGTATTCGGTTCAGAAGGTAAAGCTTAATCTAGCTGAACTATACTGAAAGAACCTGCCCATTGGGTGGGTTTTTTGTGTTGGATTTATAGAGGTTATAGACTAGAAGAACCATCCTAAAGTTGCTAAAAGAGTCTAATTTTTGTACAATAATGCTATGAAAGTACTGAAAAAATCAGCCCTTGTCCTTCTTTGTTTCCTTATCTTTTTTTTAGTAGGGACATTTATCTTTCATCGTATCAGCTTAGAAAAGGAACAAGCTTCCCTAACTCCTATGGGTAAAACTGTTCTCGTTAATGGGCACAAAATCAATGTTTACGTTGAGGGGGATGGTCCAGAAACCATAGTAGTTTTATCCGGTGCTGGAATTGCTTCCCCGATCTTGGACTTTAAGAATGTGTCGGATTCCTTATCAAAAAAATATAAGGTAGTCATCGTGGAGCGGGCTGGCTATGGTTATAGTGAGGATAGTAATCAATCCAGAGATGTGATGCAGGTTCTTTCTGAAACTCGTCAAGCCTTGTCACAGGCTAATCTTTCAGGTCCATTTATCATCATATCACATTCAATGGCTAGTCTAGAGAGTCTAGCTTGGCAAGAGAAGTATCCAGATGAAGTGAAAGCCTTGATTGGTCTGGATTGGGCACTGCCGTCAAGTTATGAGGATTTAAAGATCAATCAAGCCTTGCTTACCGTGGCCTATTGGAGCAGCAAGATTGGTTTATTACGCTATTTCCCTGAGGCCTTTTATATAAAAAATCAAACTCTGACAGAAAGTGAACGACAACAATATAAACTTTTAGCTTATAAGCAGTTGATGTCAAATGCCATGCTTCATGAATCCCAAACGGTAAAGGAAAATGCCAAGAAAGTTCCTTCAAGCATCAATCTGAAAATTCCCACCTTATTACTGGTGTCTAACGGTGAAGGCACTAGTTTTAGCCAATCAGAATGGCAGCATTATGCAGAGACATTTGCTAGTGAACAGTCTAATGTTCAAGTCATCTATATGGATGCACCACATGACCTCTATCATTATCAAAATAATGAACTTGTTTCTCGAATTGAAGAATTTTTAACAGAGTAACTGTGATTTAGAAAGTTATTTTGAACTGATGCCAATAATTGAGAGGTGACATTTTATGAAGAACACTTATATTGTACTTAGACATGCTCATTCAAGATTCTCGAGTGATGATTTTAATAGAACATTGTCGGAAAAAGGATTTTCTTCTCTTGAACAGTTGGAGTTTTTAAATGCTTGTAAAATAGATTACTTTATTTCAAGCCCTTATAAGCGAGCTTTTGAGACAGTAAATAGTTCTCCCGTTCAATTTGATAAGATAGTACTTGATAATCGTTTACGTGAAAGAACATTATCCTCAAGATTTATTGAAGATACTGAGTTTGAAAAAACAATTCAATATTTATGGCAAAATCCAGATAAATCTCTTATTGGAGGCGAGTCTAATAGAGAAGCATTGAAGAGAATATTAGATTTGTTAGAGGACTTGGAAGAAAGATATTCAGATAAAACCATTTTACTGAGTTCTCATGGAAATTTGCTAGGAATTTTAATCAATCATTTTGATTCAAGTTTTGATTATAAAAAATGGGAACAGATGACCTTTCCAGATTGTTTTCTAGTTGACAAAGATGAGAGTGTGAAAAGAATGATGCCAGATACTTTTAGGTAATCATTTAGCTCAATCTATGTGATTTTTGTTTTCTGTTATTGTAAATAGAATAGAAAGGAAAAATAGCCATGATATTCGATCAGTCCTTGCAAGCATACATACATGAAGTAGATGATGTTCTTGTAGCTTGGGAAGAAAAACCAAGTGGAAATTTTGAGATGGAAGCTCAGTTGCTTGCAGTCAATTACCATAAAAATCTTTACCGTATTCTTGCATTTATACTGCCTCATTTACAAGAATTTTATGGGTATTTCACAGATGAAGAAGCTACTGAAAAGTTGGGCAAACCCATCATAGAGCCAGAAAGACAAACTGTTACTTTTTGTGATCAAACTTTTGATGATATTCATATCTTTTCTTTTGACTATCAGGGGCAAGCATTTGATAGTTTGGAGAATTTTGCCATTGATGGTTAAGGTCTGTTTTCAGTTTTAAAAAGAAGGAGAGAGACTGATGAGTACTGCTGATTTTGTCTTTATTGAGAGTAAAGACCCCAAATTCCTAGATTTACAAGCCTTTTGTACTGCTTTGAGAGAAAAATTCCCAGGTATTTTGATCAGAGAAAGCACGAATCCTGAAAAAGCTTACTCGCTTTCTTGGGATTATCAAAGTCCTCAGCTTACTTTGGAAAGTTCACTGACTAGCAAGAAAAATGTTTTTGTGATTGATTACTTTGATTCAACGAACAGGTTACAAGATTATGCCTCCTATATCATCTGGCTTCGTCAGTGGTTCCCGTCCAATCTAAAGGTTTCCTTTTGTGATGAAGGCTATGAGCATGTGTTTGAACTTCCTAGTGATTTATCCCAAAAGGAGTTGGAAAACTACTTACGAACAAGGTTTGATGAGTGAAGAAGAAGTTCGAAAACGAATCTGGTGTGATCTAGAAAAGAAAACAAGGAGAATCAGATGCTTACTAAAGATGATATGTTAGTTGCTTTGCATGATGCAATTACTGAAGACCAAGAATTTGAGTTGGCAGACGAGATTGTAGATGCCATGGAGGCTTACCCTCAACCCTTTGATTTGGTTGACCCCATCTTAGACTTTATTTCCAAGCATCCAGAAATAGATTTTGGGGCTCCAGGTGAGTTGGTTCACTTTGTGGAGCGATTTTATCATCAAGGCTATGAGGAATTATTGATGGAGTCAGTTCTAAAAAGTCCAACTGTGCATAACATCTGGATGCTTCATCGATGCTATAATGACAATGATCCAAATCTAGTCCGGCAGATTCAGACTTTAGTTGGAGAACTGAAGAAGAATAAGACCCTTGATTCACAAGTAAGAAGCATGATTGAAGACTTAACTTGGTAGAGGGAGGTGATGAAGTATCACCTTTTTATCTTTTCTTAGAGATAAAAATTTTCGATATAAATTAACACTTGTTTTCCTTAGACATTTGCACTATAACAGGGTGTTATTAGGGCTTTCTTTCCTTATGTTGAAAAAGAAGGCAGGTTTTTGTGTATCTTAAGGAAACTATTGAACCAGAATTTCTGTTTCAAAAGCATTATTATAAGAGAGAAATCTCTAAATTCATAATCTATAAGCAAACGCTTGCATTCCTTTTTTTATTGGACTATAATAGGTTGGTATAAAGCCTTCTGTAATAATAATGAGAAAGTGTAGAAAGTAAGGATTTAGAATATTTGTAGTCAAAAATACAATGTTGTTTCTTACGATAGGGAGATAGATATGGCAATGATAGAAGTGGAACATCTTCAGAAAAATTTTGTGAAGACTGTTAAGGAACCGGGCTTGAAGGGAGCCTTGCGCTCCTTTATTCATCCTGAAAAGCAGACCTTTGAAGCGGTCAAGGATTTGACTTTTGAAGTTCCAAAAGGGCAGATTTTAGGATTTATCGGGGCAAATGGTGCTGGGAAGTCGACAACGATCAAAATGCTGACAGGGATTTTAAAACCCACATCTGGCTTTTGTCGGATTAACGGCAAGATTCCGCAGGACAATCGCCAAGATTATGTCAAGGATATTGGAGTCGTTTTCGGACAACGCACCCAGCTATGGTGGGATCTGGCCCTGCAAGAGACCTACACGGTTTTAAAAGAGATTTATGATGTGCCAGACTCGCTCTTCCATAAGCGTATGGACTTTTTGAATGAAGTTTTGGATTTGAAGGAATTTATCAAGGATCCTGTGCGGACTCTTTCACTGGGTCAACGGATGCGGGCGGATATTGCGGCTTCCTTGCTTCACAATCCCAAGGTTCTCTTTTTAGATGAGCCGACCATTGGCTTGGACGTTTCGGTCAAGGATAACATTCGTCGAGCCATTACTCAGATCAATCAAGAGGAAGAAACAACCATTCTCTTGACCACTCACGACCTGAGCGATATTGAGCAACTCTGTGATCGGATTTTTATGATTGATAAGGGGAAAGAGATTTTTGATGGAACGGTGAGCCAGCTCAAGGAAACCTTTGGCAAGATGAAGACTCTCTCCTTTGACCTGCTACCAGGTCAAAGTCATCTCGTCTCTCACTATGAAGGCCTGCCTGATATGATTATTGATAGACAGGGGAATAGCCTCAACATTGAATTTGATAGTTCCCGCTACCAGTCAGCTGATATTATCAAGCAAACCCTATCTGATTTTGAAGTCCGTGATTTGAAGATGGTGGATACGGATATTGAAGATATTATCCGTCGCTTCTATCGAAAGGAGCTCTAAGATGGTCAAATTGTGGAGACGTTATAAACCCTTTATCAATGCAGGAGTTCAGGAGTTGATTAGCTATCGAGTCAACTTTATTCTCTATCGGATTGGCGATGTCATGGGTGCTTTTGTGACTTTTTATCTCTGGAAGGCTGTCTTTGATTCTTCGCAAGAGTCTTTGATTCAGGGATTCAGTATGGCAGATATCACTCTCTACATCATCATGAGTTTTGTGACTAATCTTCTGACTAGGTCGGATTCTTCCTTTATGATTGGTGATGAGGTCAAGGATGGTTCCATTATCATGCGCTTGTTGCGACCAGTGCATTTTACGGCTTCTTACCTCTTTACGGAGCTTGGTTCCAAGTGGTTGATTTTTATCTCTGTTGGACTGCCATTTTTAAGTGTCATTGTTTTGATGAAAATCTTGTCTGGGCAAGGTATTGTAGAAGTGCTGGGATTAACTGTCCTTTATCTCTTTAGCTTAACCCTGGCTTATCTGATTAACTTTTTCTTTAATATCTGCTTTGGATTTTCAGCGTTTGTATTTAAAAATTTATGGGGTTCCAATCTACTCAAGACTTCAATAGTGGCCTTTATGTCTGGCAGTTTAATTCCCTTGGCTTTCTTTCCGAAAATCGTTTCAGATATTCTCTCCTTATTGCCATTTTCATCCTTAATTTACACTCCGGTCATGATTATTGTTGGGAAATACGATGCCAGTCAGATTCTTCAAGCACTTTTGCTTCAGCTTTTCTGGCTTATAGTGATGGTGGGCTTGTCTCAGTTGATTTGGAAACGAGTCCAGTCATTTATCACCATTCAGGGAGGTTAGTATGAAAAAATATCAACGCATGCATCTGATTTTTATCAGACAGTACATCAAACAAATCATGGAATACAAGGTTGATTTTGTGGTTGGTGTCTTGGGAGTCTTTCTCACTCAAGGCCTGAACCTCTTGTTTCTCAATGTCATCTTTCAACACATCCCCTCGCTAGAAGGTTGGACCTTTCAAGAAATTGCCTTTATCTATGGATTTTCCTTAATTCCAAAGGGATTAGATCATCTCTTTTTTGACAATCTCTGGGCTTTAGGTCAACGACTAGTTCGAAAAGGGGAGTTTGACAAGTATCTGACTCGTCCTATCAATCCTCTCTTTCACATCCTCGTTGAGACCTTTCAGATTGATGCCTTGGGCGAACTTTTAGTCGGTGGAATCTTACTAGCGACAACGGCGACTAGCATTGCTTGGACTCTTCCCAAATTCCTGCTTTTCCTAGTCTGTATTCCTTTTGCGACCTTGATTTATACTTCCTTGAAAATTGCAACAGCCAGTATTGCTTTTTGGACCAAGCAGTCAGGCGCTATGATTTACATTTTTTATATGTTTAATGACTTTGCTAAGTACCCGATTTCCATTTACAATTCCCTTCTTCGTTGGTTGATTAGCTTTATCGTACCTTTCGCCTTTACAGCCTACTATCCTGCCAGCTATTTCTTGCAGGACAAAGACGGGCTCTTTAACATTGGTGGTTTGATTCTGATTTCCCTTGTCTTCTTTGTCATTTCTTTGAAACTCTGGGACAGGGGCTTGGATGCCTACGAAAGTGCAGGTTCGTAAGAGCTAAAGTAAGAGTAAAATAAAGAAAGGAACTTATGATGATTGTAATTAAAGAAGTCAAGGATGAAGAGCCAAAAATGGCAGTTGTCGCTGAGGTTTTAAAGGATTTGCCAGAATGGTTTGGAATACCAGAAAGCACGCAAGCCTACATCGAAGGAGCCAAGGACTTGCAAGTGTGGGCCGCCTTTCAGGAGAGTGATTTGCTTGGCTTTGTAAGCTTGTCCTATTCTAGTGAAGATTGCGCTGAGATTGATTGTCTCGGTGTAAAAAAAGCTCATCAAGGTAGAGGGATTGGGAATCAATTGCTTGCTGCTTTAGAAAGTGAAGCACGCAAAAACGTTGATTATTTACAAGTGAAAACAGTAGCAGAAGGCTCTAATAAAGATTATGATCGAACAAATGTCTTTTATCGCAGTCTTGGCTTTAAAAAATTAGAGATTTTTCCACAACTTTGGGGGCCTCAAAATCCTTGTCAGATTTTGATTAAAAAGATGGGTTAAGAATCCCTTGACATCCTTTCTTATAGTGCTATACTATAAGTGGAATCGCCGATTTAGCTCAGTTGGTAGAGCACCGCATTCGTAACGCGAAGGTCACAGGTTCGATCCCTGCAATCGGCATAAGAAAGAGCAATAAAATAAATATTATATTAGTTTATTAGAATCATCAATACTCATCAAAATGAGGAGGAGTATCATGAAAAAGAAAGAACGGATAAAACATGTTGAGAAGACCCATGGTCGAAAAGGAACTTCATCTAGATTGGCAGAAACCCTTTCTACAATTAATAATATAAAAATGTATATCGGTCTTGCCATAACAGCTCTAGTTATAATCATTGTTGCTAGCATCTTTTTAAATTCACCTAATCTCAAGCAAGAAGCAAATCAAACTTCTTCCTCATCTAAGACTGAAGAGACGACAAAAAGTCAGGGGAAAGAGGATGATAAGGATAAGGTAAAGGAAGAGGAAATTCAAAAGCTAAAGGAGCAATTGGCTGATTTGGATACCAAGATCTCAGAAGCGGAGCAGCATGTTAGTCAATTAAAAAAAGAAGCTTCTGTTCTCAAATTAGATATTGAAGCCCTCAGAAATAATGATTTATCAAGTTTAGAGGGTACTTGGCGGACACAGTCTGGTAATGAATATATCATTAATGATTCAGGGGAAGTCCAATCTTCTTGGATATACAATGATCAAAAGCATGAGTCTATTGTTGAATTGAAAGTATCAAAAAGTCAGAATGATCGCAACCCAGAAACAGTAGCCCTTGGTGCTTGGGCAAAAGGTTCTCAGGCGGGAGGGTTTGTGGTAGTCGTTGTACCAAGTGCTGTTGTCATGGAACCTGGTGGTGATGGTAAAATAACAGACAATTCCAATCACACTGAGGATAGACTCTTTGCAGGACAACAATATGAAGGAATGTTGATGCATCCAGAAAATGTTTACTATCGCGTTAAACCAGATACGAGCCAATTAGAATCAGAAGAGAAGAATTTAGCGAAATTGAAAGCTGATCGTGATGCCATCAAATCAGCTTTAGAGTCTAAAGAAAAATGAAAAATGAATGAAAAGAAGCCAGCAATGGCTTCTTTTTTAGAAAAATTCTGACCACATAGTCTATCATATCTGCCACATAGACAAAAGCTATTGTTTGCGATTTTTATTTCTGTTATAGTTGTAATTGTTAAAGGGAGATAAAACTTCCTAACAAAATAGAAAATGAGGTCGTATCATGAAAAAAGTAGTAGGTATCGGATTTTTAGTCGTTGCAGTAGCAGTTTTGTATTTTGGTTTTGTTGGATGGCCAAGTTTGGATGTCAATATCTGGGCCCTCTTTCCAGTAGGTTTATTCCTATTTTTTACCCTTGAGAATTTGGTGAAAAAAGATTACAAGGCCAGTCTCATGAGCTTGATGATTGCCTTTATCATCGCCAATGCCATTCTTGATATCTTGCCACTTTCAAGCGGTTTGGTTATCGGTGCTGGAGTCTTGGCTTGCGTTGGAATTGGATTTCTTTTTCCTGAAGCCAATAAGTAAGAAAAATAATACAAAAAAATCTCGAGATTTTCTCGAGATTTTTTCTTTACTGACCTGCGTAATATTTTTGAATTCCCTTAACGATACCTGCAACTAATCTGTTTTGGTAGGCATCACTGCGGACTTGTTGATTCTCGTTGAAATTGTCAATATAGCCCAATTCCAATAGAACGGCTGGTTTATCAGTTTCTCGAAGGACAGCAAAACTACTTCGTAGACGACCGGCATCCTTAGCACCAGTTTCAGCTAGTAGTGAAGAGTGGATATCTGCCGCGAGGCGATTACTTTCACTGATTCGGTCAGGGTGGTTATGCCAGTACGGATTGATTTTAGAAGGATAACCAGCAGCTTCTTCATAAGAATAAGTCTGGATTCCAGCTCTATTTGAAGCTGGATTACCACTAGCATTGAAGTGAATACTAATAAAGATATCTGAGTCAGTCTTATTAACCATTCTTGAACGTTCGGTGACAAAGTCTACAAAGACATCACTGTCTCTTGAAGAAAGAACAGTATAGCCGAGGCCTTCAAGCTCCTTGCGAAGCTTTTGGTAAACTTGCATATTCAGTTCTTTTTCGGTGATGTTATAATAAGATGCACCGGGATCTTTACCACCATGGCCTGGATCTAGGAAGATAATATTGTTATATTTCCCCTTTTCAAAACCACGACTTACAGAAGTTTCACCAATCCATTTACCATTGCTTTGGAATTGATGAGTTTGTCCATCGATTTTATGGGTCCCTGTAACATAGACTCCATTTTCATCCACATAGTAGCGGGCTTTATAGTAGCTGTCGTCAATCCATTCGCTCTTAGCCATGTAGCCACCTGCCTTGAGGTAGTAGGAGCCAATCCATTCACGTTCTGCGTAAGCACCACCAGATTTCAAGTAGAACCAGCTATCATAGTTTTTATCGAAAATCCATTCTTTTTCAGCCATGGCTCCGCTAGCTTTTAGGTAGTAACTACCTTGCCACTGGTTACTTGCCATAGTAGCATCTTTGTTAAAGTAGTACCAGGTACCACCAATTTTGTCCCACTTATTTTTGATTAATTTACCAGAAGCAAGTGCATAGTACCATTGTCCATCTTGCTTGGCCCAAGAATTCTCAGCCATGACCCCACTATTGGTAAACAGATAGTCGTCAAAAATTGTGTTGCTGAGCATGACACCGTCTTGATCAAAATAGTACCAGACACCACCGATCTTTTCCCATTTTTGTTGAGAAATTTTTCCATAAGCGTTAGCGTAATACCATTTATCTTGGAGTTTACTCCAACCAGAATCGACCATGGCCCCGCTACTAGTAAGGATATATCCGTCAAAAATAGTATCGCTCAACATGATGCCATCTTTGTTGAAGTAGTACCATTTCCCGTGGATTTTTTTCCAGTTAAGAACAGGGGCATTATTTTCATAGAAGCGCCAGATATTTTCCTCTAATACCCAACCTTCTTTTTGAATTTCTGGTGCCTTGTCTTCTTCTTTCTTAGCTGGATTTGTCGTTTGATTGGCATTTGCTTCAGTTGAAGGTTCAGCTTCCTTAGCTGGGAGACTGTTTTTCTCCACTTTGTCAGTAGAGGTTTCACTGTGTGTTGTTTCTACTGGGGTTGACTGTACTTTGTTTTCCTCAGCATAGCTAAGGTTGGTTGTTAGACCAAATACTGAAAGCGTAATGGCGCTTGCCAAGAGCGTTTTTTTCACTTGATTAATCTCCTATACATTTTTTATAATCTTTTTTAAAATCTCATTAGAAAAGCCCCTCTTAGGAATATCTAGAAAGCAAGATCGAGGTGTTGGTGGGCTATATTGTAATAGTTGACTATTTCATCACGAAAATTTGAACAATCATGATGATATAGATGAGCAGTGTTAGTAAAAATCCAGCTCGCCAAAAGAATTTAATAAATTTGGGATAATAAAAGCTACGTCTTTTGTTTAAGAAGAAAAAGACTAACACAATTGCTAGTATTGATAAGGCTATTCCCAATACGGGAAGTTGATTGTGTGTAAACATCTTAGCCGTAATCAAATAATATTCAAATATTAGAAAAGGAAAAGCTAAATCAGCAGCATTGATGCCCCTTTTCTTTAACTTAAAGAGTCTGCTTAAAATAATCGCCAGAGCCAAGGTTAGTACCAAAAGCAAGATGGAAGCAAGTTTCATTAAAATCATACCATTATTGTATCATAAAATTTTGAGAATAGAAAAGTAAATTCCTTGATTTATCACTGTTTTAGCAAAAAATCATTGGTAAGAAACAGATTTTATAATTCCTGCTTGAATAGAATGAATCATTTGTTCGGTACGATGATAGTTTGAACTCTCAATATAAATCTTTTTTATGGTGACCATAGAAAATATATATTAGTCAGAAAGAAAGAATAGTAGTAGAATGAGTATCAAATAAAACAAAGGAGTTTCTTATGAAATTAGTTACGTTATGGTCAAAACTCTCACTAGGTATTCAATTATTGGTGGCTTTGGTCTTGGGTGTTATCGCTGCCCTTATCTGGCCACAATTTGCAGGCTTTTATCAATTTTTAGGTCAAGCCTTTATTAAATTGATCAATATGGTTATCATTCCGCTAATCTTCCCAACCATCGTTGTTGCAGTAGCTGGAGTTATCGGAAAAAAATCTTTCGGAAAAATCTTGACCAAGAGTTTGGTTTACTTTTTTGCCGTAACAACTGCCATTACTCTTTTGTTTGTATTTGCTAGTTACTATTTAGGATTTGGTCAAGGAGTGAATATCGGTCAAACTGGTGGAAACCTTGATGGGATTGCTAACAATGTCAAGTTCAGCGAATTTTTGCTTGGTTTCATTCCATCAAATATCGTTAAATCTCTTTCAGATGGCGCTCTATTGCCAATTATCGTTTTTGCCATCTTTCTTGGTTACGGAATTGGGAATCTTAAGACTGATAAATCTCAGAAGATTATAGAAGGTTTCCAAATCTGGATTGAAGCCATTTACAAGATTGTTGCAGTAATTATCAAACTATCACCGATTGGAATTTTTGGATTTATCGCTAAAGATGTTGCAACTACTGGCCTTGATAAATTGATTGGTCTTGGTCAATTTGTAATCGGAACTTACTTGGCTTATGCTGTATTGGTTCTGCTTATTTTCCCTTTGATCGCTTTATTCTTTAAAGTACCGTATTTGTCAGCCTTTCGTGAAAATTGGAGTCTCTTGACACTGGCTTTTGTTACGGGTAGTTCTAGTGTTGTCTTGCCATCCCTTCTTAAAGATTTGAAAAAACAGGGACATGATGAGCATACAATTGATTTAGTTGTTCCTTTAGGATATACTTTTAACTTAGAGGGAGCAGCGGTTTACTTCTCAGTAGCGACAATCTTTATTGCGCATGCCTACGGCATTCAATTTTCTTTATCAAGTCTCTTGTTTACTGTTTTGCTTTTGACCTTGATTGGAAAAACTGCGGCAACCGTACCATCAGGAGCTATCGTGGTTCTATTAGCTGCAGCACCTCAACTGGGCTTGCCAGTTGAAGGAGTAGCCTTGATCTTTGCAGTTGATTTCTTTGTCAATGCTGGCCGTACTATGATCAATGTTTTGGGTCAAATCTTAACAGTCAGCGTTATTGAAAAAACAGAAGGAAATATTTTAGAAGAAGAAAAGGAAAGCCAACTATCAGTCAGCTTTTCTTAAGGAGATGATAAGTAATGAGTGAAGCAAAAGTTTATGTGATTCATGAGAATCTTGAATGGACCCAGCATTTGGTCAAATGGTTGGAAGAACTAGAAGTCCCTTATGAACTGTGGGATTTATCTAGTGGGATATTGGACCTTCAAAGTCCACCACCACAAGGTATCTTCTACAATCGTATGTCTGCGTCTTCTCACACCAGAGGACATCGCTATGCACCAGAATTTACAGAGCAGGTGATTACTTGGTTGGAGGCGCATGGACGCAAGGTTGTGAATGGAACAGGTGCTATCAACCTTGAAATCAGTAAAATCAAACAATATTTGAAGTTAAACGAGTCAGGCATTGAGACTCCTGCGACAGTTGCAGTTCTGGGCCAAGAAAATATCATTGAAGCAGCAAGAAAATTGAACATCTATCCTTTGATTACCAAGCACAATCGAGCAGGTAAGGGATTAGGCGTTCAACTCTTCCAAAATGAAGAGGAACTGGCAGCGTATGTCAATAGTCCCCTTTTTGAACCATCAGTTGATGGGATTACCTTGTTACAAGCCTACATCAAACCAAGTGATGGACGTATCCGTCGTTCAGAGTTTATCAACCAGAAGTTCCTTTATACTGTTTCAATCGATTCTTCAGATGGTTTCCAACTGTGCCCAGCAGATGGTTGCCAAATCGGTAAGAGACCAGAGCAACTGGAAACGTCTGAGAAATTCCAGATTACAGAACCTCTACCAGATGACCGAAGAGAAGCTTATGAAAACTTCCTAAAAAATGCTAAGATTGAAGTTGCGGCGATTGAATGGGTTCAATCAGAGAGTGGTGACATTTATGTTTATGATGTAAATACCAACACAAACTACAATCCTACCGCAGAAAAGAATGCCAATATTTTTGCCCACCAACATTTGGCTCAATATCTAAAAACAGAATTGCAAGCCCTAACGAATGGACAATAAAGTAACTAATTCAAAAATCCCCCAGTATTAAATGACTGGGGGATTGATTTGTTTATACTCTTCGAAAATCTCTTCAAACCACGTCAGCTTCCATCTACAACCTCAAAATAGTATTTTGAGCTGCCTTCGTCAGTTCTATCCACAACCTCAAAACGGTGTTTTGAGCAACCTGTGGCTCGCTTCCTAGTTTGCTCTTTGATTTTCATTGAGTATTAATCGATAAAAATTATTGATTTGCTTTAAAGTCTGGATCCTTAAGGCTTTGAACACTGGCATTGATGACGGCACCGATAATTAATATCTTGGCAATGATAATGAACCAGAACATCATGACAACGACGACGATTGAACTGAAAAATCTGACGTCAACGAGATAATTGACATAATTGTTGAAATAAGCTGCAAAGATGTTTAATAAAGCAATCGTTGTAACTAGTACAAAGAGACTTCCAGGTATGACGTAGCGAATCTTACTTACTTTAACATTTGGTAGGAAATAATAGAGCATGATTACGATTGCAAAAAGAAAGGCATAAATCAGAGGTCCTGTAAAATCTTGTAGATAAGAAAACAGAGCACTCTCGGATTTCCAGTAGTTTTTAAGCAAATCCAATAGCATATGGCCAAACATACTGAGGAATAAAGCAAGCGCAAAAAGAATTTGAAGTCCAAAGCTAACTAAGAGGCTCATCAGCTGATGTGAGATAATTCCTCTATTTTTTGCGATTCCATAGGCTTTATTAAAAGCCTTTTGAAGAAAATTCATGGATTTGGAGAAAGTCCAAAGAGCTGATAAGATAGCAAAGCTCAGTAAACCTGTCGATGGTTGAGTCAGAACTTCTCTGACAATCTTTGCTACTACATCATAGATCGTATCTGGTAAAAATTCCTTTAGTGTAATCAAGAAATCAGAGATTGGAATTTGAAAATAAGGCAAGATATTGACGGCTATCATAAGTAAAGGGAAGATTGAAATCAACCAATAATAAGCCACAGCTACACTGGTTAATTCAATATCTGAAACATGATAGTAGTGTAAAAAAGCTTTTAATAAAGGCCTATTAGTTAGTTGTTTCCACAACTTTTTCATTGCATAATCCTCCACAATAGTAACCTAAATCTTAATTTCTGCGAACTAATTCCATCATATCATAAGGCAGTGTGTTGGCTGATTCTTTTAGAGAATAAGTTTCTAGGTTGTTCACATTTTGTCTCAGTTTTTTAGCATACTGGGCTGAAATGAGTTTTTGTTTCTCGTATTCAAAGATGGACTTACGTTCTAGATAGTAGCCTCTGAGCATTTCATCGATATTATTGGGTTTGATCCGATTGATAACCCGTTCCACAAAGGCACCACTGGTAATATGACTGGTTTCACGGAGACGCGATTCCTGCATGAAGCTGATCAGAGAACTCTTATAAATCCCTTTGAGGTTTTCTAAACTTTCGATGATGATTTCAGTGTTGGCTAGATAGAGCTCTGCAATCTGATCATAATCGATGGCAAGAAGTCTTTGGTTTTCCTTGTCTCTCCAAGAACGAAAGGTTTTTCCAAATGTGAGCAACTCATGAAGGAGAAAACGCACAATCCGTATAGAAACAAGGAAGTAATAGGTTAGGCGAGAAGCAAAGTTTCGCTTAATATTTTTCTCCATGCTTTTCAAGTAGCGTTGATAAACACGATAACCTCTTTCACCGATTTTTCCTTCTTCATAAGCCTGTTCCAAACCATCGTTCTCGATACTGAGAATCAAGAGTTTCAGAGCTTCCCAGTCTTCTTGGATTTCTTTATTTTCTTGACTTAGAATGAGATTTTCAATCCGTCCATGATAGTTATCAATCGCAGCATAGAGAGGAACCTTGTTTTTAGTATGTTCCAAATCTCTCTCTAACTCCATGGCAACATCATTTAGGATAGCGATGTGCATGAGATGATCCTTAGATGGCTCTTGCTCTTCAGAAAGGTGTGGCAAGACCAATAATCCTGTCAGAAAACTGACCAGGGTTACACCAGCTACGAGGAAGAGAAGGAGCGGATATTCCTGCTCTAAGTTAGACGGTATCAAGAGGATGGTGGCAATAGAAACAGTTCCCTTAACTCCAGAAAATGTTAGAAGGAGCATATCTTTGACATACTTGTGGAGGCTTTTTTGAAGTTTCTTTATTCGAAACGCGTAAAAGCCGTAAATCATCACAAAGCGGATGGCAAAGAGTAGGAAGGTTAAAAGAAAGACTGTGACGAGAAGAAGCACATTGTTATAAAAAGCACTCTTAAGAATCGGCTCCGCAATCATTTCCAGTTCCATTCCTAACAGTACGAAGACAGAACCATTGAGCATAAAGGTTACAGTGTGCCAAACGGTTTCAGTCACTGTATCCACTTGAGCTTCGAGAAGATTTATCTTTTTAAAGCGACTGGCTTTTAAAATACCAGCGACAACGACTGCGATAATTCCAGAAACGTGAATCTCTTCAGCTATGAAGAATGTTAAAAGTGGTAAACTGAGATCTAACAGAAGTTCACTGGCTATATCAGTAGCTCGAACACTGAGTAGAAAAGTATGGAGGAAACGATTGATTAAGGCTGTTATAAAGCCGACTGCAAACCCTCCAACGATGGAAATAGCTAGGGAAATTCCTGCTTGAGCGATTGAAAAGGTTCCCGTTGTCCATGCGATGAGAGCAACACGAAAGGCAATTAGCCCAGAAGCATCATTAAGGAGTCCTTCCCCTTTTAAGATATTTGAAATTCGTTTTGGAAATGTAAATCGTTCAGAAAGGGAAGCAAAGGCAACCAGGTCAGTAGGACCAAGTGCAGCTCCGACTGCAACGCAAGCAGCTAATGGTAAGCCAATCCAAAGGACATGGGCAAGGCCTCCCATACTCAATGTTGATACAAAGATAACAGGGAAAATAAGGTATAGAACAATTTTCCAGTGTTTTAATATAGAGGTTACATCTGCTTCTTGAGCCTCGCGAAAGAGGAGCGGGCCGATTACCAAAGCTAGAAACAACTCAGTGTCTAGGTGATACTGGTTATTCGGTAAGCACAGACCAATCCCAATCCCCAGCAAAATCTGAATCAGGGGCATGGGTAAAAAGGGAAGCAGTTTATTGGTCGTACTAGAAACAATGAGAACAAGTAAAAATATCAAGAGATAAAACAGTAAATCCATCTTCTACCTCCTTATTTTTGTTTTCGACAAGCTTCAAAAAGTTCCTTTTGTTCTTGGATTTTTTGATCAATCTTCGAGCAATCCTTGTGCTCAATTTTCTTTTGACAGCGCTCCATTTCAAGTGTTATCATTTTTTTCTTGATTTTTAACATCTTCTTGCTCATATGAGCTTCATCTAACATACCAACTGCTCGTTCATGTTGGGTTGATTCAACGAATTTTTGGCGAAGACCTTCTATTTTATCTCGTAGGTATTGTTTATCCATGGCGATACCTTTCTAATTTTTCAATCATGACTAAAAACGGTGGATTGTTGATTTGGTTGAGAGTGCGATAGATCGTAGCAGTATATTCTTGTTGTGGTAAGTGACTGACAAAATCCATGACTGCATCCCGTTCTATATCTCCGCCTTCATGCCCGTAATAAATCATGATGGCTATTCGTCCACCCTTAACAAGCAATTGACAGAGTTTGTCTAGTGCCTCAAGGGTTGTATGGGGTTGAGTGATAATGCTTTTATCAGCAGAAGGAAGATAACCTAGATTAAAGATAGCTGCCTTGACTTCGCCTACAAATTGGTCCACAGTCTCATGGCCTTGTAGGATTAATTCTGCATTGGCCAAACCAGCTTCTTGTAGGCGTTGACTAGTTTTTTCCAGAGCTTGTTCCTGTATATCGAAAGCATAGACTTGTTTAGCTAACTGAGCTAGAAAAAGGGTATCATGGCCATTTCCCATGGTCGCATCAACGACAATATCCTCTTGGGTGATGACTTGGGCAAGAAAATCATGCGCCATTTCAAGTGGTCTTTTCATTCATAAACTCCTGTTTTACAGCCTTGCATCCTTGGACGCTACCGCGTCGTCTCATTTCAGCCTCAATGCTATTTAGAACTTCCCATTTATTGAGACTCCACATAGGACCAATCAACATATCCCTAGGCGCATCACCCGTAATCCGATGGATAACGATATGCTTGGGAATAATTTCTAGTTGATCACAGATGACCTTGACATATTCATCCTGACTCATGAGTTGCAAACGACCTTCATGATAATCCCTTTGCATTCGAGTGTTGGTCATGAGGTGAAGTAGGTGAAGTTTAATCCCTTGGATATCATTGTCCCTTACACAACGCTGAACGTTTTCCACCATCATTTCATGAGTTTCACCGGGCAAACCATTGATCAAATGGGCAACAATCTCGATCTTCGGATACTTCCGAAGTCGTTTGACTGTATCTACGTAGAGTTCATAGGAGTGGGCGCGGTTAATCAATTCTGAAGTTTCTTCATAAGTAGTTTGTAAGCCTAACTCTACGGTGACATGCATGCGTTCCGACAATTCGGCCAAATATTGGATAGTCTCGTCGGGTAAACAGTCTGGGCGTGTTCCGATGTTGATACCGACAACCCCAGGTTCGTTGATAGCTTGTTCATAGCGTTCGCGAATCACTTCCAATTTTTCATGGGTATTGGTAAAGTTTTGAAAATAAACCAGATATTTTTTGACATCTGGCCACTTACGATGCATAAAGTCAATTTCCTTATAAAATTGTTCGCGAATAGGGGCATCAGGAGCAACGATTGCGTCTCCAGAACCAGAAACCGTACAAAAAGTACAGCCCCCATGTGCTACAGTTCCATCACGGTTTGGACAGTCAAAGCCAGCATCAATAGGAACTTTAAAAGTTTTTTCTCCGAATAAATTTCGATAATAATCATTCAAGGTATTATAGGATTTCATAGCTAATATTATAACAAAAAATGGCAGTAAACTCAAAAATGGTCAGTAAGAGATAGCCTACCAGAAAGTGAAGCGAAAGAAAAAGTCAAATTTTTTTTATAAAAGCCTTTACAAAAAAATAAAAAGTGGTAAAATTAAAACATAAACATGCGCAAACGTTTTCGTAAAACGTTTGCCGAATAAATATAAAGGAGATTTGAATGATGAAAGATACATTCAAAAATGTCTTGTCTTTCGAGTTTTGGCAGAAATTCGGTAAGGCTCTAATGGTGGTTATCGCTGTTATGCCAGCGGCTGGATTGATGATTTCAATCGGTAAGTCACTTGCAATGATTGACCCAAACCTTGCTCCCCTAGTTATTACTGGTGGCGTACTAGAGCAAATTGGTTGGGGTGTTATCGGTAACCTTCATATTTTGTTTGCCCTTGCTATTGGAGGAAGCTGGGCTAAGGAACGTGCTGGTGGTGCTTTTGCGGCAGGTCTTGCATTTATCCTTATTAACCGTATCACTGGTACAATCTTCGGTGTATCAGGGGATATGTTGAAGGATCCTAACGCTATGGTTTCAACAATCTTTGGTGGATCTATCAAGGTTTCTGATTACTTCATTAGCGTACTTGAGGCACCAGCGCTTAACATGGGGGTATTTGTAGGGATTATCTCAGGTTTTGTTGGAGCGACTGCTTTTAACAAATACTACAACTTCCGTAAACTTCCTGATGCACTTTCATTCTTTAACGGGAAACGTTTTGTACCATTTGTAGTTATTCTTCGCTCAGCAATCGCTGCAATTCTTCTTTCAGCTTTCTGGCCACTGATTCAGACAGGTATCAACAACTTCGGTATCTGGATTGCCAATTCACAAGAAACAGCACCAGTACTTGCACCATTCTTATATGGTACTTTGGAACGCTTGCTCTTGCCATTTGGTCTTCACCACATGTTGACTATCCCAATGAACTATACAGCTCTTGGTGGTACTTACGATATTTTAACTGGTGCAGCAAAAGGCACTCAAGTATTTGGACAAGATCCACTTTGGCTTGCATGGGTAACAGACCTTGTAAACCTTAAAGGTACTGATGCTAGTCAATACCAAACATTGCTAGATACAGTTCATCCAGCTCGTTTCAAAGTTGGACAAATGATTGGTTCATTCGGTATTTTGATGGGTGTGGCTGCTGCTATTTACCGTAATGTTGAAGCAGACAAGAAACACCAATACAAAGGTATGATGATTGCGACAGCTCTTGCAACTTTCTTGACAGGTGTTACTGAGCCAATTGAATATATGTTCATGTTCGTTGCAACACCTCTTTACCTTGTCTACGCTGTTGTTCAAGGTGCTGCCTTTGCTATGGCTGATATTGTTCACCTTCGTGTGCACTCATTCGGTTCAATTGAATTCTTGACTCGTACTCCACTAGCTATCAATGCTGGTCTTGGTATGGATATCATTAACTTTATCTGGGTAACAGCACTATTTGCAGTTATCATGTACTTTATCGCCAACTTCATGATTCAAAAATTCAACTATGCTACTCCAGGACGTAACGGAAACTACGAAACTGCTGAAGGTTCATCAGAATCTGCTGCTTCTGGTGAGTCAAAAGTTGCAGAAGCTTCTCAAGCTGTTAACATCATTAACCTTCTTGGTGGACGTGCTAACATCGTTGATGTGGACGCATGTATGACTCGCCTTCGTGTTACTGTAAAAGACGCTGAAAAAGTTGGAACAGAGGAACAATGGAAAGCTGAAGGAGCTATGGGACTTGTCATGAAAGGACAAGGTGTCCAAGCTATCTACGGACCTAAAGCTGACGTTTTGAAATCAGATATTCAAGACCTTCTTGACTCAGGTGAAGTGATTCCTGAAACTCTTCCAAGTCAAAAGGCAGCAGCTCAACAAGATGCTGTTGTATACAAAGGTGTGACTGAAGAAGTATACTCAGTTGCTGACGGTCAAGTGATTGAATTGGACCAAGTGAAGGATCCTGTATTCGCACAAAAAATGATGGGTGATGGATTTGCAGTGGAACCAGCAAACGGAAACATTGTATCTCCAGTATCAGGTACTGTGTCAAGCATCTTCCCAACTAAACACGCTCTTGGTCTTGTAACTGAAGCAGGCCTTGAAGTACTTGTTCACATTGGTTTGGACACAGTAAGTCTTGAAGGAAAACCATTTACAGTTCGTGTTACTGAAGGACAACAGGTTGCTGCTGGTGATCTTCTTGTCACAGCTGACTTGGGTGCAATCCGTGAAGCTGGTCGTGAAACTACAACTGTGGTTGTCTTCACAAATGGTGACGCGATCAAATCAGTTAAATTAGAACAAACAGGTTCTCTTGCAGCTAAAACAGCAGTTGCAAAAGTAGAATTGTAATATTTAGGAGGTTGGAAGCTGTTTCCAACCTCTTGTTTATAGGAGAAAAGCATGAAGTTTTTAACACTCAATACCCATAGTTGGATGGAAAAAGATCCTGAACAAAAGTTTCAACTTTTACTTCAAGATATACTTGAAAACAGTTATGATTTGATTTGTTTTCAGGAAATTAACCAGGAAATTACTTCAGCGCAAGTAGAAGCTGGTGCACTTTATCAGCCATTACCATCTGCTGAGCCGATTCATCAAGACCACTATGTGCGACTTTTGGTAGAGAAGTTGGCTGAGCAAGGTCAAAACTATTATTGGACTTGGGCCTATAACCATATCGGTTATGATCGTTACCATGAAGGTGTTGCAATCCTATCTAAAACACCAATTGAAGCGCGTGAAATTTTGGTTTCAGATGTAGATGATCCGACAGATTACCACACTCGTCGAGTTGCTCTAGCAGAGACAGTAGTTGAAGGTAAAGAACTTGCAGTTGCGAGTGTCCATCTCTCTTGGTGGAATAAAGGCTTCCAAGAGGAATGGGCGCGCTTTGAAGCAGTTCTGAAAGAATTGAATAAGCCACTCTTGCTAGCAGGTGATTTTAATAATCCTGCAGGTCAAGAGGGCTACCAAGCTATTTTAGCTAGTCCACTAAACTTACAAGATGCATTTGAAGTAGCAAAAGAAAGAAGTGGTAGTTACACTGTTCCGCCTGAAATTGATGGTTGGAAGGGAAATAGCGAACCTCTTCGAATCGATTATATCTTTACAACAAAGGATGTGCAGGTAGAAAAACTTCACGTGGTCTTTGATGGTAAAAACAGTCCACAAGTTAGTGATCATTACGGTCTGCAAGCAACACTATCTTGGAAAGACTAAATCAGTTATTTTAGTAAAAACAATCAAGCCCCCCTTCTACAAACAGAAGGGGGAATTTAATTTAAAGAGTTAATATAGTTAAAGTTTTTTATTGAATAACTTGTAAAAAAAGATAAAATCCTTTAAAATAAAAAGTGTTGGAGGAATTTATGATTGTAAATCAAATAAAGCGTATGATCCCGACGCTAAAGGTAAATAATAGAAATTTAAATGAGTTGTTTTATATTGAGACTTTGGGGATGAAACCCTTGCTTGAAGAGTCAGCATTCTTATCACTAGGAGACCAATCAGGTATTGAAAAGTTAGTTTTAGAAGAGTCACCAAGTATGAGGAGCCGTAAGGTTGAAGGGATTAAAAAATTAGCTAGATTACTTGTAAAGGTAGAGAAGCCATCTGAGATTGAAGCACTACTAGCTAGAATGGAAGAAATCCCTCAACTCTATAAAGGAAATAAGGGATATGCTTTTGAGGTTCTTTCTCCAGAAGGGGATTGTATTCTTATTCATGCTGAAGATGATATCAAGGATTTGAAAAAAGTTGAGGAAGAAGTCACTTTTGCAAAAGATGAGAAACTGAGATATTTGACAGCCTTTGAAATCTCGGTGGAAATTAACTTACCAGATAAGACATCAAGCCTACTTGATAAAGAAGAAATCGAAAACCGACTAGCTTTTAATCAATCTCAAGGGATCGATTTACTGGTTGAAAATAATGTAACTTGGGACTTGTCTATGTTGAAATTTCAAGTAGAGAATTTGGATTTGCCTGTATTGCGTCAGAGATTTGAAGAAGTTGGTTACTTTATTCCAAAATCTGAGAAGTTTTTCCTAACTAAGGATACCAACAATATTGAATTGTGGTTTGAAGCAGTATGAAACAAAAAATCATTCAAAAAATAGAGCAACAAATTGAGGCAGGGATTTATCCTGGTGCCTCTTTTGCGTATTATCAGGATGGCGTTTGGTCTGACTGGTATCTAGGAGAAGCAAATCCAGAAACTGGTGAGCAGACTCGTGAGGGCTTGGTCTATGATTTGGCAAGTGTCAGCAAGGTTGTTGGAGTAGGAACGGTCTTAACCTTCTTGTGGAAGGAAGGCAAGATTGAGTTAGATAACTCCATAAGAGACTATCTTCCAGAGGCGGATTACCCAGACATCACCATTCGACAACTCCTAACGCATGCAACGGATTTAGATCCTTTTATTCCTAATAGAGATCAGCTTTCAGCAGATCAGTTAAGAGAAGCTATGTTTCATCTGAATCGCCGAGAGAAGAGAGCCTTTCTATACTCAGATGTGCACTTTCTCTTACTAGGTTTTCTTTTAGAATCTTATTTTGAAAAGGACTTGGATCAGATTTTACAAGAGCAAGTGTTGAATCCATGGAAGATGAAGGAAACTCAGTTTGGTCCAGTTAACTGTGCTGTTCCAACGGTCCGTGGACAGAAAGCAGGAGTGGTCCATGATCCCAAGGCTCGTTTGCTTGGAAAACATGCAGGTAGTGCAGGCTTGTTTTCAACAGTTCATGATTTAAAAATCTTCTTAGAGCATTATTTGCAAGATGATTTTGCTGAAGGATTGAGTCAGAATTTTTCGGATCTGAGTGATAAAGAACGCTCATTGGCCTGGAATCTTGAAGGTGATTGGCTGGACCATACAGGCTATACTGGAACCTTTATCATGTGGAATCGACAGAAACAAGAAGCTGCTATCTTTTTATCCAATCGAACTTATGAAAAAGATGAGCGTGCTCAGTGGATATTGGATCGTAATCAGGTCATGGACTTGATTCGAGAGGCAGACTAGGGAGGAAGTATGTCAAAAGCTTTAAAAGGAACTCTTTATACAGTCATTGCAGGTATTGCTTGGGGCTTGTCGGGAACCAGTGGTCAGTACCTGATGGTTCACGGGATTTCAGCTCTCGTTCTGACCAATATCCGCTTGATAATCGCTGGATTACTCCTGATTCTTCTTGCCTATACTAAATCAAGGGATAAATTTATGGCCTTTCTGAAGGATAAATCAAGTCTGTTTTCTCTCTTGTTATTTTCTTTATTTGGTCTTTTTCTAAATCAATTAGCTTATCTATCAGCTATTCAGGAGACTAATGCTGGGACAGCGACAGTCCTCCAGTATGTCTGTCCAGTTGGAATCCTTGCTTACACTTGTATCAAGGATAAGGTGGCTCCGACGCTTTCAGAAATCATCTCTATGTTTTTAGCTATAGGTGGGACCTTTCTCATTGCAACCCATGGGCAATTGGATCAACTCTCGATGACTCCAGCTGGTCTATTTTGGGGTTTGTTCTCGGCCTTAACCTATGCTCTTTATATCATTTTACCCATAAAATTGATTCAAAAATGGGGGAGCATTTTGGTTATTGGTGTTGGAATGACAATCTCAGGTTTTCTAGCAGTACCTTTTACAGGGCTTATCGGGGCTAGTATTCCCTTATCTTTTGATATCTTTCTAGCTTTTGCAGGTATCATTCTGATTGGAACGGTCTTTGCCTATACAGCCTTCCTCAAGGGAGCAAGTATGATAGGACCAGTCAAGTCTAGCCTTTTGGCTTCGATTGAGCCTATCTCGGCAGTATTTTTTGCCTTCATGATTATGGGGGATATTTTCTATCCGATAGATTTTATTGGAATGGCTATGATTTTACTAGCCGTGACTATCATATCATTGAAGGATCTAATGTTGGAAAAGAAACATCATTCCGTTTAATGTATTAAAGCAGTCTTTGATAAGGCTGTTTTTTAATCTTCCAGGAAGGTGGTTCATATAACTTTAAGAATGAATGTTTATAATCAATCCATACATTTAAAGATAAAGGAGGAAATATGAATTTGCTACAAAGTATTCATCCATCAAAACCTTTAAGATACTTAAAATGGTTCGATATCCTCATCATCACTGTTTTAATGTTTGGAGAGTTTATCATTCGTTCTACTCAACAATTTATGGAGAGTTTATCGCCCTCAACTCTTACTAGTGTCACAGAAACTACGACAAATGTAGCAAGTGATGGGGCAGCCTATTCTAGTAATTTCAATTTTCAATTGATGATGTTAGGGATTACCTTCCTTTATCTTGTGATTCGAAATTATGATTTTAAACAGCTTCCTTTACGCTGGCGCTGGTCTGTTTTAATTTGGGTTCCCCTTATCTTTGCTGTAGTTGGGATATTCGGTGATATCATTACAACCCTTAGTGGTGAGTATAATTATTTTAATCCTCAGTTGATCCCTTTTATAGACCCTATGGAAATCATTCGAAAATTCATGGCTTTAACGCCGATGGCGATTTGCTATGCTTTACTAAATGGTTTTTATGAAGAATTTTTCTTCCTAGGCTTACTGACTTCAGTAAAAGAAAAGCACAAGTGGTTAGCTCTAGTCTACTCGGTAATTATACGGATTTCTTTCCATACCTATCAAGGATTACTTTGGGCCTTGGTTATTGGGCTTGTTTATGGTCTCTTTTATTATTTCTTGTACAAATATGTAGTCAAGAATTTACTGCCATTTTTTCTCATGCATGCTCTTGCTGATATGTTTGGTTCCAGTCTCTTGTATCTTTTGATTGCTTGGGGAAATTAAGAAATCAAACTTTTTGACAACAGTCCAATGAGTCACTGTATCAAAGGCTTCTTGTTCATAAAAACGAGGTCGGGATTTTTGGTCCCGACCTCTCGTTGATTCTATATGGATTAGTCATTGTTTTCGTATGGCAAGATCAAGTTTAGGATGATACCTGTCATAGCTGATAGGGCAGTACCTGAAAGGGTAACTGGTCCAAGTTTAAGGATAGCACCACCAAGTCCAAGCACCAACATAGCACTTGCGATGATAAGGTTGCGCATCTGACCGAAGTCAACACGTTCTTTGATCAAGACTTTCAAACCGTTACTTGCGATAACCCCGTAAAGAAGGATAGACATACCACCAAGTACAGCGTTTGGAATTGTTGAAATCAATGCAGTAAATTTACCAAGGAAGCTGAGGGCAATTGCGATAAAGGCAGCGTTACGGATAACTGAGACAGAAGCGATACGAGTCATACCGATAACCCCTGTATTTTCACCGTAAGTTGTATTTGCTGGTCCACCGAGGAAGGCAGAAACAGATGTTGCAATACCATCACCAAGAAGGGTACGGTGAAGACCTGGTTCTTTCAAGAATTGGCGTCCACAGATTTGACCTAGAACGGTGTGGTCTCCGATATGTTCAGAAATCGTTACGATTGCGATTGGTAGGATGGCAATTGTTTCAGGACCGAAGTAAAGGTCATATTGTTTGAAGGCACCACCTGTATTGAATGGTAGGTAGAAACCAGGGATTTCAAACCAGTTAGCTTCAAGAACAGGAGTGAAATCAACTAAGCCGAGAGCTAGAGCAAAGAGGTAACCACCGATAATGGCAAAAAGGAATGGGATGATTCGTAGGAAGCCTTTTCCTTTTGTATTGATAAAGGCAGCAATCAAGAAAGTAACAACGGCTACAAGAGCGTTTTTCCAGTTTCCGTCAGCTACAAGACCAGCGTTGGTAACAGCTGAACTAGCAAGTCCAAGACCGATAACGATGATCATAGGACCGATAATGATTGGAGGTAAGAGTTTGTCGATCCATTTTGTACCTGCAAAGCGAACACTTGCAGCAACAAGGACATAAACAAGACCAGTCAGGATAACCCCTGTCTGAGCAGCAGATACATCACCACCCATTTCTTTCATGGCAAGTGACATAGCTGTGATAAAGGCAAAAGAAGAACCCAGATAAACTGGAACTTTAAAGCCAGTACAGATCATGTAAATGAGTGTTCCTACACCTGATGCAAAAAGGGCAACAGATACAGGCATTCCCAAGATTAAAGGTACCAAGATAGTAGCACCAAACATGGCGAATACGTGCTGGAAGCTAAGAAGAATTCCCTTTCCAGCTGAAGGACGTTGGTCAACGTCTAAAAGCAAATCAACAGTTGATTCCTGTTTCATATTAACCTCACTTTTGGGCATCAAAAAAGAGCCCATTATTTTATAGCAATAGGCTCCCAGAGTAAGACCTCTCTAAAACAAGCTTTCTTCATCAAGTTTTAAAGAGTTTTATATAGATCTGCGCCTTCGTCACCTCACGGGATGACATTAAAAACCTTTGCTTAGGATAGTATAGCAGAAAAAAATGATTTTGTAAATCATTTTTTCCTGAGCCTTGAAATGGGAAAG
>NZ_JVKV01000098.1 GCF_001072375.1 Streptococcus pseudopneumoniae
CGAAGGTGAATCTTTGGTTCAACCAGAATCCCCAGCTTACACAGATGAGATTAGTGCCAAAGGCACCCAAGAAGAGGGTCACCAAGGTGAGTCTCTAGTTCAACCAGAATTGCCAGCCTACACCGGCGAGCTTACAGCCAAAGGTACTCAAGAAGAAGGCCACGAAGGCGAATCCCTGGTTCAACCAGAATTGCCAGCCTACACCGGTGATCTTACAGCTAAAGGCACCCAAGAAGAGGGTCACCAAGGTGAATCTCTAGTTCAACCAGAATCCCCAGCTTATACAGGCGAGATTAGTGCCAAAGGCACCCAAGAAGAAGGCCACGAAGGTGAATCTCTAGTTCAACCAGAGTTGCCAGCCTACACGGGTGAGCTTACAGCCAAAGGCACGCAAGAAGAAGGCCACGAAGGCGAATCTTTGGTTCAACCAGAGTTGCCAGCTTACACCGGCGAGATTACAGCTAAAGGCACGCAAGAAGAAGGCCACGA
>NZ_JVKV01000099.1 GCF_001072375.1 Streptococcus pseudopneumoniae
ACTGTTAATCATGATGTCGTAGGTTCGAGTCCTACTGGCGGAGTCAGATGAAAGGAACACTAATTTGGTGTTCCTTTTTTGATTCTTTGTCCGATGTAATGAGGGGAGGCATACCTAACATACGGATAGATAATGATTTGTGTCCGAAAATAAAACTAAGGAAATTGTATTACCTTAGCCTAATAAGAATAACAAAATAGGCTCCATAATATTCATAGGGGGGTGATTTCCTATAAATATTATAGAGCTTTTTTATTAATTTGTATCCCTTAACATTTTCATTAAAAAGTCCGTGATTTCTTGTGGACTTTCTTTTTTTCCGTGGGCAATCCAGGTTTGACAGACTCCAAAGAGAGCATTTGTCAGGTAGACGCTACTGTATTCTAATTCTATTTCATTTAGTTTGAGTTGCATAAAACGTTTTTGAAGGTCTGTGCTCAGTAGGATGTGAAGTTTATTTCTCAAGAAATTTTGAATTTCCTTGGTTCCATTTTCGGATAAAAGAGCTGCTAGAAGTGGCTCTGATTCTAAGTATTCAAATACTTCTAGAATAGCATTTCGTTTGTGATTAGCATGTTTTTGAAAGATATATTCGAAGGTATGAAATAGTTTACTTTGGTAATGTTCAATCATATCGTATTTATCTTTGTAATGAGTATAGAAACTGGAGCGGCTAATTCCAGCTTTTTGTGCTAATTTAACAGTTGTAATCTGATCGAATGGTTGTTCCATCAATAAATCTACCATTGCATTTTCTATAATACGTTTGGTTTTTAATCGTTTATTACTTTCTTGCATGTTCCCTCCAGATGAACATTTTTAGACAATGTGTTCAAAAATAGTTTTTTTATCTTGTCTTTTTAATTTTTTTATGTATAATCTATTATATCAAAAATTTAGACAAGTAGTTTAAAAAAGGAGACAATATGTTTAAAGAATGGAAAGCAATCTTTAAAAAACCGACATTTATTATTGTCATGATAGGAATTTCCTTAATTCCAGCTCTTTACAATATCATTTTCTTATCATCAATGTGGGATCCATATGGTAAACTTTCGGAGTTACCTGTAGCAATTGTTAATAAGGATCAAGCTGCTACTTATAATGATGAAAAATTCACTATTGGTGAAGACATGGTGTCTAATTTAAAAGATAGTAATAGCCTTGATTTTCATTTTGTAGATGAAGGTGAGGGAGAAAGAGGCCTGCGGGATAGAGATTATTACATGGTCGTAACGTTGCCAAGTAATCTTTCTGAGAAAGCTTCTTCTATCCTTACAAATCATCCTGAACAGATGACGATTGACTATCAGACATCAAGTGGTCATAGTTTTATTGCAAGCAAGATGAGTGATTCTGCCATGACACAAATCAAACAGACTGTGGCTACTAATGTTACTCAATCTTATACTAAAGCTTTATTTAAAAAGATGGGTGATTTAAAAATTGGTTTATCTCAATCTGCAAATGCAAGTTTACAGTTGGCTGATGGTTCGAATCAGCTTTCGGATGGGAGTCAAACCTTAACGACCAATCTTCAAACCTTAGCTCAATCAAGTCTCACATTTTCTAATGGTGCTGATCAATTATCTACAGGTTTAGGAACCTATACAGCTGGTGTAAATCAGTTAAATCTTGGTCTTGGTAATTTTAATACTGGTTTAAATCAATATACCAGCGCTATTTCACAAATCGACAATGGATTAAACCAACTGAATTCACAGACACCGGCACTGGTATCAGGATTGACTCAACTTGATTCAGGCACACAAGCCTATACAGGTGGTGTTTCTCAATTAAATTCAGGATTAAATCAATTTTCACTTGGTATTGATACTTATACAAATGGAGTTCAAAGTCTATCATCAGGTGCAAATCAGATTTCTACTAAATCAGAGACTCTACGTACAGGATTAACAAAACTTAATCAAGGTATTCAAGAACTTTCTACTCAATTAGATGGGGCAAACCAACAAAAAGATCAGATTAAACAATTAGCAACTAGTTTAGAGCAATTTAATCAAGCTATTCAAAATATTCAAACAGCAGATAGTGGAGAGATAACACAAGTAACAAACCAGCTTTCTAGTAGTCTATCAACGATTGCAAATTCAGCACAAAGCATCATTACTTCAAATCAATCTGAAAAAGAAACTACTTTATCAGCTATTCAATCTACTAGTGCTTATCAAAGCTTAACTCCTGACCAACAGGCAGAGATAACTTCTGTGGTTTCTAATCCATCATCTTCTACTAGTGAGTCAGCACGAACAATTTTAACTACAGTTCAAACGTTACAATCTTCTTTAGAAAATGTAACCACTCAAACAGATAGTCTAACTCAATTAAAGAATCACTCAAGTCAATTATTACCAACTGCTTCTTCAACATTGACAAGTTTGTCAAGTGGATTAACACAGGTTCAAACAGCAATTAATGGTCAGTTATTGCCAGCTAGTCAAACTCTTGAATCTGGCATTGACAGCTATACAAAATCTGTAGACCAAGTAGCTTTAGGAGCAAGTCAGTTGAGTTCGAAAAATTCGAACTTGACAGGAAGTTTCAATAAGTTGCTACAAGGTTCTAATCAGTTGACAGAAAAATCTTCAACATTGACAGGTGCTACTGCTAAGTTAGCAGAGAATGCACCAGAATTAGCAACAGGAATTGATAAACTTGCATCAGGTGTCAACCAAGTAAATAATAAAACATCAGATTTAACCGCTGGATTTAATCAATTACAAGCGGGATCTCAACAATTAGCTGATAAATCAGACCAGCTAGTTTCTGGTGCAAATCAACTATCTAATGGTTCTGAAAAAATAGCTAGTGGAGCAGATCAACTTGCTCAAGGATCAGAAATTCTACAATCAGGACTTGGAAAATTAAGTGATGGTTCAAGTCAATTAAATCAAGGTTTGACAGAGGCTGAGGGACAATTGAAACAGGCTTCAACTGAACCAACAAATGCAGATTTACTAGCTGATCCTCTAAGTCTTTCAAAAACTGATAAGGATCAAGTAGCAGTTAATGGAATTGCCATGGCTCCATATATGATATCAGTTGCTCTTTTTGTTGCTGCTATTTCAACTAATATGATTTTTGCTAAATTGCCTTCTGGGCGCCATCCAGAAAGTCGCTGGGCTTGGTTTAAGTCTCGCTTTGAAATTAACGGTATCATTGCTGGTTTGGCAGGAGTATTAGTTTATGGTGGGGTACATTTAATCGGACTGACTGCAGTTCATGAATTCAAAACTTTAGCTTTGATCATTTTAACCAGTCTTGCTTTTATGGCGATGGTAACAGCATTGACAACCTGGAATTCTCGCCTAGGCGCTTTCTTCTCCTTAATTTTATTACTCCTTCAATTAGCATCAAGTGCAGGAACTTATCCTTTAGCTTTGACGAATCAATTCTTTAAAACTATTAATCCATGGTTACCTATGAGTTATTCAGTTTCAGGTCTTCGACAAACCATTTCTATGACAGGTAATATTCATAGTCAGATTATTTTCCTTATCTTTACAATAATGATTTTTGTTGCTTTAGGAATGCTAGCCTATCAACCTAAAAAAGCTGAAGAAGACTAAAAACAATCGACCAATTCGGTCGATTGTTTTTTTATCTAGAATATTTTTTTCTTTGAATATCATAAAAAATAAAGACAATAATGGCTATAAGAGAACAACTTGCACCAGCAACAAATCCTTTTGGAATAAAGGAAAGGGTAATAGTTCCTTCACCTTCAGGAACATCAATTTTCATAAATCCAGTTTGTGCCTGTTGAATTTGTAATTTTTTACCATTTTGGTAAGCAGACCATCCTCGGTCGTAAGGAATTGTGAAAAAGATCGATGTCTCATTCTTTACCTTATAATTTACAGTGACTTTATTTTTATAAGAGCTCACTTCTACTGGATTTTCTTTTATTTTGCGTATTGCCTCCGTATATTTCTTAGTATCTAAGCGATAGAAAGTTGGAGATTCAAATGATACTTGAGCATTTCCTGGGAACTTAACCTGGATATCAAAAGTTTGTTTATGTTCTGCATATCCAAGATTAAAAAATGTAAAAACATTATCTGTGGTAAAGGATTTTTTTTCACCATTGACAATGATGTCAACTTGCTTTTTCTTATCGTTTGAAAAATTTAGCTTGGTCATGGAAAGGTAAACCTGACTATTATCAGGTACTTCAATGCTGTAGCTGATAGTTGCATCTTCAGTATCAGTTCCGTTTAGATTGACAACATTGTCATCAGAGTCTGTATAATGATTTATCGGATAAAAGTACTCTTCATTTAAGCCAGCAATTTGATTTAAAAATTGAGTTTGGTTATCAAGAGTATGGTCATTAAAAGTGACATCTTTGTAAAGAGACTGTGTAGCAAAAGCAATTGGGAGAGCGAATTGATTTTTATAAAGGGTTAGATTATCTTTTTGATAGCTTGGATGAAAACCATATTTATCTGGATAGGTTTCAGAAATATTGTAGCTGATTCCAAATAAACTATCTGCAATGATAGTATTATTTGCATAACGAAGATTAAGGTTGGTACCTGAAGATTTAAAACCCAACTTATCTAACGTTGTACTTGCAGAACGATTACGAACAGATGAAAATTGTGAGATGCCATTGTAGTTAAATTTCATGCTATCGTTTCCAGTTTGAGTTTGTAACTTTTCAGTTCGTGTAAATGTATCTGGTTGCTGTTTGGTATACTCCAAAATAGCTTCCATACTTGGAATATCTTTATCATAGGTACTACGAGAAGCAAATCCCCATTCTTTCGTAATTCCATTTAGTTGAGATGAAGCATTAAAACTAATTTCACTTATTGTAAAGATCAAAATAAGGATTGAAAAGATTTTTGGTGAAATCATCTTTCGGATAAATGCCAGTAACAATAGCAAGTATACCACTAAGAATTCAAGCGTTAAGAGTATATTTAATTTAGTTAAAAATGAATAATGATTTTTAAAATAAATGGTTGCCAGATAGCCAAATAAAAGGAAGGTCATTGAGAATAAAATATTCCATAACTTAATATCCTTAAATCTATTTAAAACTTCTGCTGAAATATAAATCAAGAGAGTAGAGAAAATCCAAGCATAGCGATGAAGAAACATATTTGGTGCGTGCATTCCTTGCCAAAATAAATCTAAGGCTTCTAGATAAAAACTAGCAATGATGATAATGAGTAGAGTTGCATAGCATAGTTTCACGTGAAACTTAATTGATTTTAATGTAAAGAATACAATTGTTAAGATGAAAGGAAGGAGGCCAACAAAAATCATTGGGATAGAACCATATTTAGTTGTATCGAAAGCACCAATAAATTGTTTAGCAAATAGATCTAGATACCAACTGGCATCTGTTTTTATTTTTGTAATAGCGGTTAGTTTTTCACCATGAGTTCTTAAGTCAAACAAGGTTGGGAGTGTCATGATGAAACTTGTTAAACCAGCGAGTAAGGATGTTAGGAAAAAATCAAGGAAAGAGAACTTGCGACTTTTAAAATCACAGGAAAGTTGGCAAAAATACCAAACTACCAAAAACAGGGCAGTCATATATCCAAAATAGTAGTTTTGGATAAATAATATTGACAAACTTGTAAAGTATAGAATACGTTTTTTTTCCGTTATGAGTAGATGTAAACCACTTAAAATTAAGGGGATTAAAATAAAAACATCTAACCAGGTTTTAATCTCAAGTTGACTAACTGTAAAGCTCATTAATGCATATGAGGTAGATAGAGCTAATCGAAGTAGGGCAGGTATATTTTTGAATATTTTACTCAAGCTAAAAAAGGTTGACAGACCTATCAAGCCAAATTTCAACAAGGTTGACAGATAGACTGCATCTGGCATGCTTGATACATCAAAAAAATAAACAAGAGGAGATAGAAAACTACCAAGGTAATAACTGGACAAGGCATAAAAATTGAGACCTAGACCACTGGTAAAAGTATAAAATAGACTATCACTCCCATGTAAAATATTACGAAGATTTAGATCAAAAATAACATATTGATGAAATCCATCCCCTAATAAAGGTGAA
This sequence comes from Streptococcus pseudopneumoniae, assembly GCF_001072375.1. Classification (GTDB taxonomy): domain Bacteria; phylum Bacillota; class Bacilli; order Lactobacillales; family Streptococcaceae; genus Streptococcus; species Streptococcus pseudopneumoniae_L. The sequence goes on from NZ_JVKV01000099.1 coordinate 6,062, forward strand.
GTATCACTGTTCCAGTAGATACCTTGAGAAAGATAGACTCCTGACATAATTACTAGGGGAATGATGAAAGAAATAAAATAGGTCCAATAGTTTTTAAAAAATGTTTTCATGTTACCTCATAGAATGATAGAAAACTCAGTTGGTTAATCCAACTGAGTTTTAAAGTATTATTTAGTCTTTCCAAAGTTCTTTGACTTTTGCTTGTACTTCAGCATTTTCTAAGAATTCATCATAGGTTTCATCGATACGGTCGATTACACCGTTTTTAGATAGGACAATAATGTGGTTAGCCAATGTTTGAATGAATTCATGGTCATGACTGGCGAAGATGATTGATTCTTTGAAGTTTTTCAATCCATCGTTCAAACTTGAAATAGATTCCAAATCTAAGTGATTAGTAGGATCGTCAAGTACTAGAACATTTGATTTCAAAAGCATGAGTTTCGATAGCATCACGCGCACCTTTTCTCCTCCTGACAAGACGTTTACAGGTTTGTTAACCTCATCTCCAGAGAAGAGCATACGACCAAGGAAACCACGCAAGAAGGTATTGTCATCTTCTTCTTTACTTGCAAATTGACGGAGCCAGTCAAGGATAGATTCACTCCCAGCAAAATCAGCTGAATTGTCTTTTGGTAAGTAAGAGCGACTAGTTGTAACCCCCCACTTGACAGTTCCTTCATAGTCGATATCACCCATGATCGCACGAATCAATGCAGTTGTTTGAATGTCGTTTTGACCGATAAGAGCTGTCTTGTCACCTGGACGCAAGATAAAGCTGATGTTGTCAAGAATAGTTTCACCATCAATCTTGACAGATAGATTTTCTACTGTCAAGAGATCGTTTCCGATTTCACGTTCAGCTTTAAAGTTGATAAATGGATATTTACGACTAGATGGCACAATTTCTTCAAGTTCAATCTTATCAAGCATTTTCTTACGTGATGTTGCTTGTCTTGATTTAGAAGCATTAGCAGAGAAACGAGCAACGAATTCTTGTAATTGCTTAATTTTTTCTTCTGCTTTAGCATTACGGTCTGCTAGCAATTTAGCAGCAAGCTCAGAAGATTCTTTCCAGAAGTCGTAGTTTCCGACATAGAGTTTGATTTTTCCAAAGTCAAGGTCGGCCATGTGAGTACATACTTTGTTCAAGAAGTGACGGTCATGGGATACGACAATAACGGTGTTATCAAAATCAATCAAGAAATCTTCTAACCAAGTAATAGATTGGATATCAAGACCGTTGGTCGGCTCATCCAAAAGAAGGACATCTGGTTTACCAAATAGAGCTTTAGCAAGGAGTACTTTCACTTTGTCTCCATTTGCAAGTTCACTCATATTTTGGTAATGAAGATCTTCAGGTATATTCAAGTTTTGCAAGAGTTGTGAAGCTTCACTCTCAGCTTCCCAACCACCTAGTTCAGCAAATTCACCTTCAAGCTCAGCTGCACGAACTCCATCTTCATCAGTAAAGTCTGCTTTCATATAGATAGCATCTTTTTCTTTCATGATATTGTATAGTTTTTCATTACCCATGATAACAACATCAATAACACGTTCATCCTCGTAGTCAAAGTGATTTTGACGAAGCACAGAAAGACGTTCATCAGGTCCAAGAGAAACATGACCAGTTGTAGGTTCGATATCACCAGCTAAGATTTTTAAAAATGTTGATTTACCTGCACCATTAGCACCAATTAAACCATAGGTGTTTCCTTCTGTAAATTTGATGTTGACCTCATCAAAAAGTTTGCGATCACTAAAACGTAGTGAAACATCAGATACTGTTAGCAATTTTTTTCTCCTATTATATGTAATACTCTAATTCTACTAGAAAATCAGCAAATATTCAAATTTTTATCTGTCAATTATTTGTAAAGAATGTTTACAGATAGTTTACAGTCAAGGAGTTGAAATCGTAATTATTTGATAAAAAAAATTACCTGTCTTTTTATCAAAAAAATGCTATAATTGAAAGGACTATATCAAAGGAGAATAAGATGAATAAACCCATTATTTTAACAGGAGATCGTCCAACGGGGAAATTACATATTGGGCACTACGTTGGTAGCTTAAAAAATCGTGTCTTATTACAGCAAGAAGATAAATATGACATGTTTGTTTTTTTGGCTGACCAGCAAGCTTTAACTGACCATGCAAAAGATCCACAAACTATTGTAGAGTCTATTGGGAATGTTGCTTTGGACTATCTTGCAGTGGGATTGGATCCTAACAAATCAACGATTTTCATTCAAAGTCAAATTCCAGAATTGGCAGAGTTGTCTATGTATTACATGAATCTAGTGTCTTTGGCTCGTCTGGAGCGTAATCCTACTGTAAAGACAGAAATTGCTCAGAAAGGATTTGGAGAAAGTATTCCAACTGGATTTTTAGTTTATCCAATTGCTCAAGCAGCAGATATCACAGCTTTTAAGGCTAACTATGTTCCTGTAGGTACAGACCAAAAACCGATGATTGAACAAACGCGTGAGATTGTACGTTCATTCAACCATGCCTATAATTGTGATGTTTTAGTAGAACCGGAAGGAATTTATCCTGAAAATGAAGGAGCAGGTCGCTTACCTGGTCTTGATGGAAATGCCAAAATGTCTAAATCGCTTAATAATGGTATCTACTTGTCAGATGATGAAGATACCTTGCGTAAGAAAGTAATGAGTATGTATACAGATCCAGATCACATTCGTGTTGAGGATCCAGGTAAGATTGAAGGAAATATGGTCTTCCATTACTTAGATGTTTTCGGACGTCCTGAAGATGCTCAAGAAATTGCTGTCATGAAAGAGCATTATCAACGTGGAGGTTTAGGTGATGTTAAGACAAAACGGTATCTACTTGAAATCCTAGACCGTGAACTTGGTCCAATCCGTGAACGTCGCCTAGAATATGCTAAAGATATGGGTGAAGTGTATAATATGCTTCAAAAAGGTAGTGAAAAAGCTCGAGAAGTTGCTGGTCAAACGCTATCAGAAGTAAAATCAGCAATGGGTCTAAATTACTTTCATTAATCGATAAAATACGAACTCTAAAACTATCTCTTCTTTAAAATTAAAGGGATAGTTTTTTTACATTATCTATTATCAATATAATTGACAAATTTTCATAGAATGGTATGATAGATACAATACAAAAAGCGTTAAGCTCCAAAAGAAAGAAAAGAGGAAACTTCAATGTCTAATTGGGACACTAAATTTTTGAAAAAAGGTTTTACCTTTGATGATGTATTGCTTATTCCGGCAGAGAGTCATGTGTTGCCTAATGATGCGGATTTAACTACAAAATTGGCAGATAATCTGACTTTAAATATCCCAATTATTACAGCAGCCATGGATACTGTAACAGAAAGCCAAATGGCCATTGCAATTGCGCGTGCAGGTGGTCTAGGTGTTATCCATAAAAACATGTCTATTGAACAGCAGGCAGATGAAGTTCGTAAGGTAAAACGTTCTGAAAATGGTGTTATCATTGATCCATTCTTCTTGACTCCAGAGCATACAATTGCAGAGGCAGATGAACTCATGGGACGTTACCGTATCAGTGGTGTTCCAGTGGTTGAAACTCTTGAAAATCGTAAATTGGTTGGTATTTTAACAAACCGAGACCTTCGTTTTATTTCAAATTACAATCAACCAATTTCAAATCATATGACCAGTGAGAATCTTGTTACTGCTCCTGTTGGAACAGATCTTGAAACAGCTGAGAGCATTCTTCAAGAACACCGTATTGAAAAACTTCCTTTGGTTGATGAAGAAGGTCGTCTTTCTGGCTTGATCACGATTAAAGATATTGAAAAAGTGATTGAGTTTCCAAATGCAGCTAAAGATGAGTTTGGTCGTCTTCTAGTTGCTGGTGCGGTAGGTGTAACTTCTGATACTTTTGAACGTGCTGAAGCCCTCTTTGAAGCAGGAGCAGATGCAATTGTCATCGATACAGCACACGGACACTCTGCAGGGGTTCTTCGTAAAATCGCTGAAATCCGTGCCCATTTCCCAGACCGTACACTGATTGCTGGAAATATCGCTACTGCTGAAGGAGCCCGTGCCCTTTATGATGCAGGAGTTGACGTTGTTAAAGTTGGTATTGGGCCAGGTTCAATCTGTACAACTCGTGTTATCGCAGGTGTGGGAGTTCCACAAGTTACAGCTATCTATGATGCAGCAGCCGTTGCACGTGAATATGGCAAAACAATCATTGCTGATGGTGGAATCAAGTATTCTGGAGATATTGTTAAAGCCCTTGCTGCTGGTGGAAATGCAGTAATGCTTGGATCAATGTTTGCAGGAACAGATGAAGCTCCAGGAGAAACTGAAATCTTCCAAGGACGTAAGTTCAAGACATACCGTGGTATGGGTTCAATCGCTGCAATGAAGAAAGGTTCAAGCGACCGTTACTTCCAAGGCTCTGTCAATGAAGCAAATAAACTCGTTCCAGAAGGAATTGAAGGACGTGTTGCATATAAAGGAGCAGCAGCTGATATCGTATTCCAAATGATTGGTGGTATCCGATCTGGTATGGGTTACTGTGGTGCAGCTAACCTTAAAGAATTGCATGACAATGCTCAATTTATCGAAATGTCAGGTGCCGGTCTAAAAGAAAGCCATCCACACGATGTGCAAATCACAAATGAAGCACCAAACTACTCAATGTAGTAAAAAATCTCCTGTAAAACAGGAGATTTTTTATTTTTTACACTAATGTAAATATCAGTTTACAGATAATTGGCCATTCTTTACAGTAAATATACTGAGATTATCTGGTAAGTTTTGAAGATGCTCTAAACTAGTTGTTGTAATAAAGGTTTGAATATTTTGAGATATAATTTCTAATAATTTAAGTTGACGAGTATTGTCAAGTTCACTCATAACATCGTCAAGCAAAAGAATGGGAGATTCCTTAGTGATACTCTCCATCAGTTCTATTTCTGCAAGTTTTATAGATAAAACCAGACTACGATGTTGCCCTTGACTTCCAAAGTTTGCGTCCATTCCATTGATTAAGAAAATTATATCGTCCCGATGAGGACCAACTCCAGTATTCTTCTTAAATAAATCTCTTGATCTACTTTTTTGAAGTGCTGCATAGAAAGATTCAGCTAGTTTTTCCTTGTCAGTGAAGTTTACAGATGGTTGATAACGAATTGACAACTCTTCTAATTGGTCCGAAATATCAAAGTGTTTTTTACGACCAAAAGATTCCATTTTTTTGATAAATTCTTCTCTGTGGACCATCACCCGACAACCGTAGTCTACTAGCTGGTCATCCAGAACAGATAAAAATGTTTCGTCAATCTGATTCGCTGACTTTAAGTAGGTATTTCTTTGTTTGAGCACATGGTTGTAGCTTGACAAATCTGACAAGTATATGGGTTTGATTTGCCCTAACTCCATATCTATAAACTTACGTCGGATAGCTGGTGCTCCTTTGACAAGTTGTAAATCTTCGGGTGCAAATAGAACAACATTCATGTGTCCAATATAGTCAGATAGCCGAGCTTGCTTTAAGTAATTTATTTTAGTAATCCGACCTTTTGGAGTCAAATCAATCTCAAGTGGTACAGTAGCCGTTCGTTTTTGAAGAATTCCAGAAACTTGAAGCTGTTCTTCTTCAAATTGAATTAAATTTTTGTCTGTCTTTGTCCGATGGCTTCTAGTTAAAGCTAAAAAGTAAATACTTTCCAGGAGATTGGTTTTTCCTTGAGCATTTCGCCCCACAAATACATTTAATTTAGGATTAAATTCAATTTCGGTATCCTGATAGTTTCTAAATTGCTTGATGGATAAGTTTTTTAGCCACATACTTATCTACCTGGGAAACGTGGTGCAGTTTTTGTTTTAGCTTTCGGGGTCTTTTTTGTTGGCTTTTTTTTGACCGTCTTATTCATTTCTTTGACAAGTTTAGCCACACGTTCTTTCTCAAGTTTTTCTTGGAGATATTCTTCCTGTTCTTCTAAGCTCGGTTGCGTCAGAATGATGTGGATTTTCATGTCAGGAATGTCGATAGAGTCTCCGATTCTTACTTTTTTTCCACGACGATTTTCTAATTCACCGTTAAAATAGACAAGATGATCAGCTAAAAAGGATTTAATAGCTCCGCCACTGTGTATAATACCAAGTTCTTTCAAGAGAGCTTGGAGAGTGATAAATTCTTCAAATAATTTGTATTCCATAGTTCACCTCAATCTTTGGTATTATACCATATTTTACCTTGAAATGGCAGAGGTAAATTTGTTAGAAATGAAAGCGATTTTAATTCTAAAAGGGGTAAAGAGAACAAGAAAATTTTCTCTTTTCATGGTATAATAGAACTCTATGTAGAAGGAGGTAAGAGATGGAGTTAGTACCTGGAATTACAGTGCATTTTATCCAATCAAAAAAATTTAAAACTAATAAAATTACTGTGCGTTTCACAGCTCCATTGTCTTTGGATTCAATTTCAAGTCGCATGTTAAGTGCCAGTATGCTTGAAACTGCCAACCAAAGTTATCCAACTGCTCAACTGTTTAGAAAACGTTTAGCAACCTTGTATGGAACTGATTTGTCAGCGCACGCCTATCGAAGAGGACAAAGTCATCTTGTGGATTTGAGTATTTCCTATGTGCGTGATGAATTTTTAAGTAAGAAAAACGTATTAACTTCTCAAATTTTAGAATTACTGCACCAGGTTCTGTTTACACCATTGTCGGATGAGGATGGATTTGAGAAAAATGCTTTTGACATCGAGAAAAAACAGATCTTATCAAGGCTAGAATCAGAATTGGAAGACCCATTCTTCTTTGCACATAAAGAGTTAGATCAATTGTTTTTCCAAGAAGAATCAATGCAGCTAGTTCCAAAAGATTTGATTTCTAGAATTTCAGAAGAGACTTCAAAAACATGTTTTTCAAGCTATCAAAAAATGCTAAAAGAAGACCAAATAGATATTTTCTTCTTAGGCGATTTTAATGAAATTGAAGTTTTAGAGTTTTTACATAAATTTCCTTTAACAGGTCGTAAATCAGTTGTAAACATTCAATATCAGCAACCCTATTCTAATATTCTTAGAGAAGGTATTGTTAGAAAGAGATTAGGACAGTCTGTTTTAGAGATGGGCTACCATAGTTCAGTGGCATATGGTGATGAAGAACAGATGGCAGTGCTTCTTGTAAATGGTCTTTTAGGAGCCTTTCCTCATTCGAAACTATTTACCCAAGTGCGAGAAAAAGAAGGCCTGGCCTATACGGTATCAAGTCATTTGGATCTCTTTAGTGGATTTTTACGATTGTTTGCTGGAATTGATCGGCAAAATCGAAACAAAGTAAGAAAATTGATGAATCATCAGTTGCTTGACATAAAAAATGGAAAGTTTACAGATAAGGAGATTGATCAGACTAAACAAATGATTCGTCGATCCATACTACTTGCTCAGGATAATCAAGATTCTATCGTCGATAAATATTATTTGTCAACTTTTTTTGGGAAGGCGAATCTTGACACAAAAACTTTAATCGATAAACTTGAACAAGTTGATAGAGAAGCAATTTGTGAAGCAGCAAACAGTTTTAAGTTGCAGGCTATTTATTTTATGGAAGGAGCAGAATGACCAGACCTACTTTTCAAAAGAAATATTATCCTGCTGTAAAAGAAACTTTGTATCAAACTAGCTTAGAAAATGGTTTGACGGTTACTTTACTACCTAAAAAGGACTTTAACGAGGTTTATGGCGTTGTAAGTGTCCAAGTTGGTTCTGTTGACACAAGGTTTACAGTGGATGATAAGGACTTACAACAATATCCACAAGGAATCGCTCATTTCTTAGAACATAAGCTTTTTGAAAGAGAAGATTCTGGAGATGTTATGGCAGCTTTTACAGAGTTGGGTGCTGAAAGTAATGCCTTTACGAGCTTTACGAACACTAGCTATCTTTTCTCGACTTCTGAAAATGTTCTAGAGTGTTTAGATTTACTAGACGAACTTGTCACTACTTTCAATATGACTGAAGAATCTGTGGAGCGCGAAAAGGATATCATTCAGCAGGAAAGAGAGATGTATCAGGATGATCCGGATTCATGTCTATTTTTCAAGACTTTGGCAAATCTCTATCCAGAAAGTCCTTTAGCTTCAGATATTGTTGGTAGTGAAAACTCTATTGATGCTATTTGTTTGGAGGATTTAAAAGAGAACTTTAAAGAGTTTTACAGACCTGTCAATAGTAATATCTTTTTAGTGGGGAATTTTGATTTTGAACTGCTTGAAGATTATTTTGCTAAGAAATCTCATCCTCAAGAAAAAAAACATGAGTTTAAGAGAGAAAAAATACCTTTACATCCTGTAAAGACTACTGAAAGTTTTCGAATGGATGTAGCATCTCCCAAATTAGCGATTGGTATTAGAGGAAATAAAGACATAGGAAATCGAGATCAGTATCGTTATCATCTTTTATTGAAATTGTTGTTTACAATGATGTTTGGTTGGACTTCACAAAGATTTCAAAAATTATATGAGACAGGTAAACTGGATGCTTCCCTGTCTCTAGAAATAGAAGTAGATCCTCGTTTCCATTTTGTGATATTAACAATGGATACAAAGGAACCTGTGGCACTTTCTCATCAATTTCGTAAAGCTATTCGCAATTTTGTTAAAGATGAGGATGTAACTGAGGATCATTTGGATATTGTAAAAACTGAGATGTATGGAGAATTTCTTCATAGTATGGATTCCCTTGAATACATTGCTACTCAGTATCATCCAACCGATACAGGTTCTACCCTGTTTGATCTTCCTAAACTTTTGCAGGAAATTACTTTAGAAGATGTTCTAGAGGCTGGACATGATTTGATAGATAATAGCGATATGGTTGATTGTACAATTTTCCCGATATAATCGCTAGAAAATACACTAGAAAGAAGGAATGTTAAGTATGAGAAAAAAAACAATTGGTGAGGTCTTACGTCTTGCAAGAATTAACCAAGGACTGAGCTTAGAGGAATTGCACAGAAAGACAGATATTCAGCTGGATTTGTTGGAGGCAATGGAGTCAGATGATTTTGACAAACTACCGAGTACTTTTTATGCTCGTTCATTTTTGAGAAAGTATGCTTGGGCTGTTGAATTAGATGAAAATATCGTTCTAGATGCCTATGATTCGGGAAGTATGATTACTTATGAAGAAGTTGATGTAGATGAGATTGAACTTTCAGGACGTAGACGGTCTAATCGAAAGAAAAATTCATTTCTACCGCTATTTTACTTTGTTCTTTTTTCTTTATCAATTTTAATTTTTGTAACTTACTATGTGTGGAATTATATTCAAACCCAACCAACTGCGTCTTCTGCGGCAACTTATAGTGTTGTGAGTTCAACAAGTAGCTCTAGTAGTGTAGCATCAAGTAGTAGTCAAGCTACTAGTTCATCAAGTTCGAGTGAGGCAACTACTTTGACTGTTTCAGGTCAGGGAGATGCTTTATCAGTGGAATATAAGACATCTAAAGATTCTGCGGAGCTTCAGTTGTCTGTAACGGATGCAACAAGCTGGATTAGTGTTTCGGATACTGATTTAGCAGGAGGAGTGACTCTTGAACCTAATAATAAAACAGCTAAAACAACCATTTCTAAAGGTTCTCCAGTAACCATAACATTGGGTGTTGTTAAAGGAGTGTCGGTGAAAATTGATAATAAGGAAATTGACACTTCAAAATTAACTGGTCAAACTGGTTGGATTACTCTAACATTAAGTTCAAACTAAAGGAAGGATAACATGAAAAAAGAGAATATTCCTAATACGCTTACGCTTGGTAGAATTTTATTTATTCCGATTTTTATTCTCCTTCTATCAGTTGGACCATCTCCTGTGTTACATAAAATAGCAGCAGTTATTTTTGCTATTGCCAGTATCACTGATTATCTAGATGGTTATTTAGCTAGAAAATGGCAAGTGGTTAGTAATTTTGGTAAATTTGCAGATCCAATGGCTGATAAATTATTGGTCATGTCAGCCTTTATCATGTTGGTCGGTCTAAAGATGGCACCAGCTTGGGTGGTAGCAGTTATTATCTGCCGTGAACTTGCAGTCACTGGTTTGCGCTTGCTCTTAGTTGAAACAGGAGGTACCGTTCTAGCTGCTGCCATGCCTGGAAAAATCAAGACATTTAGTCAGATGTTTGCGATTATATTCTTGCTACTTCACTGGACTGTTCTTGGTCAGATAACTCTTTATATTGCCTTGTTCTTCACAGTTTATTCTGGTTATGATTATTTCAAGGGAAGCACATATTTGTTTAAAGGAACCTTTCGTTAGATATGGAATCGATTATTGAGATAAAAGACCTGTCTTTTCGATATCAGGCAGATCAAGAACATTATGATGTTCGTAACATTTCGTTTCACGTGAAACGTGGAGAATGGTTGTCTATCGTTGGTCATAATGGTAGTGGAAAATCAACGACAGTTCGCTTGATTGATGGTTTGCTCGAGGCTGAATCTGGAGAAATTTGGATAGACGGTGATTGCCTAACTCCAGAAAATGTCTGGGAAAAAAGACGTAAGATTGGTATGGTCTTTCAAAATCCTGATAACCAATTCGTAGGAGCAACTGTTGAAGACGACGTTGCTTTTGGATTGGAAAATCAAGGAATCCCACTTGAAGAAATGAAGAAACGCGTTTCTGAGGCTTTATCATTGGTTGGAATGGCTGAATTTGCTAAAAAGGAACCAGCCCGCTTGTCAGGAGGTCAGAAACAGAGAGTAGCTATTGCAGGTGTTGTTGCTCTGCGACCAGATATTTTAATCTTGGATGAGGCTACAAGTATGTTGGACCCTGAGGGACGATTAGAGTTGATTAAGATAGTTCAGAAGATTCGCAAAGACCATCAGATGACAGTCATCTCCATTACGCATGATTTGGATGAGGTGGCCATGAGTGACAGAGTTTTGGTGATGAAAAAAGGAGAAGTCGAGTCAACTAGCACTCCTAGAGAGTTATTTTCTAGATCGGATTTAGATCAAATTGGCTTAGATCAACCCTTTGTCAACCAATTAAAACAATCACTGCGTGATAATGGCTTAAAATTACCAGAGCACTACCTGACCGAGGAGGAGCTCGAGGAGGCTTTATGGGAATTATTCTAGACAATGTTAGTTATACTTATCAGGAAGGAACACCCTTTGCCTCAGCTGCCTTGTCAGATGTCAGTTTGACCATAGAAGATGGTTCCTATACTGCTATTATTGGGCATACAGGAAGTGGGAAATCCACAATTTTGCAGCTTTTAAATGGTTTGCTAGTTCCCACAGAGGGAAGTGTTCGTGTCTTTGATACATTGATCACACCAACATCGGTCAATAAGCAAATTCGTCAAATTCGTAAACAAGTTGGGTTGGTGTTTCAGTTTGCAGAGAATCAAATTTTTGAGGAAACTGTCCTAAAAGATGTGGCTTTTGGCCCTCAAAATTTTGGAGTTTCTGTAGAAGAGGCAGAAGCTATTGCGCGTGAAAAACTAGCTTTAGTAGGAATCGATGAATCACTCTTTGAACGAAGTCCATTTGAACTCTCAGGTGGACAAATGAGAAGGGTTGCTATTGCTGGGATTTTGGCAATGGAGCCTAGCATTTTGGTCTTAGACGAACCAACAGCTGGTTTGGATCCAATTGGTCGAAAAGAGTTGATGGCCTTGTTTAAAAAGCTTCATCAAGATGGCATAACAATTGTTTTAGTAACCCACCTTATGGATGACGTGGCCGAATTTGCTGACCAAGTTTATGTGATGGAAAAAGGGAAACTAGTTAAGTGTGGGAAGCCAAGTCTTGTCTTTCAAAATGTCGAATTTATGGAAAAAATCCAATTGGGTGTTCCTAAAATCACACGATTTGCTCAAAGGCTAGTTGACAGAGGAATTTCTTTCGAACAATTGCCGATAACGATAGAGGAGTTTAAGGAGTTTATCAATGGATAATATGATTTTAGGTCGATACATACCAGGAAATTCGATTATTCATCGTCTAGATCCTCGTAGTAAGTTAGTAGCAATGATTTTATTGATCATCATCGCTTTTTGGGCCAATAATCCAATTACAAATCTCATACTCTTCATTGCAACAGGCATATTTGTCGTTTTATCAGAAGTTCCCTTATCTTTTTTTATAAAAGGTTTGCGGTCTATGTTTTTTCTGATTGCTTTTACAACCCTTTTTCAACTGTTCTTTATCTCTGGTGGTCACGTCTTGTTCGAGATGGGATTTATAAAAATCACAAGCTATGGTATTGAGCAGGCAGGAATTATTTTTTGTCGTTTTGTGTTGATTATCTTTTTCTCAACCTTGCTAACCTTGACGACTATGCCACTAAGTTTGGCAACAGCAGTTGAATCCTTACTTGGACCTTTAAAAAGATTTAAAGTGCCTGTTCATGAGATTGGGCTCATGTTGTCTATGAGTTTACGCTTTGTACCAACCTTAATGGATGATACGATTCGCATTATGAATGCTCAAAAGGCGCGTGGTGTTGATTTTGGAGAAGGAAATGTAATCCAAAAAGTTAAGGCTATGATTCCTATTTTGATTCCTTTGTTCGCTACCAGTTTGAAACGAGCGGATTCTCTTGCTACAGCCATGGAAGCTAGAGGCTATCAAGGTGGTAATGGACGTAGCCAGTATCGACAGTTAAATTGGATGAACAGAGACAGTATAGCGCTATTATTTGTTTGTGTATTGGGTGCAATTCTATTTTTGCTAAAATCTTAGAATGTAATATAAGGTAGAGGTATGAACCGTTTTAAAAAATCAAAATATATCATTGTTCTATTTGTCGTTGTATTAGTAGTATCCGTTTTTTTAGTAACAACACAATCAAGTGCAGTTGTGACAAAAGCTGGAGATGGCATTTCATTAGTCGATAGAATAGTGCAAAAGCCTTTTCAATGGCTATCTTCCGTAAAATCTGATTTAGGTCGTTTGACCAGAACTTATAACGAGAATGAAACTCTCAAAAAAGAACTCTATCAGATGAAGAAGGAAACGAATGAAGCAGACAGTCTGAAGGAAGAGAATGAGCAACTGCGTCAGTTATTAGATATGAAGTCAAAATTGAATGCAACCAAGTTGATTGCTTCTGACGTCATCATGAGAACTCCTGCAACTTGGAAACAAGAGTTGACAATTGATGCAGGTTCTCAACAAGGTGTGACCAGTAATATGCTTGTGATTGCTGGTGGGGGACTGATTGGAAGCGTGGGAAAGGTTGAAGATAACTCTACTGTGGTCAACTTATTGACCAACGCGGAAAATACGGAGAAAATCTCTGTTAAAATCCAACACGGTTCTACTAGTATATATGGCATTATCATTGGGTACGACAAAGAAAAAGACTTGCTTAAAATAAGCCAGTTAAATAGTAGTAGTGATATCAGCCAAGGAGACAAGGTAGTTACAGGAGGTCTGGGCAACTTTAAAACTACAGATATTCCCGTAGGGGAGGTTGTATCAGTTACCCATAGTAGTGACTATCTAACAAGAGAAGTTATGGTTAAACTCCATGCTGATCCAATGAATCTAAAAGTCGTAGAGTTAGTGGGGAATCCATCATGAGACTGTTGAAGCAGATAGGGATGTTTTTACTCTTGCCTATAGTTGTCTTAATAGACAGTCATTTAGGGCAATTTGTAAATAGTTTTTTTCCACATTTTCAAATTGTGAGCCACTTTATCTTCATCTTCTTGTTGTTTGAAACAATAGAAGTATCTGAGTATCTATTTTTAGTTTATTGCTTATTTATTGGTCTTATATACGATATTTATTTTTTCCATTTAGTAGGGATTGCTAGTCTTCTTTTTGTGATTATTGGTGCAATCATTTATAAAAATAATGCGATCATTTTCTCAAATAGATGGACTAGACTATTAGCTATTTTAATGATGACTTTCTCTTTTGAATTTGGTAGTTTTCTTCTAGCGCAAATGATTGGTTTAACTGCTGAAAGTATAACAGTTTTTATCGTTTATGGTCTAGTTCCGTCAATGATATTAAACTGTCTCTGGATGTTAGTTTTCCAGTTTATTTTTGAAAAAATATATCTATAAGAAAGAAACAAAACTGTAATAAAGGCGTAATATTTATTAAGCCTTTTTTTGATATACTAGTATTGTCTTAAAAGAAGGAGTATTTACACTTATGAAGAAAAAAATCCTAGCATCACTTTTGTTAAGTACAGTATTGGTCTCACAAGGAGCTGTTCTTTCAAGTGTTAAAGCAAATACAACAGATGAAAAGATTGCTGCTCAAGATAGTAAAATTAGTAACTTGACAGCTCAACAGAAAGAAGCTCAAAAACAAGTAGACGAAATTCAAACTAAAGTTTCAGCTATTCAATCAGAGCAAGAAAAATTACAATCTGAAAACGAAAAACTTCAAGAAGAATCTAAAAAACTTGAAGGTGAAATCGCAGAGCTTTCAAAAAACATCGTAGCACGTAACGAATCGCTTGAAAACCAAGCTCGTAGCGCACAAACGAACGGAACTGCTACAAGTTACATTAATACGATTATTAACTCTGACTCAATCACAGAAGCTATTTCTCGTGTAGCAGCTATGAGTGAAATCGTATCAGCAAACAATAAAATGTTGCAGCAACAAAAAGAAGATAAGAAAGCTATCTCTGAAAAACAAGTTGCAAACAACGAAGCAATCAATACAGTCATTGCTAACCAACAAACGCTTGCTGACGATGCTCAAGCTTTGACAACAAAACAAGCAGAATTGAAAGTAGCTGAGTTAAATCTTGCAGCTGAAAAAGCTACAGCAGAAAACGAAAAAGCTAGCTTGCTAGAGAAAAAAGCAGCAGCAGAGGCAGAAGCTAAAGCAGCAGCGGAGGCAGAAGCAGCATATAAAGCTAAACAAGCAAGTCAACAACAAACAGTTGCTGCTTCAGCTAACACAACTTTTGCTGCCCAAGTACAAGCAACTTCGAGTTCTTCATCAGCTTCATCGTCAGATGATGATTCAAGCTACACACCTGCAGTAACTACTGTAAGTCAACGACCAACTTATAGTTCAAATGCTTCAAGTTACCCTACAGGTCAATGTACATGGGGTGCTAAGACTTTGGCTCCATGGGCTGGTGATTATTGGGGTAATGGTGGTCAGTGGGCTACTAGTGCAGCAGCAGCAGGTTTCCGTACAGGTTCTACACCACAAGTTGGTGCGATTGCTTGTTGGGATGATGGTGGATATGGACACGTAGCGGTTGTTACAGCTGTTGAATCAACAACGCGTATTCAAGTTTCAGAATGTAACTATGATGGTAGCGGAACTCAACCAATCGGAAATTATCGTGGATGGTTTAATCCTACAGCATCACGTGGTACAGTAAGATACATTTATCCAAACTAACATATTAATTATTATTAAATTTAGGGTGAGGTTTTATTAATCTCACCCTTTGTATAGTATTGATAAGAAATTTTCATCAGAATGTTTTTGTCATTATAGAATGAAAGATGGGATAAAAATTATCAGATATGTAGCTAGAATAAATATGTTTATCAAACGAAATAAAAACTAGAGTTTAAGAGAGTTGGTACTGGAATTATGTTTACTTATAAAATGAATGTTGATGTTCAAGAGTGGGATTTATTTTTGAAAAATCATCCTCAAGGGAATTTATTGCAGAGTAGTGATTGGGCCAAGATAAAGGATACTTGGGGGAATGAGAGAGTTGGATTTTATAAAGAGAATCAACTAGTTGGAGTAGCGAACATCTTAATTCAGCCTCTTCCATTAGGATTTTCCATGTTCTATATTCCAAGAGGCCCAGTTATTAATTATGAAGATAAAGAACTTCTGAAATTTGTGCTTTTAACATTGAAAAAACTTGCTAAAAAAAGCCATGCAATAATGGTTAAATTTGATCCAAGTTTGTTTATCAGTCGAAGTCTTATCGACCAAGAAACTATTCAAAATTCTAAAACTTTTGAAATTGTTGAGGAATTGCAAAAAAACAAAGTTCATTGGACAGGTTTGACAAAGGATATGGCAGAAAACATACAACCTCGTTTTCAAGCTAATATTCATAAAGAAAACTTCTCGTTGGATCAACTATCCAAGTCTACTAGACAGGCAATCCGAACTGCAAGAAATAAAGGATTGGAAGTAAAATTCGGTGGACTCGACTTATTAGATGAATTTTCATTTTTAATGAAGAAAACAGAGTCTCGTAAGAATATCAGTTTACGAGGCAAAGATTATTATCAGAAGTTACTGACTACTTATCCTGATCACTCTTTTATCACACTGAGCTATTTAGATTTACCTAATAGACTGAAAGAAGTTGAGCAGCAACTCGAAAAGAATCTTAAAATAGCGCAGAAATTTACTGATAAAACGAAAGAAGGCAAAATAAAAGAGAATCAGCAAGAGAGAAAACGATTAGAGGAAGAAATTTCTTTTCTTAAGAGCCATATTGATAGAGGAGACAGTGTTGTTCCATTGTCTGGAACTTTAACCATTGAATTTGGGAAAACTTCTGAAAACTTATATGCTGGAATGAATGAGGAATTTAGACATTATCAACCTGCTATTCCTACATGGTTTGAGACTGCTCAACATTCATTTGAACGTGGGGCAGAAACTCATAATATGGGAGGAATTGAAAATAATTTAGAGGGTGGGTTATTTAATTTTAAATCTAAGTTTAATCCCACTATCGAGGAATTTGCTGGTGAGTTTAATTTCCCAACTAGCTCATTGTATTTCTTGTTTAATATAGCCTATAAAATTCGTAAGAAACTTCGAAGTAGCAAGTAGAAAGTCAAAAACTTATTGTCAAGTTTAATCTTTAGTAATTGTTTTTTTGATAACATAGAGTATGAAGATATGACACTTGCTATAAAAAAATATAAAGTAGATTCTTTCATATCAAAACATTTAAGCTATCAACTCGAAATATTTTGTATTTATCTGAATCTCAACATAAGCGGTTATTGCACATTTAGCAGTAACAATTTATGTTGGGATATTTTTTATTTAAAGTGAATAAATTTTTTTAAAATTTCAGTTGGGAAGTTAGGTTATGAAGGAAAAACTAGCAAAATTACTTGAAAAAAAAGCTTAACTATGATACAATGTAACTTGTCGTGTAAACGATAATACTCATTCTTGATGAATTGTGAAGCTGTTGCCTTCGGGTCGTTTTGCAAGCTGAAATCAAGAAGAGGAAAAAAACAAAAAGGAGAAATACTCATGGCAGTAATTTCAATGAAACAACTTCTTGAGGCTGGTGTACACTTTGGTCACCAAACTCGTCGCTGGAACCCTAAGATGGCTAAGTACATCTTCACTGAGCGTAACGGAATCCACGTTATCGACTTGCAACAAACTGTAAAATACGCTGACCAAGCATACGACTTCATGCGTGATGCTGCAGCTAATGATGCAGTTGTATTGTTTGTTGGTACTAAGAAACAAGCAGCTGACGCAGTTGCTGAAGAAGCAGTACGTTCAGGTCAATACTTCATCAACCACCGTTGGTTGGGTGGAACTCTTACAAACTGGGGAACAATCCAAAAACGTATCGCTCGTTTGAAAGAAATCAAACGTATGGAAGAAGATGGAACTTTTGAAGTTCTTCCTAAGAAAGAAGTTGCACTTCTTAACAAACAACGTGCACGTCTTGAAAAATTCTTGGGTGGTATCGAAGATATGCCTCGTATTCCAGATGTAATGTACGTAGTTGACCCACATAAAGAGCAAATCGCTGTTAAAGAAGCTAAAAAATTGGGAATCCCAGTTGTAGCGATGGTTGACACAAACACAGATCCAGACGATATCGATGTAATCATCCCAGCTAACGATGACGCTATCCGCGCAGTTAAGTTGATTACAGCTAAATTGGCAGATGCTATCATCGAAGGTCGCCAAGGTGAAGATGCTGTTGCAGCAGTTGAAGCAGAATTTGCAGCTTCAGAAGCTCAAGCAGACTCAATCGAAGAAATCGTTGAAGTTGTAGAAGGCGACAACGCTTAATTCATATAAATAGTAATTACCTAGGAGGGCGGGGCTTAGCCCGGCTCTCCTATTTTTAAAAAATATAGGAGAATCAAAATGGCAGAAATTACAGCTAAACTTGTTAAAGAGTTGCGTGAAAAATCTGGTGCTGGTGTTATGGACGCTAAAAAAGCATTGGTTGAAGTTGAAGGCGATATCGAAAAAGCGATCGAATTGCTTCGCGAAAAAGGTATGGCAAAAGCAGCTAAGAAAGCTGACCGTGTTGCTGCAGAAGGTTTGACTGGTGTTTATGTTGATGGTAACGTTGCAGCAGTTGTTGAAGTAAATGCTGAAACTGACTTCGTTGCTAAAAACGCTCAATTTGTTGAGTTGGTAAACGCAACAGCTAAAGCGATTGCAGAAGGAAAACCAGCTAACAACGAAGAAGCTCTTGCTTTGACAATGCCTTCAGGTGAAACTCTTGAAGCGGCTTATGTGTCTGCAACAGCAACTATCGGAGAAAAAATCTCATTCCGTCGCTTTGCTTTGATTGAAAAAACAGATGCACAACACTTCGGAGCATACCAACACAACGGTGGACGTATCGGTGTTATCTCTGTAATCGAAGGTGGAGACGAAGCACTTGCTAAACAAATTTCAATGCACATCGCTGCTATGAAACCAACAGTTCTTTCATACAAAGAATTGGATGAGCAATTTGTTAAAGATGAGTTGGCACAATTGAACCACGTTATCGACCAAGATAATGAAAGCCGTGCTATGGTTGGTAAACCAGCTCTTCCACACTTGAAATATGGATCAAAAGCTCAATTGACTGATGAAGTGATTGCTCAAGCTGAAGCTGATATTAAAGCTGAGTTGGCTGCAGAAGGCAAACCAGAAAAAATCTGGGATAAAATCATCCCAGGTAAAATGGATCGTTTCTTGCTTGACAACACTAAAGTTGACCAAGCATACACACTTCTTGCACAAGTTTACATCATGGATGACAGCAAGACAGTTGAAGCTTACCTTGAATCAGTTAACGCTTCAGTAGTTGAGTTCGCTCGCTTTGAAGTTGGTGAAGGTATCGAAAAAGCTGCAAACGACTTTGAAGCAGAAGTTGCAGCTACAATGGCAGCAGCCTTGAATAACTAATAAAAAAGTAAGGAAGCTAATTTGCTTCCTTTTCTTTTGTTAGAGGGGATTCATAGGAATCCTTTTTTATTTTAAAAGATAAACAAAAAGCCCTATACAAGGGCTTAGTGTATTTAGGAGACTATACTTCGAATTCATAGAGTGCTGTAGATAGGTAACGTTCTCCGTTATCTGGTGCAAGCGCAAGGACTTTTTTACCTGCTCCAAGTTTTTTAGCGACTTCAATTGCTGCATAGATAGCTGCTGCAGAAGAAATACCGACTAAGAATCCTTCTTTTCCACCGATTTCACGGCCAAGTGCAAGAGCATTATCTGATGTTACACGAACGACACCATCGTAAGCTTTTGTATCAAGTGTATCTGGAATGAATCCAGCAGAGATACCTTGAATTTTGTGAGGACCTGGCTTTTCACCAGACAAGATAGCTGACTCGTCTGCCTCAACAGCAAAAACTTGAATGTTTGAGTTAGCAGTTTTAAGAGCATGAGAAACACCAGAAATAGTTCCTCCAGTACCAACACCAGCAACAAATGCGTCTAAACCATCAGCTCCGAAATCAGCTAGAATTTCAGCTCCTGTTGTTCTTTCGTGAACCTCTGGGTTAGCTTGGTTATTAAACTGTAATGGTAGGAAACCATCACGCTCAGCAGCAATTTCCTGCGCTTTTGCAATTGCACCTTTCATTCCTTCGCTACCAGGAGTGAGGACTAGTTCAGCTCCATAAGCTTGGATAATTTTACGACGTTCCACGCTCATTGTTTCAGGCATAACGATAACAACTTTGTAACCTTTAGCGGCACCAACCCATGAGAGACCAATACCAGTGTTCCCACTAGTTGCTTCTACAATAGTAGAACCAGGTTTAAGTTTACCTTCTTGTTCTGCATTTTCAATCATACTTAGGGCGATGCGGTCTTTAACGGATGATCCTGGGTTAAAAGCTTCAAGTTTTACATAAACATCTGCTGCACCTTCGGGTACAATGTTGTTTAATTTAACAATCGGTGTTCTACCGATGAGTTCTGTGATATTGTTATAAATAGCCATATTAGCACCTCTTTGTATAAGATGCTACTAGTATAACGCTAACTTTAATTTTTGTAAAATATAGAAATCCTATCGGAGTGATAGGATTTTTTTATATCAGTGATTTAAATCATTAATATTTAAACGATTGTGATAAGCTAATTCAAATAGATAAGTGTAAAGAGGTACGATATCTGTTTTCTTTGGAAATTCAAATTTGTGAGAGTTAAAGTGTTCGTTATGAGCTTTTAAAAAGGCATTTTCTAAGTAAGTAATCGTAATCTCACTATCATCAATCCCAAGACCAGCGGTCTCCATCTCAACATTGACAATGTTCATGAGGAAAATTGATTTGATAGACATCTTACGTCCGGTTGCCCCTTGTTTATCTGTAAAGATGATACGGATGTTTGTAAAGATAATTGAGTCACGAATGAGTTTATATCCGCTTTGAATTTCTTCGTTCTCTAATAAATATTGTCCAAACTCCTTTGTAAGAGCCTCTTTATTTTGTTCACTGAAGTTTCCAGCCAGTCCCTGAATTAATCTTCCAAAAGCCATTTGATATTTCCTTTCTTTACGATAGGTTTACAGGTGCTTCAACTTCACGTAAACCTTTGTCAGTTAGAGTAACTTTTCCATTGAAAAATTCGATGAGATCAGCCTTTATACCGTCTTTCTTTTCTTTGTCAATGAAAATCATAGTATCAACTTGATCTGTAAAGTTTGTCTCTAATTCTATGAGATTATGCTCTTTAAGAAAATTCCCATATTCTTGATACTGGGCATAGGTCATGTGAATCTGTATCCCTGCTTGCTCTTTGATTTCAATAATGCCAATTTCCTTAACTGCTAGGGCAACACTACCAGCATAAGCGCGAATCAAACCACCAGCCCCTAGTTTGATACCACCAAAATAACGAGTAACTACAACACAGACATTAGTAAGGTTGTGATTCTCCAGAACTCCTAGCATAGGAACGCCAGCAGTCCCACTAGGTTCTCCATCATCACTAGTTCGCTTGATTTCACTACGCTCACCGACAATAAAAGCAGAGCAGTTGTGGGTAGCTTTATAGTGTTCTTTTTTAATAGTTGTGATAAAATCACGAGCCTCTTCCTCACTATAGACACGTTTGGCATGACAGATAAAGCGTGATTTTTTGATTTCTTCTTGGACTTGTCCGTCCTCTTTTATAGTTCTGTATTCCATATTTTTATTGTACTAAAAAATAGCGTAAAGTTCTACATTTTACGAATAAAGAAATATGAAAGTAAATCCAAATTATCTCGGTCGCCTTTTTACCGAGCAAGAATTAAGTCATGAGGAGAGACAACAAGCAAAACAAATTCCATCCATGAAAAAAGAAAAGGGTCAACAATATTGTCAGCGTTGTGGTAGTCAGATAGAAGAAGAATGGCATTTGCCTATTGGTGCTTTTTATTGCCGAGAATGCTTGATTATGAAGCGAATAAGAAGTGATCAAAATCTCTATTATTTTCCGCAAGAAAGGTTTCCACAGCAAGATGTACTAAAATGGTCAGGTCAACTGACTCCATTTCAAGAGCGGGTATCACAAGGACTCCTTCAGGCGGTAGATAAGAGGGAGGCTACCTTGGTACATGCAGTGACAGGAGCTGGTAAGACTGAGATGATCTACCAAGTTGTTGCCAAGGTGATTGATCAAGGTGGAGCTGTTTGTTTGGCCAGTCCACGAATTGATGTTTGCCTAGAGCTCCATAAACGATTACAAAATGATTTTGCATGTGAGATTGCGCTACTACATGGGGAGTCAGATCCCTATTTTCGTACACCTTTAGTTGTAGCAACCACTCACCAACTATTAAAATTTTATCAAGCTTTTGATTTATTGATTGTGGATGAAGTGGACGCCTTTCCTTATGTTGATAACCCAGTACTTTACCATGCTGTCAACAATTGTGTAAAGGAAAATGGATTGAGAATATTTTTAACAGCAACGTCAACTGACGAGTTAGATAGAAAAGTTAAACAAGGGGAGTTAAAGCGTCTTAGTTTACCTCGTCGTTTTCATGGAAATCCTCTCATTGTTCCCAAGCCAATCTGGTTATCGCATTTTAATAGATATTTAGAAAAAAATGACTTACCTCCAAAATTAAAACTTTACATTGAGAAACAGAGAAAGACGGCCTATCCCTTACTAATCTTTGCCTCTGAGATTAAAAAGGGAGAAAAGTTAAAAGAAATTTTGCAGGAGAAGTTTCCGAATGAGAAAATAGGCTTTGTATCCTCAATTACGGAAGACCGATTAGAGCAGGTACAGGCCTTTCGAGATGGAGAGTTAACGATATTAATAAGCACAACTATATTAGAGCGTGGAGTTACCTTCCCTCGTGTAGATGTTTTTGTGGTGGAAGCCAATCATCAACTCTTTACCAAGTCAAGTTTAGTACAAATTGGTGGGCGAGTTGGAAGAAGCATGGATCGTCCTACTGGAGAACTGATATTTTTCCATGACGGATTCAATCTGTCCATTAAGAAAGCCATAAAGGAGATTAAGCAAATGAATCAGGAGGCAGGAGTATGAAGTGTTTATTGTGTGGTAAAAGCTTGCAAACAGAGATAACTTTTACTAACCTGCTCTGTTTTAAAAAGGAGGAGGAACTAGTTTGTGAATCCTGTATTTCGTCTTTCGAGAGCATTGGTGGTAATCATTGTCCTACTTGTTTTAAAAAAGGAATGTCAATCATCTGTCAAGATTGTCAATTTTGGTGTAAAAAAGGTGTAAAGGTTGATCATGTGGCTCTTTATTCCTATAATCAGGCTATGAAAGAATATTTTAGTCGCTATAAATTTGATGGTGATTATCTTCTTAGAAAGATATTTTCTGAGATATTGCAAAAAGAGTTAAAGAAGTATAAGGACTATCATATTGTGATTGTTCCTCTGAGTTACCAGCGTTTAAAAAGCAGAGGATTTAATCAAGTTGAAGGTTTGATAAAGGAGACAGGGTTAACATATCTGGATATTTTGGTTAAAAAAGAAGTGGAGGCTAGTTCTTCAAAAAATCGATCTGATCGTTTACTTACAGAGTTTCCATTTTTATTGAAAGATGGCGTGAAGCCCCCAGAAAATATCTTACTCTTTGATGATATTTATACAACTGGAACTACCTTGAATCGTCTTAAAAGTATGCTATTAGAGGCTGGTTGTCAGAATATTAAAACTTTTTCCCTCGCAAGATAAGGAAAAAGTTTGCAAAAAAAATATGAAAGCGTTATAATATAGTTAGAAAAACAAATATGTTTAGAAAGAAGGTACTTATATGATTAAATATAGTATCCGTGGTGAAAACCTAGAAGTAACAGAAGCAATTCGTGATTATGTAGTTTCTAAACTCGAAAAGATCGAAAAATACTTCCAAGCAGACCAAGAATTGGATGCACGTGTTAACTTGAAAGTTTACCGTGAAAAGACTGCTAAAGTAGAAGTAACTATTCCGCTTGGATCTATTACTCTTCGTGCAGAAGATATTTCTCAAGATATGTACGGCTCTATTGATTTGGTGACAGATAAGATTGAGCGTCAGATTCGTAAAAACAAAACTAAAATTGAACGTAAGAACAGAAATAAAGTATCTACAAGTCAACTCTTTACAGATGTTTTAGTTGAGGACTTAGATGTAGCACAACCAAAAGTTGTTCGTTCAAAACAAATTGATTTGAAACCAATGGATTTGGAAGAAGCTATCTTACAGATGGATTTATTGGGACATGATTTCTTTATCTATGTAGATGTTGAAGATGAAACAACAAATGTTATTTATCGTCGTGAAGATGGAGATATTGGTCTTCTAGAAGTTAAATAATCAAAAAAATTAGTCTTTGAAAGTGGTTTACACTAGTGTAAACCACTTTTTAGTTTGGATGTTTTACTATTATTTGAAAATAGTGTTTCCTCTTTAAAAGTCGCATTTTGGCTACATTTATGGTATAATAATGCGCAAGAGGTTTGTAATGAAAAAAAATGAAATAAATCCCTTTTTTATGTATCTGATTGCTATAGTAACCTTTACGATTATGACCATTTTGATTGTGTTAGTAAAGGATAATCTGATCACTATAGCAAGTCTATTTTTATTTATCGTATTCTATGTTCTGCTATTTAATTTCCAGAAAAAATATTACAAAAAAACGGATATCGAGCAAATCCAGTATGTCAATCATCAGGCTACGGACAGTTTGAGTGCCCTCCTAGAGCAAATGCCTGTCGGAGTTGTTAAATTAAACATGAACAGCAGTGAGATTGAATGGTTCAATCCCTATGCGGAATTAATTTTAACAACTGAGGATGGAGAAATTGATTTTCCTCAATTTCAAAAGATTTTAAAGAGTTCGATTTCTACTCCAGGGGCTTATGCCATTATTGGGGAGAAACGTTATGCAGTGCATTTAGATAGAAATTCAGGTGTCTTATACTTTTTTGATGTTTCTGGTGAGTATGAGGCGACTGCTGAGCTTGTGACAAGTAGACCGGTAATCGGGATTATCTCAGTTGATAACTATGATGATTTGGAAAATGAAACGTCTGAATCAGACATTAGTCATATTAATAGCTTTGTTGCAAATTTTGTTTCAGAATTTGCTGGGAAACATGCCATGTTTTCTCGTAGAGTGAGTATGGATCGGTTTTATCTATTTACTGACTACACTGTACTTGATCACTTGATGCAGGATAAGTTTTCTGTAATTGATACCTTTCGTGAGGAAGCTAAGCAACGGAATTTACCACTAACGATGAGTATAGGAGTTTCCTATGGTGATGGGAATCATGACCAGATTGGGAAGGTTGCTCTCCTCAATCTCAACTTAGCCGAAGTTCGTGGTGGTGACCAAGTAGTTGTAAAAGAGAATGATGAAACCAAAAATCCAATCTACTTTGGAGGCGGTTCAGCAGCATCTGTTAAACGAACTCGGACACGAACTCGTGCCATGATGACAGCTATCTCAGACAAACTTAAAAGTGTTGATCGAGTTTTTGTTGTTGGTCATAAGAATCTGGATATGGATGCTCTTGGCTCAGCGGTTGGGATGCAGTTGTTTTCGAGTAATGTTCTAGAAGATAGTTATGTGGTTTATGATCCTACACAGATGTCTCCAGACATTGCTCGAGCTATCAACTATTTGGAAGAGGAGGGTGTTTCAAAACTTCTTCCTTTAGGACAGGCTATGACAATGGTTACCAAACGTTCTTTGCTTGTGATGGTTGACCATTCCAAGACAGCTTTAACCCTATCCAAAGAGTTTTATGACTTGTTTACCCAGACGATTGTTATTGACCATCACCGTCGGGACCAAGATTTTCCAGATAATGCGGTCATTACCTATATTGAGAGCGGTGCTAGCAGTGCCAGCGAGCTGGTTACGGAGTTGATTCAATTTCAAAACTCTAATAAGAAACGTTTGAGTCGCATTCAGGCTAGTGTTCTTATGGGGGGAATGATGTTGGATACTAAAAATTTCACCTCTCGGGTAACTAGTCGAACTTTTGATGTTGCAAGTTATCTCAGAACGAGAGGGAGTGATAGCATTGTCATTCAGGAAATTTCGGCCACTGATTTTGAAGAATATCGATTGGTAAATGAACTCATTTTGCAGGGGCAAATGGTACAGCCATCAATCCTGGTTGCTCAAGCTTTGGAGGATAAAGAGTACGATACGGTTGTTATTAGTAAGGCTGCTGATGCTATGCTTGCCATGTCTGGTATAGAGGCCAGCTTTGTAGTTGCTAAGAATAGTCAAGGAGCAATCTCCATTTCTGCGCGAAGCAGAAGTAAGATCAATGTCCAGCGAATTATGGAAGAGTTAGGTGGCGGTGGTCACTTTAACTTAGCTGCGGCACGTTTGACAGATATGAGCCTGCAAGAAGCAGGAGATAAACTGAAAACAGTTATTTTTAATGAAACAAAAGAAAAGGAGTCAGAAGAATGAAAGTAATCTTTTTAGCAGATGTTAAAGGTAAAGGGAAAAAAGGTGAAATTAAGGAAGTGCCAACTGGATATGCACAAAACTTTTTAATTAAGAAAAACCTTGCTAAGGAAGCTACAGCTCAAGCCATTGGTGAGTTGCGTGGTAAGCAAAAATCAGAAGAAAAAGCACATGCAGAGATGCTTGCAGAAGCGAAGGAAATTAAAGCAAAACTGGAAGCAGAAGAAACAATCGTTGAGTTTGTCGAAAAAGTTGGTCCAGACGGACGAACTTTTGGGTCAATTACTAACAAGAAGATTGCAGAAGAATTGCAAAAACAATTTGGTATTAAAATTGATAAACGCCACATTCAAGTTCAATCACCAATCCGAGCAGTTGGTTTGATTGATGTTCCGGTTAAGATTTATCAAGATGTAACAAGTGTAATCAATCTTCGTGTCAAGGAAGCTTAATTTACGATTGGTTGACAATATTGTAAAAGGAAGGAAAGTCTGATGGCAGAAGTTGAAGAACTGCGTGTTCAGCCTCAAGATATCCTGGCAGAACAATCTGTTTTAGGAGCCATTTTTATTGATGAGACTAAACTCGTTTTTGTCCGAGAATATATCGATTCACAGGACTTCTTTAAGTATGCTCACCGTTTGATTTTTCAAGCTATGGTTGATTTGTCTGATCGTGGAGATGCTATTGACGCAACCACAGTTCGGACGATACTAGATAGCCAGGGTGATTTACAAACTATCGGAGGCTTGTCTTATCTGGTTGAGATTGTCAATTCGGTGCCAACCTCTGCCAATGCGGAATACTATGCTAAAATTGTAGCAGAAAAGGCTATGCTTAGACGTCTAATTGCTAAGTTGACAGAGTCTGTAAACCTAGCCTATGAAGCTTCTCAACCTGCTGACGAAATTATTGCTCGTGCAGAAAAAGGCTTGATTGACGTTAGTGAGAATGCCAATCGAAATGGCTTTAAAAATATTCGCGATGTATTGAATATCAACTTTGGGAATTTAGAAGCTCGTTCGCAACAGACTTCAGATATCACGGGTATTGCGACAGGTTATCGAGATTTAGATCACATGACGACAGGTCTGCATGAGGAAGAATTGATTATTTTGGCAGCTCGTCCTGCGGTTGGTAAGACAGCCTTTGCTTTGAATATTGCGCAAAATATCGGAACCAAACTAGACAAGACAGTTGCTATTTTCTCTCTGGAAATGGGTGCTGAAAGTTTGGTCGATCGTATGCTGGCTGCGGAAGGGTTGGTAGAGTCGCATTCTATCCGTACAGGTCAATTGACTGAGGAAGAATGGCGCAAGTATACGATTGCTCAGGGTAATCTGGCTAATGCAAGTATCTACATTGATGATACACCAGGGATTCGGATCACAGAAATTCGCTCTCGTTCCCGTAAACTAGCTCAAGAAACAGGTAATCTAGGCTTGATTTTGATTGACTATCTTCAGCTGATCACAGGGACTGGTCGAGAAAATCGTCAACAAGAAGTATCTGAGATTTCCCGTCAGTTGAAAATCCTAGCAAAAGAACTCAAAGTTCCAGTTATAGCTCTCAGTCAGCTTTCTCGTGGTGTAGAGCAACGTCAAGATAAGAGACCAGTTTTGTCTGATATTCGTGAATCTGGATCTATTGAGCAGGATGCTGATATTGTAGCCTTTCTTTATCGTGATGACTATTATGAGCGCGGTGGTGAAGAGGAGGAAGGAATTCCAAATAATAAAGTAGAAGTGATTATCGAGAAAAACCGTAGCGGTGCTCGCGGAACGGTAGAATTGATTTTCCAAAAAGAATATAATAAATTTTCAAGTATTTCGAAGATGGAGGAACCAAGATGACAGACGCATTTACAGATGTGGCTAAAATGAAAAAAATCAAAGAAGAAATTAAGGCGCATGAGGGACAAGTGGTAGAAATGACCTTAGAAAATGGTCGTAAACGCCAAAAGAATCGTTTGGGAAAACTAATTGAGGTTTACCCATCGCTCTTCATAGTTGAGTTTGGAAATGTTGAAGGAGACAAACAGGCTAATGTCTATGTTGAATCTTTCACCTATTCAGATATTTTGACAGAAAAGAACTTAATTCATTATTTGGATTAAGGATAATCATGAAAGTGAGAAGATTTCTCACTTTTTTTATTTTCTTTCGAATGATATAGATGAGGTCAACCTCAAAAATCTAATTATTTGAAGGAGAATGAATGACATTTACTAAAGCAGGACATAAAAAGGGAACTTTTCTCAGAAAGACAGCTGTAGGATCAGCTTCACTATTACTAGCAGGAGCTTTTTTGTTTGGTGGAGGAACTGTTCATGCCAACCAGACAAACAATGGATCACAGGCACGTGGAGATGATTATCCCTATTATTATAAAAATGGAAGTCAAAAAATTGATAAGTGGCGTATGTACTCGGGACAATGCACCTCTTTTGCTGCTTTTCGTTTAAGTAGTGTCAATGGTTTTGAACTACCAGCTGCTTATGGGAACGCTAATCAATGGGGTTATCGAGCCCAAAAAGAAGGCTATCGGGTGGACCAGCAACCAGCAATTGGTGCGATTGCTTGGAGTACAAGAGGGCAGTACGGTCACGTAGCCTGGGTATCTAATGTGATTGGAGACATGATTGAAATCGAGGAGTACAATTATGATTATACAGAAACATATCATAGTAGAATTGTAAAGGCGAGTTCTATGACTGGTTTCATTCACTTTAAAGATGTAGGGAATGCTAGTGTAGGGCATCATCAGTCTCTACTAGCTTTCAGTGGAACTCATCACTTCACAGAAAAATCTGCTATTATGGATCAGCCATCATTGACATCTACTGTTATCGATTACTACGAAGCTGGAATGAGTGTTCATTATGATCAAACCTTTGAAAAAGAAGGCTATAAATGGATTAGTTATATTTCACGAAGTGGAAACAGACGTTATATCCCCTTAACTAAAACAGGTAGCTCTAAAAATGGTTGGGCAAAAGAGGGAACAAGTTGGTACTACTATGAAAATGGTCAGATAGCCGTCGGTTGGAAGAAGATTAATGGGAACTGGTATCATTTGCAAGCTGATGGTAGAATGACGACAGGTTGGTTAAAAGATGGTTCGAATTGGTATTACTTGAAGTCATCTGGTGAAATGCAGACAGGTTGGTTGAAGGATAAAGGTATTTGGTATTATCTGGAAAGTTCTGGAGCTATGAAAACCAGCCAGTGGTTCCAGGTTTCAGGAAAACATTACTATGTAAATGCATCTGGAGAATTGGCAGTAAATACTACTATCGATGGATTTCAAGTTGATGGCGATGGAGTTCGAGTAGAAAAACCAGTCTCATAAGTGTTATTCAGCATTTGGGCTCTTCCTAATGGTATTTTTCCCTGCTTTCCTTTATAATGGGTGTATGGACAAGAAAAAATTACTACTAATTGACGGTTCTTCAGTTGCTTTCCGAGCATTTTTTGCACTTTACCAGCAACTAGATCGTTTTAAAAATGACAATGGACTACATACCAATGCAATCTACGGATTTCATCTGATGTTAAATCACCTACTGGAGCGTGTTCAACCGAGTCATATCTTGGTTGCTTTTGATGCGGGGAAGACGACTTTCCGTACAGAGATGTATGCAGACTATAAGGGTGGTCGTGCCAAGACTCCAGATGAGTTTCGTGAGCAATTTCCTTTTATTCGTGAGTTGCTAGACCATCTTGGGATTCGCCACTATGAGTTGGCACAGTATGAGGCGGATGATATCATTGGTACCTTGGGTCGTTTGGCTGAAAAAGATTCATTTGATGTAACTATCGTCAGTGGAGACAAGGACTTGATCCAGTTGACAGATGAACATACAGTGGTTGAGATTTCTAAGAAAGGTGTAGCTGAGTTTGAGGCCTTTACTCCAGAATATCTTATGGAAAAGATGGGAATCACACCAGCTCAGTTTATTGATCTTAAGGCCCTTATGGGGGATAAGTCTGATAATATCCCTGGGGTGACCAAGATTGGTGAAAAGACTGGGATCAAGCTCTTGCTAGAACACGGATCGCTGGAAGGTATTTATGAAAATATCGATGGCATGAAGGCTTCCAGGATGAAGGAAAATCTTGTCAATGACAAGGAACAAGCCTTTCTGTCTAAAACACTGGCAACTATCGATACTAAGGCACCGATTGAGATTGGCCTAGATGATTTGGTTTATAGCGGTCCAGATGTGGAAAGCTTAGGAAAATTCTACGATGAGATGGGCTTTAAGCAGCTCAAGCAAGCCTTGAATGCTTCTCAGGTTAATCAAGCTGAGACTTTGAATTTCACCGTGGTGGACAAAGTGAGTGAAGACATGCTGAGTGCCGACTCTATCTTTCACTTTGAACTTTTTGGTGAAAACTACCATACAGATGATTTGGTTGGTTTTGCTTGGTCTTGTGGAGACAAGCTCTACGCTACAGATAAGCTGGAACTTCTGCAGGATCCGATTCTTAAGGATTTTCTAGAAAAAACACCTCTGAAAGTATATGACTTTAAGAAAGCTAAAGTTCTCTTAAATCGTTTTGGTTTGGACTTGCAGGCTCCTGCTTTTGACAGTCGCTTGGCCAAATACCTTCTCTCTACTGTCGAGAATAATGAAATTTCAACCATCGCTAGTCTCTATGGCCAAACTTACCTAGTCGATGATGAAACCTTCTATGGTAAGGGGGTCAAGAAAGCTATCCCTGAGAGAGAGACCTTCTTGGAGCACTTGGCTCGCAAGGTTGCTGTGCTGGTTGAGACAGGGCCTGTTTTACTTGAAAAATTAAGTGAAAACGGACAGTTAAACCTTCTCTATGATATGGAGCAGCCTCTGGCCTTTGTTCTTGCTAAGATGGAAATCGCTGGGATTAAGGTTAAAAAAGAAACTCTACTCGAGATGCAAGCTGAAAATGAGCTTGTCATTGAAAAGCTGACTCAAGAGATTTATGAATTGGCTGGTGAGGAGTTTAATATCAACTCACCTAAACAGTTGGGCGAACTACTTTTTGAAAAGCTAGACCTCCCTATAGAGTACACCAAGAAAACCAAGACCGGTTACTCAACAGCAGTGGATGTGTTAGAGCGCCTAGCTCCTATTGCCCCAATCGTCAAGAAAATTTTAGATTATCGTCAAATTGCTAAGATTCAATCGACTTATGTGATTGGTTTGCAGGACTGGATTTTATCTGACGGCAAGATTCACACGCGCTATGTGCAAGATTTAACTCAGACAGGGCGTCTGTCTAGTGTGGATCCAAACTTGCAAAATATCCCTGTTCGTTTGGAACAAGGTCGCCTTATCCGTAAGGCTTTTGTACCAGAATGGGAGGACAGTGTCCTCCTCAGCTCTGACTATTCACAGATTGAGTTGCGAGTTTTGGCGCATATCTCTAAAGATGAGCATTTAATCAAGGCTTTCCAAGAGGGAGCGGATATCCATACCTCGACAGCCATGCGTGTCTTTGGAATTGAACGTCCTGAGGATGTGACTCCAAACGACCGTCGCAATGCCAAGGCTGTCAACTTTGGAGTGGTTTACGGAATTTCAGACTTTGGTTTATCCAATAACCTAGGTATCAGTCGTAAAGAGGCTAAAGCATACATCGATACCTACTTTGAACGTTTCCCAGGAATTAAAAATTACATGGATGAAGTGGTTCGTGAAGCGCGTGATAAGGGTTATGTGGAGACTCTCTTCAAACGTCGTCGTGAGTTGCCAGATATTAATTCGCGTAACTTTAACATTCGTGGTTTTGCGGAACGTACAGCTATCAACTCACCAATCCAAGGATCGGCTGCAGATATTCTCAAAATTGCCATGATTCAGCTAGATAAGGCCTTGGTTGCAGGTGGTTATCAAACTAAGATGCTGTTACAAGTGCACGATGAAATTGTTCTTGAAGTGCCTAAGTCAGAATTGGTAGCTATTAAAAAACTTGTCAAACAAACCATGGAAGAAGCCATTCAACTCAGTGTACCCCTGATTGCTGATGAAAATGAAGGCGTGACTTGGTATGAGGCCAAATAAAAAATAGACTATTAGACAAAAAGAAATCCCCTTGAACGCTACTGTTCAAAGGGATTTTTCTTTCAGGAAAAGACAAAAGTGAAACTATCTAGCTAATAGTAGAATTTATTTGATTTGTTTCTTTTGTTCTTTTTTGGCAAGTACTGGTAGAATCACACCTAATCCAATCAGAATAATTGGGGTTAAGATGTTTGTAAGAAGAGAGAATTGCCAAGCAGTTGGATTCTCAGCATAGTTAATTTTTGGAACCATACCAAGGATACAAGCGAAGGCAGTAAAGAGGAAGCACCAAGTACCGATAACAAAGCCAAGCTTAGGATTATTCACAAACTTGTATTCGGCATTTTTGTATGTTTTCCAAGCACGGTTGAGCATCATATAGGCAAGGAATACCCAGAGATAACGCATTGGCATTACGATAGAATTGAGGTTGGTCATCCATTTTACAAGTCCGTCAATTTCCTGAATACCAAAAATTGGAAGGATGATGATAAGGCTAACGAGGACACCTGTAAGAAGGTAGCCGTTAATGAGGACACCTTTCTCAGTACGTTTACGAAGCCAGCTTGGGATGTAGTCTTCATCAGCGTTATTGAGAAGGATTTGCAATGGTGCGTCAATAGAGAAGGCAAGCGCAGCGATTTGTCCGACCATGTTTGTAAGAGCGTAGATCACGACAAAGAGGTTTCCAACTCCCCAAGAATTTCCTAACATTTGGAAGGCTTGATAAGCGCCATTACGCATGAGGTCTTCAGGGATGTTATTGCCATCAAATAGCATTCCCATGGCAACTGATCCGAGAATAGCAGACAGTCCTACCATGATGGCCATGACAATCATACCTTTTGGAAATTCTTTTGCAGGGTTGCGGGTTTGATTAACATAAGGGGAAATTTTTTCACAACCACCAACTGCAAAGACTAGTAGTGAAATCGTTGTAAAATAAGAAAAATCAAAGTTTGGAATGTAGGTGCTCAGTTGATCCATGTGCGGTGTCGCAAATTGGATGTCTGGTTTAATGAAAGGCAGACCGACAGCCAAAAGCACAAAGAGTAAAGACATAATCAACATAGCACTTCCCGCTAAGCTACCAATGACTTTTAGAGTTGCCAATCCCTTTGTAGAAAGGTAGAGGAAAAGTCCAAAGATTAGCAAGCAGAGAATAACGATCCAGTGGATGTCGATTTGTTTAAGGAATTGTCCGTTACCTTGCAAGGCCCAACCAAGCGGAATTAGAATTCCTTGAGGTTTTTGTGCGAGATAAGGGATATGCACAACCCAGTAGGTCCAAGCAGCAAAGTAGGCTAAACGTTTGGTTGATGTTTTTTCAACCCAGTCACTAACACCGCTTCCGCTTTCCTTAAAGGTAGAACCTAGTTGTCCAACGATGAGGGAATAGGGGATAAAGTAGAGTGCGAGGATCAAAATCCAAGATACGACGACTGAAATTCCCTGTTGAGAATAGTTGTTGACGACGTTTCCTAGCCCCCAAACCATGTTGAAGGCAATCAGAGAAACCATCAGCCAATTAAGTTGGTGTTGATCTTTTTTCATAATGTCTCCTTTTCTATTAATTTCAGTATATCATGTTTTTTTGAAAGCGCCTAACAAAATCCGAAATTTCCTATAAAAAATGTAGGGGGAATTTATCAGCTGGAGTTTGTACTTGAGTAAAAGTTATACATAATCTGTGGATAACTTTGTGAAATAAACAATTGTTTTCCAAATGTTAGTTTAGAAAAAAGAGATAGAATGTGTGAGTTGAGTACTAAGCTAGTCGGTTATAAAGACGGATAGAACAGGCTATTCAGGGTGTTTTACTTTAGAATGTCAAAAAAATGGTTGAGAGAAATCGTTTGGAAGTACATGAAATTGATTTGAAAGTTGATTGAAAGTTATACACAATCTGTGGATAACTTTGTGGAGGATTTGGTATAAATCAGAAAATCCCCTTGTACATGACAAAGAGATTTGGCTTATTAGTGAATTGGTAACCAGTTGAGGGTAAAGTTGAGATTTTGGGCGTTTAGCAAATCCTGGTGACCAATACTCTGAACTTCTTTTCCGTCAAGATGACAGTCTTGTACAAAGTGGAAGTGTTCATGATTTTGTTGCGTGCGAATATCCAACCACTGTTTTTTTTCTGCTAGATAGACACGAAGGTGGTCAAAGAGTGGAATCCCAAGGTCGTAAGACGCTTTTCCTGGACAGGTTGGATAAAGTCCAAGAGCAGACCAGACATACCAGGCGGAGAGACTACCGTTATCCTCATCGCCTGGATAAGCATCCCAGCCAGCTCGAAAGGCTTTTTGACGGAGCGTCTTGATTAAGAGACTGGTATATTGGGGATAATTACTGTAACGGAACAGATAAGGGATATGGAAACTTGGTTGGTTTGAAATGGCTAGTTGACCAAATGGCGCGGTTGCCATTTCGCTCATCTCGTGAATTTCATATCCATAACCCGTCGTTTCAAAGAGCGGTAAACTTTGACAAACTTTTAAGAGATAGTTGCTAAAGGCTTCTTTCCCACCCATTAGTTGGCTAAGTCCAGAAATATCGTGTAAGACACCGAGACTGGCTTGGATGGCTGAACACTCAGCATAATCACGGCCCCAACTATAAGGAGAAAAGTCAGGACGGAAGTTGCCATCTATATCACGCGTCCTCATATATCCTGTCTCAGGATCAAATAGATTCTGATAGTTTTTAGAATAGTGGGCATAGGTTTGTGCCAGCTCTTTTTGACCTAATTTTGCTGCGCAAGTAGAGATACAAAAATCACTGTAAGCATAGTCCAGTGTATGACTGACACTTTCATGGAAGTTTGTAGATAGATAGCCCAGTTCTTGGTATTGAGCAAGGCCGTGTCGTCCGTTGATAGCTTTTGGATCTGCCTTGGTCGCAGTTTCAAGCATAGCTTTGAGAAATTCCTCCTCAAGTTCAGGTGCCATGTTTTTGCAGGCGCTATCTGCAATAAGACCATCGATCAAAGTACCAGGCATCATGCCTCGTTCGTCAGGAGCCAGCCACTTAGGGAGGTATCCGGTGTCACGGTAGCTATTGAGGAAGCCTTCGAGAAACTGACGATAGTACTCTGGAATAATCAAGGCGAAGAGTGGGAATGAAGTGCGGAAAGTATCCCAAAAACCATTGTTGGTGAAGAGTAGACCAGGCTTGATAGTTCTCGAAGCAAGGTCCATATGGATGTTTTCACCCTGTTCATTTACCTCATAAAATGTTTGCGGGAAGAGAAAGAGTCTATAAAGACAGTGGTCAAAAAATGTTCGGTCTACTGACCCAGTCTCTACGACATCAAAGCGACCTAGAAGATTTTCCCAACTTGTCTTGGCGTCTTGTTTTGTTTCTTCAAAATCCTGTTTAGGAAGATTAAAGAGGGCCTGTTCTTTGGAAATAAAAGAAGTTGCCAGTTGAATGAGGGCTTCTGCTCCAGCCAAGTCAATTCGCCAGTCCTGTCCCTCTTGCGTAATAGAAAGGATTTCTACAGAAAATGCGAGTGCAGCATACATGACGAGAGGACTTTTATTGGTTTCGGTTTCACCTTCTTGTCTCAGGGTCATAGTTCGGTTATCGACTTGTTCAACTGTCAGTTCATCTGCTGCGTGAAGATAGAGGGAGAGGGCTTTTCCTTGTATCTGTCTTAGTTGAATAGAAGCTCCATAGCAAGTAGGACTTAGTTGCGTTTCAATCTGATAACGCTCAGAAAAAATCTTTAAAAAATGAGGATTAAAAATAGCACGTTCAAGATTATAAGAAGATTGACGATGAAAGAGAGTATCGCCGCTGATTTCTCCTGTAATTGGTGTCAGCAATAGCCAGGAGTAATCGCCAATCCAAGGGCTAGGTTGGTGGGTTAGTCGAATACCCTGAAAGATAGGAAGATGGGGATCAAAGAACCAAGAACCTTCCTGGTCGCTAGTTTGTGGAACAAAGTAATTCATGCCAAAAGGAACCCCTGTGTAAGGTAGGGTGTTTCCTCGTGAAAAAGCATGTTTACTTGCTGTTCCAAATCGGGTGTCGATAGTTTCAAGTATAGGTTTCATAGCAGTTCCTTCAGTAGTTTTATACATTATATCAGAAAAAGGAGACTTTTAGAAAGCGACTTCAAAATATAACAATTTTGTAGAATAATGACTAACATTTGTGTATATATTTTCTGGACTAAAAGCTATATACTGAAAATGAAAATTTGTTTGAAAGAGGCAAAATAGTTTATGGTATATTCAAAAGAAATTGTCAGAGAGTGGCTAGATGAGGTGGCAGAGCGTGCTAAAGATCATCCTGAATGGGTAGATGTCTTTGAACGTTGCTACACAGACACTTTAGACAATACAGTTGAAATCTTAGAAGACGGCTCAACCTTTGTACTGACGGGAGATATCCCGGCTATGTGGCTTCGTGACTCAACTGCTCAGCTGAGACCATACCTTCATGTGGCAAAAAGAGACCCACGTTTGCGCCAAACCATTGCTGGCTTGGTTAAACGTCAGATGACCTTGATTCTCAAGGATCCCTATGCCAACTCTTTTAATATTGAAGAGAACTGGAAAGGTCACCATGAAACAGATCATACCGACCTCAATGGTTGGATTTGGGAGCGCAAGTATGAAGTAGACTCACTCTGCTACCCTTTGCAGTTGGCTTATCTTCTCTGGAAAGAAACTGGAGAAACGAGCCAATTTGATGAAACCTTTGTTACAGCGACTAAGGAAATCCTTCATCTCTGGACGGTGGAACAAGATCATAAGAACTCGCCTTATCGCTTCGTCCGTGATACTGATCGTAAGGAAGATACCTTGGTAAATGACGGCTTTGGGCCAGACTTTGCTGTGACAGGGATGACCTGGTCAGCCTTTCGTCCAAGTGATGACTGCTGTCAGTATAGCTACTTGATTCCTTCCAATATGTTTGCAGTAGTTGTTTTGGGTTATGTCCAGGAAATCTTTGCATCATTGAATCTAGCCGATAGTGAGAGTATAATTGCAGATACAAAACGCCTGCAAGCTGAGATTCAAGAAGGTATCGAAAATTACGCCTACACCACTAACAGCAAGGGCGAGAAAATCTATGCCTTTGAGGTAGATGGTTTGGGAAATGCTAGCATCATGGACGACCCTAACGTACCAAGTTTGTTAGCTGCTCCATATCTTGGTTACTGTGATGTCAATGACGAAGTGTATCAAGCCACTCGTCGCACTATTCTCAGTCCTGAAAATCCATACTTCTACCAAGGAGAATACGCTAGTGGACTAGGAAGTTCTCATACCTTCTACCGCTATATCTGGCCGATTGCTCTATCTATCCAAGGATTGACAACGACGGATAAGGCAGAGAAGAAATTCTTGCTAGATCAGTTAGTTGTCTGCGATGGAGGTACAGGCGTTATGCACGAAAGCTTCCACGTAGATGATCCGACTCTCTACTCTCGTGAGTGGTTCTCATGGGCCAACATGATGTTCTGCGAATTAGTCTTGGATTACCTAGATATTCGCTAATGAGCCTTAGCTCAATAGATTCTTGTACAGAATCACAAATATATTTTTAAATTTAAGTTAGAATGAGGTTTTACTCATGGAAAATGTTGTTGTACATATTATCTCTCACAGCCACTGGGATCGTGAGTGGTACTTACCTTTTGAAAGTCATCGTATGCAATTGGTGGAACTTTTTGACAATCTTTTTGATCTTTTTGAAAATGACCCTGAGTTCAAGAGTTTCCATTTGGATGGACAAACCATTGTCCTTGATGACTATTTAGAAATTCGCCCTGAAAACCGTGACAAGGTTCAGCGCTATATCGACGAAGGCAAGCTCAAGATTGGACCATTCTACATCTTACAGGATGATTACCTGATCTCCAGTGAAGCCAATGTCCGCAATACCTTGATTGGTCAAGCTGAATGTGCCAAATGGGGCAAATCTACTCAGATTGGTTACTTCCCTGATACCTTTGGAAATATGGGGCAAGCACCTCAAATCCTTCAAAAATCAGGTATCCACGTAGCAGCCTTTGGTCGCGGTGTTAAACCAATCGGATTTGACAACCAAGTCCTCGAAGATGAGCAGTTTACCTCTCAATTTTCTGAAATGTACTGGCAAGGTGCGGATGGTAGCCGTGTCCTCGGCATTCTATTTGCTAATTGGTACAGTAACGGGAACGAAATTCCAGTAGATAAAGACGAAGCTTTAGCTTTCTGGAAACAAAAATTGGCAGATGTTCGTGACTATGCTTCTACTAACCAATGGTTGATGATGAACGGATGTGACCACCAGCCAGTTCAACGAAACTTGAGTGAAGCTATTCGAGTAGCCAACGAACTTTTCCCAGACGTGACCTTTGTTCACAGCTCCTTTGATGAATATGTGCAAGCAGTGGAAAGCGCACTTCCTGAACACCTATCAACGGTTACAGGTGAGTTGACTAGTCAGGAAACGGATGGTTGGTATACTCTTGCCAATACTTCTTCTTCACGCGTTTACCTCAAACAAGCCTTCCAAGAAAATAGCAACTTGCTGGAGCAAGTAGTAGAACCTTTGACCATCATCACCGGTGGACATAACCACAAGGATCAATTAACTTATGCTTGGAAAGTACTCTTGCAAAATGCACCACACGATAGCATCTGTGGATGCAGTATTGACGAAGTTCACCGTGAAATGGAAACTCGTTTTGCCAAGGTCAACCAAGTTGGAAACTTTGTCAAGACCAACCTTCTCAATGAGTGGAAACATAAAATAGCAACTCAAGAAGCGCAAAGTGACCACCTCTTTACGGTTGTCAATACAGCTTTACATGACAAGGTTGATACAGTCAGTGTTGTAGTGGATGTTGTGACTTGTGATTTCAAAGAATTGCATCCAACAGAAGGCTATAAGAAGATGGCAGCTGTGACCTTGCCAGACTACCATGTTGAAGATTTGGATGGCCATGTCCTTGAAGCCAAGATTGAAGACTTGGGAGCAAGTTTTGGTTATACTTTACCTAAGGATAAATTCCGCCAACCATATATTGCACGTCAAGTGCGCGTGACAATCCCAGTTCACCTTGCTCCGCTTTCTTGGGCAAGCTTCCAATTGGTTGAAGGTCAAGTAAATCACCGTGATGGTATTTACCAAAATGGAGTCATTGATACACCATTTGTGACTGTTAGTGTAGACCAAGGAATTACAGTCTACGACAAGACTACTAACGAAGCTTACGAAGATTTCATCCAATTCGAGGACCGTGGAGATATTGGTAACGAGTACATTTACTTCCAGCCGAAAGGAACTGAGCCAATCTACGCTCAACTGAAAGGTTATGAAGTTCTAGAAAACAATGCTCGCTATGCTAAGGTCTTGCTCAAGCATGACTTGACTATCCCAGTTAGCGCAGATGAAAAATTGGATGCTGAACAAAGAGGTATCATTGAGTTCATGAAACGAGATGCAGGTCGTTCTGAAGAGTTGACAACCATTCCTCTTGAAACAGAAATGACTGTCTTTGTGGACAATCCACAGATTCGCTTCAAGACTCGCTTTACCAACACAGCCAAGGATCACCGCATTCGTCTCTTGGTGAAAACTCATAACACTCGTCCAAGCAATGCTTCTGAAAGCATCTATGAAGTTGTGACAAGACCAAATAAACCAGCAGCTTCTTGGGAAAATCCTGAAAATCCACAACACCAACAAGCCTTTGTCAGCTTGTATGATGATGTAAAAGGAGTGACCGTATCCAATAAAGGATTGCACGAGTATGAAATTCTTGGAGACGACACCATGGCTGTAACCCTTCTTCGTGCTTCAGGTGAGCTAGGTGACTGGGGCTACTTCCCAACGCCAGAAGCTCAGTGCTTGCGAGCTATCGAAGTTGAATTTGCAGTAGAATGTCACCAAG
Organism: Streptococcus pseudopneumoniae; assembly: GCF_001072375.1. Taxonomy (GTDB): domain Bacteria; phylum Bacillota; class Bacilli; order Lactobacillales; family Streptococcaceae; genus Streptococcus; species Streptococcus pseudopneumoniae_L. The sequence goes on from NZ_JVKV01000099.1 coordinate 46,129, forward strand.
CAGGGGAACGCTTCTCAGCTTTCCGTCGTGCCAAAGCCTTCCAGGTGCCATTTACAGCTCTTCAAGTTGCAAAACAAGAGGGTAGCGTTGCAGCAACGGGTAGCCTCTTTAACCATCCGGCACTGAACTTGCCACAAGTATGCCCAACAGCCTTTAAGGTGGCTGAGAATGAAGAAGGTTATGTCCTTCGTTACTATAACATGAGTCAAGAAAATATCCGTGTGTCTGAAAAACAACAAACTATTCTTGACTTGTTGGAACGCCCATACCCAGTCCATTCGGGATTATTGGCACCACAAGAAATTCGTACAGAATTGATCAAAAAAGAAGAAATTTAATTTCAAAAAGAAAACATAAACAGAAAGGAAGAGCGAAAAAGTAAGAACCAACTACTGACTCGCTCCTTTTTCCAGGTGAAAGCAATGACCATTGCAACAATTGATATCGGAGGGACTGGCATTAAGTTTGCTAGTCTAACTCCTGATGGAAAGATTTTAGATAAGACTAGCACCCCAACTCCAGAAACTCTAGAAGATTTATTGGCTTGGTTGGCCCAACGCTTGTCAGAACAGGACTATCGTGGGATTGCTATGAGTGTTCCAGGAGCGGTCAATCAAGAAACAGGTGTAATTGAGGGGATTAGTGCCATTCCTTATATCCATGGATTTTCATGGTATGAGGCCCTTGCTCATCACCAGCTACCTGTCCATCTAGAAAATGATGCCAACTGTGTTGGACTTAGTGAACTACTAGCTCATCCTGAGATTGAAAATGCAGCCTGTGTCGTCATTGGTACAGGGATCGGTGGGGCTATGATTATCAATGGGAAGCTTCACCGTGGTCGCCATGGTTTGGGTGGTGAGTTTGGCTACATGACAACCATCGAACCAGCAGAAAGCCTCAACAACTGGTCGCAACTAGCATCAACAGGAAATATGGTTCGTTATGTGATTGAAAAATCAGGTCAATCAGACTGGGACGGACGCAAGGTTTACCAAGAGGCTGCGGCAGGAAATGCCCTTTGCCAAGAAGCCATTGAACGCATGAATCGCAACCTAGCTCAAGGGCTTCTCAATATCCAGTATCTCATCGATCCAGATGTGATTAGCCTAGGTGGCTCTATCAGTCAGAACCCTGATTTTATCAAGGGTGTGCACAAAGCAGTAGACTCCTTTGTGGAAAGATATGAAGAATATACCATCGCTCCAGTCATTCAAGCTTGCACTTATCACGCAGATGCTAATCTCTACGGTGCCCTTGTCAACTGGTTACAGGAGGAAAACCAATGGTAAGATTTACAGGACTTAGTCTCAAACAAGCCCAAGCTGTTGAAGCATTAAAAAATCACATTTCCCTACCAGATGTAGAGGTGGCAGTCGCTCAGTCTGACCAAGCCTCCATCTCTATCAAGGGTGAGAACGGGCAGTATCAACTGACCTACCGTAAACCTCATCAACTCTACCGTGCCTTGTCTGTGCTGGCAACAGCTTTAGCTGAAGGTGACAAGGTAGAGATTGAGGAGCAGGCGGCTTATGAAGATTTGGCCTACATGGCGGACTGTTCGCGCAATGCCGTGCTCAATGTCGCATCTGCCAAGCAGATGATTGAAGTCTTGGCTCTCATGGGTTATTCAACTTTTGAGCTCTACATGGAAGACACTTATCAAATCGAGGGACAACCTTACTTTGGCTATTTCCGTGGGGCATACTCAGCTGAAGAGTTACAGGAAATTGAAGCCTACGCCCAGCAGTTTGACATGACTTTTGTCCCCTGCATCCAAACCTTGGCTCACTTATCAGCCTTTGTCAAATGGGGTGTCAAGGAAGTGCAGCAACTCCGCGATGTAGAAGATATCCTCCTCATCGGTGAAGAAAAAGTCTACGACCTGATTGACGGTATGTTTGCGACGTTATCTAAACTACAAACTCGCAAGGTCAACATCGGGATGGATGAAGCCCACTTGGTTGGTTTGGGACGCTACCTTATCTTGAACGGTATTGTGGACCGTAGTCTCCTTATGTGTCAACACTTGGAGCGCGTGCTGGATATTGCAGACAAGTACGGTTTCCACTGCCAGATGTGGAGCGATATGTTCTTCAAGCTCATGTCAGCAGATGGCCAGTACGACCGTGATGTGGAAATTCCAGAGGAAACACGAGTTTATCTAGACCGTCTCAAAGACCGTGTGACCTTGGTTTACTGGGATTATTATCAGGATAGCGAAGAAAAATACAATCGTAACTTCAGTAACCACCACAAGATTAGCCAGGATATCGCCTTTGCAGGTGGTGCTTGGAAATGGATTGGCTTTACACCTCATAACCATTTCAGTCGTCTCATTGCTCTTGAAGCAAACACAGCCTGCCGTGCCAATCAGATTAAAGAAGTCATTGTGACTGGTTGGGGAGATAATGGTGGTGAAACAGCCCAGTTCTCGATCCTACCAAGCTTACAAATTTGGGCAGAACTCAGCTACCGCAATGATTTAGAGCGTCTATCTGCCCACTTCAAGACCAATACAGGTCTGTCAGTTGAGGACTTCATGCAGCTGGATCTAGCCAACCTCTTGCCAGACCTACCAGGTAATATACATGGTATCAACCCCAACCGCTATGTCTTTTATCAGGATGTCCTCTGTCCAATCCTTGACAAGCACATGACTCCTGAACAGGACAAACCTCACTTTGCCCAGGCAGCTGAAACCCTTTCTGACATTAAAGAGAAAGCTGGGAACTATGCCTACCTCTTTGAGACTCAGGCCCAATTGAATACCATTTTAAGTAGCAAGGTTGATGTGGGACGACGCATCCGTCAAGCCTATCAAGCAGGCGATAAAGAGAGCTTACAACAAATTGCTAGAGAAGAATTACCAAAACTCCGAAGCGAGATTGAAAACTTCCACAAGTTCTTTAGCCAACAATGGCTAAAAGAGAACAAGGTCTTTGGCTTGGATACAGTGGACATCCGTATGGGTGGACTCTTGCAACGGATCAAGCGCGCAGAAAGCCGCATTGAAAACTACCTAGCAGGCGAAATCTCTCGTATTGACGAACTAGACGTAGAGATCTTGCCATTTAATGATTTCTATGGAGACAAGGACTTCGTAGCAACAACAGCCAACCAATGGCATACCATTGCGACAGCTTCAACTATTTATACGACCTAGAAAAACTCTATTCAGGAAGAAAGTTTCTCGTGAAACACACTTCTTATTATAAAAAAAAGTTCTCCACATAAAATAATTTGTGGAGTTTTTTCTATAATTAGTAGTTTAAACTATCCTTAAAATAGGAGTATACTATTTTTGTAAACGTTATCAAGTCTAAAAATTGTGAGATTATCAAGTTTTAGAAAAATAAAAAGGGAGGAAATTATGAACAAGTTTTCAAAAACTTTGAGAGATAATTGGATATTTCTCTTAATGGTTTTACCAGGGACACTTTGGTTGATCTTATTCTTCTACATCCCAGTATTTGGAAATGTGGTTGCCTTCAAAGACTACCATATGACTGGTGAAGGATTCGTCCACAGTATTATAAATAGTAAATGGGTTGGACTAGATAACTTCAGATTCTTATTTAGTTCAAAAGATGCCTTTGTCATCACTCGAAACACTGTCCTTTACAACCTTGGATTCATCTTTATCGGTTTGATCGTGTCAGTTGGGATTGCCATTATCCTTAGTGAACTTCGCTCTAAGCAAATGGTTAAAATCTACCAAACTTCTATGTTATTCCCGTACTTCCTATCTTGGGTTATCATCAGTTTCTTTACAGATGCTTTCCTAAATATCGATAAAGGGCTTATCAATCACACCTTAGAAGCTCTCGGAATGAAAGGGATTAACTTCTACGCAGATATCAGTATCTGGCCTTACCTCCTCCTTTTCCTAGGTATCTGGAAAGGCTTCGGATACAGTAGTGTTATGTACTACGCTACAATCATGGGTATTGACCCAACTTACTACGAAGCAGCGACAGTGGACGGTGCTAGCAAATGGCAACGTATTCGCAACGTAACCATCCCTCAGTTGACACCACTTGTGACAGTATTGACCATCCTTGCAGTCGGAAACATCTTCCGTGCAGACTTCGGTCTCTTCTACCAAATCCCTCACAACGCTGGTCAGCTCTATAGCGTAACAAACGTATTGGACGTCTATGTCTTTAATGGTTTGACTCAGACAGCAGATATCGGTATGGCATCAGCAGCCGGTCTCTATCAGTCAGTCGTTGGTTTGATTCTGGTTATTCTATCAAACTTACTTGCAAGACGTGTTGATCCTAACTCAGCACTATTCTAGAAAGGAGGAGCACATGGCAAAAAAAATTCAAAAAGAAAAAATTGATAATGTTGGCATACACTCCTTCAGCAAGAAAGCAGATATCTTCTTTAGTATCATTTCTGGTTTGCTGGCCTTCTCTTGTATCTTGCCTTTCATCTTTGTAATCATTATCTCAGTTACAGATGAGAAGAGTATCGTTCAATATGGATATAGCTTCTTCCCATCACAGTTTGGATTAGATGGTTTTGAGTTTTTGGCTCAGTTCAAAGATAAGATTTTACAAGCACTCTTTATCTCAGTGTTTGTGACAGTTGTCGGTACATTGACAAACGTCTTTATCACGACAACTTATGCCTATGCCATCTCGCGTTCGACATTTAAGTATCGTAAATTCTTTACAATCTTCGCTCTTCTTAGTATGTTGTTCAACGCTGGTTTGGTACCAGGCTATATTGTGGTGACACAATTGCTTCACCTTGGTGATACCATTTGGGCCTTGATTGTTCCAATGCTTCTATCACCATTCAACATCATGTTGATGCGTTCTTTCTTCAAGAAAACCATCCCAGAAGCAATCCTCGAATCAGCTCGTATCGATGGAGCTAGTGAAGCTCGTATCTTCTTCCAAATCTGTTTGCCACTGTCATTACCAGGTATCGCAACGATCACACTATTGACAGCGCTTGGCTTCTGGAATGACTGGTTTAACGCCCTTCTTTACATCAAGAGTGATAACTTGTATCCGTTGCAATATTTGCTTATGCAAATTCAAAACAACATGGATTACATTGCTAAGTCAGTTGGTATGTCAGGACAACTTGCGGTTGCCCTACCAAAAGAAACAGGTCGTATGGCTATGGTCGTAGTTGCGACTGTTCCGATTGCGATCCTCTACCCATTCTTCCAACGCTACTTTGTAAAAGGTTTGACTATCGGTGGTGTTAAAGAGTAAGGATATTTAAGAAACAATGTTTCTTTTCTAACTCTGATTTTTCTGGCAAAGGAAAATCAATAATCTAATTTTGTTAATAACTTTAAAAATAAAAAAAGGAGTTTTTATAATGAAAAACTGGAAAAAATATGCTTTTGCATCTGCTAGCCTTGTCGCTTTAGCTGCTAGCCTTGCAGCTTGTGGAAACCTTAAAGGAAACAACCAAAAAGCTGCTGAATCATCATCTTCAGGTGATAAGACTGTTATCAAAATGTATCAAATCGGTGACAAACCAGATAACTTGGACGAATTGCTAGAAAATGCAAACAAAATCATCGGAGAAAAAGTTGGCGCTAAATTGGATATCCAATACCTTGGTTGGGGTGACTACAGCAAGAAAATGTCAGTTATCACTTCATCAGGTGAAAACTATGATATCGCCTTTGCAGATAACTATGTCGTAAACGCTCAAAAAGGTGCTTATGCTGACTTGACAGAATTGTACAAGAAAGAAGGAGCTGAACTTTACAAAGCACTTGACCCAGCTTACATCAAAGGTAACACTGTAAACGGTAAGATCTATTCTGTTCCAGTTGCAGCCAACGTTGCATCTTCACAAAACTTTGCCTTCAACGGCCCACTTCTTGAAAAATATGGAATTGATATCTCAGGTGTAACTTCATACGAAACACTTGAACCAGTATTGAAACAAATCAAAGAAAAAGCTCCAGATGTAATGCCATTTGCTGTTGGTAAAAACTTTATCCCATCAGAAAACTTTGACTACCCAGTTGCAAACGGACTTCCATTTGTCATCGACCTTGAAGGTGACACTACTAAGATCGTAAACCGTTACGAAGTTCCTCGTTTCGTAGAACACTTGAAGACTCTTCACAAATTCTATGAAGCAGGATACATTCCAAAAGACGTAGCAACAAGCGAAACTTCATATGACCTTACTCAAGATACTTGGTTTGCTCGCGAAGAAACAGTAGGACCAGCTGACTACGGTAGCAGCTTGCTTTCTCGTGTTGCTAACAGAGACATCCAAATTAAACCATTTACTAACTTCATCAAGAAAAACCAAACAACTCAAGTTGCTAACTTTGTAATCTCAAACAACTCTAAGAACAAAGAAAAAGCAATGGAAGTATTGAACCTCTTGAACACTAACCCAGAACTCTTGAACGGACTTGTTTATGGACCAGAAGGCAAGAACTGGGAAAAAGTTGCAGGTAAAGAAAACCGTGTTAAAGTCCTTGACGGTTACAAAGGAAACACTCACATGTCAGGATGGAACACTGGTAACAACTGGATCCTTTACATCAACGAAAACGTTACAGATGAACAAATTGCACAATCTAAGAAAGACTTGGAAACTGCAAAAGAATCTCCAGCGCTTGGATTCATCTTTAACACTGACAACGTGAAATCTGAAATCTCAGCTATCACTAACACTATGCAACAATTCGATACAGCTATCAACACTGGTACTGTAGACCCAGAAAAAGCTATTCCAGAATTGATGGAAAAACTTAAATCTGAAGGTGCTTACCAAAAAGTATTGGATGAAATGCAAAAACAATACGACGAATTCTTGAAAAGCAAATAATCGCAAGAACAATTGATTTCGTGTATTCATTCCTAAAAAGAGCAATCACTGCCTTATCTGGTTTTTCCAGACGGGGTGGTGATTCTTTTTAGGGTAAGTGCATATAATTATCTGTATTTCTATCTAGATATTTGCTCTTACATATAACATTGGACACAGACATATGAAAAAATACCATCTACTCTTTAAAATCAGTGCAATCTTATCCTACTTATTTTTCGTATATGGACTCTCTCAGCTAACACTGGTGGTTCAAAATTACTGGCAGTTTTCTTCTCAGATTGGCAATTTTTTCTGGATTAAAAATCTTATCAGTCTTGTCTTTATTGGCCTCATGATTTGGATTTTAGTCAAGACAGGACATGGCTATCTTTTTGTTATTCCAAAGAAAAAATGGCTATGATATACAGTTTTGACGGTTCTCGTAACTGTACTTTGTATATCTTTTAATTTCCAAACGGCAAGACAGGTACAGTCAACCTCTGAAGGCTGGGCTGTACTAATCGGCTATAGTGAGACAAATTTTGCCGAATTGGGTCTCTACCTGACCTTATTTTTCCTAGGTCCTCTGATGGAAGAGTTGATTTATAGGGGTTTGTTCCAACACGCCTTCTTTAAAGATTCGAAGCTTGGACTTGACCTGATTCTTCCTTCGGTTTTGTTTGCTCTTCCTCATTTTTCTAGCTTTCCCAATTTCTTAGATATTCTTGTTTTTTCGACATTTGGATTATGTTGTGCTGGATTAACTCGTTATACCAAGAGTATCTATCCTAGCTATGCAGTCCATGTGATTAATAATATTGTAGCAACTTTGCCATTTTTGTTAACTTTTCTTCATCGAATATTTAGTTGAAACAAAATCTGAAAATGGGTCTTGTTTTTCATTTTTCGGTCAAATAAATTGCATTCGCTTTCTTGGGAGAGTATACTGGTATAGTTGAATGAAAAATTCTGATAATTTAATCTTAGAAAAGAGAATCAATCTTATGACAAAAGATATTCGAGTTTTACTTTACTATAAATATGTTCCAATCAAAAACGCGGAACAATTTGCTGCAGACCATTTGGCTTTCTGTAAGTCTATCGGGCTCAAGGGCCGTATCCTAGTGGCAGACGAAGGAATCAACGGAACCGTTTCTGGTGACTACGAAACAACGCAAAAATACATGGACTACGTTCATAGCCTTCCAGGTATGGAAGACCTCTGGTTCAAGATTGACGAAGAAAGTGAGCAAGCCTTCAAGAAGATGTTTGTTCGCTACAAGAAAGAGATTGTCCACCTTGGTTTAGAGGATGATAACTTTGACAACGACATCGACCCACTTGAAACAACAGGTGCTTACTTGTCTCCAAAAGAATTTAAAGAAGCCCTTCTTGACGAAGATACAGTTGTCCTTGATACTCGTAATGACTATGAGTACGACCTTGGACACTTCCGTGGGGCTATCCGTCCAGACATTCGTAACTTCCGTGAGTTACCACAATGGGTCCGTGATAACAAGGAAAAGTTCATGGACAAGCGCGTCGTAGTTTACTGTACAGGTGGAGTCCGCTGTGAGAAATTCTCTGGCTGGATGGTCCGTGAAGGCTACAAAGATGTCGGTCAATTGCATGGAGGAATTGCGACTTATGGTAAAGATCCAGAGATTCAAGGAGAACTTTGGGATGGGAAAATGTACGTATTTGACGAACGTATAGCAGTCGATGTCAACCATGTCAATCCAACTATCGTCGGGAAAGACTGGTTCGATGGTACACCTTGCGAACGCTATGTCAACTGTGGAAATCCTTTCTGTAACCGCCGTATCTTGACATCAGAAGACAATGAAGACAAATATCTTCGTGGTTGCTCACACGAGTGTCGTGTTCACCCACGTAATCGCTATGTTTTAGAGCATGAATTGACACAAGATCAAGTTATCGAACGTTTAGCAAAAATTGGTGAGAGCCTGGATCATTCTGAAGTTGTATAATAAACATTAACAGCCCTAAAAGGCTGTTTTTCTATGCTTTTGACTAAAAAATCTTAAATTTGTTTCTGCATCTTTCAGGAAAATGGTGTATACTATATGTAAACGATTTCAAAGGAGACCATTATGGTTAAAACATTTTTTATTCCAAATAAACAAAGTATTTTAGGACAACAGGAGATTCTTACAGCTAAATCAATTTTAAGTTTGGTAGAAGGCTTAGAGTCCCATAGTTATGATGCTGTTTACCTGCGTCAACCTCTCAATCGCCTTGAGTATATCGAGTGTGGAATCGTAGGCAAGTCTCAATTTCTCTTTAAAGTTCGATATCTAGATACTCAAAAAGGCTATCAAGTAATCATTCCTGACTTGATTACAAGAGCTGACTGGGAGATTGTAGAAACTCTCTTGCAAGCCTTGTCTAGTAAGGTTGGTGAAGCAGTTGAAGGCTTGGCAGACTTTGATTTGGAAAACTATTTCCAAGAAACTGTTAAGAACTATCTAGCTGATAAAGCTGCTCATTTAGATTTCTGCCAGGGTATTCTATCACCTGTCTACTTTGATAAGAAAGATTTGGAAAGTTTCTTAGAAGAAGATGGAGTGGCACGTTTTGAAGCATTAGTCAAAAAGGTTCAAGAATCAGATGCCTACCCTGCAAGTGCGAAATTCTACCCAGATAGTGAAGGTAAGATCCACGGCATCTATCACCTGGCTCAGGGAGTTAAGACAATTTTGCCGAAAGGTCCTGTTGTTCCTGTGCCTTATGTTGAGCAGTTGGCTGGCAAGGAACTTATCTGGGAGATTGACTTGGTAAAAATCTCTGGAGATGGTTCTAAGCCTGAAGACTACGAAGCAGTAGCTAGACTGGATTACCAAGCCTTTTTAGAAGCTCTTCCAAAGGAACTTTGTCAGGATTTGGACGCCAACCAAATAGTGGTAGGACCAGTTTCAGGAGAGGATTTTGAAGTCTTAGCAAATAGATAAAAAAGAAATTTGGGGTAAAAGTCCAAATATAAAGTAAAAAAGCAGACAAGATTAGTTTTCTGATTATCAGAATTCTGTCTTGTTCGCTTTTTTGTTTCTAAAATTTTATAGTAATGATCCTCTAAAGCTAATATCTTTCTATCTCGCTACCTTTATCTTACATAAAAGCTAGGATTCGTAGATATTCAAAAACTAGAGTCATTTCTGCTAGGAAGAAGAGAAATAGGATACCACCGTTGACCAAGAAAGCTAAGAGAAGGCGATAGAAGGAGTCAGTTTGGCTATCTTTACTTGGTCTTGAGATGGTATAGAGGTTGGCAAGAAGTACCAGACCAATGCTAATGAGGCAAAGAAGAGCCGCAAAACGTAGACTATTAAAGAAGGCAAAGAAACTGGCAATACCCGTGAGCAGGATAGGAAGGGCGAAGAGTCTGCTGTACTCTTGCAAGGCTTTTTCCAGTGTCCAGTCATTGTCTTGATTGACAAAACGTTTAACCACGAATCCACCCATAAGGATAGAAAAGAAGAATAAGCTTGTCGCTACCAAGATGGAGAAGATAGAAAAGAGATTCAGTGAAGGGAACTGCTCGCTGACATGAGAGTTGATAGCCGCCATATGGCCGTAGTAGTTATGCTTGATATGATAAATCGCACAGAAGAAACTAAGAGCAGAAAAGATAGTCAGCAGGGCAAAGGCATTATAACTATGTTTTTTATCTGTATCAATGCTTGTTGTCGGTTCTTTAAGGGCACCTTGTAGCCAAAACCAAAGATCAGCCAGTTCTTCTTTGAATACTGTGAATAGTGCTGTTTTGGCAGATACAGAATCTGGTAAAAACGGGCTTTCCAAAGATTGACTTTTCTGAGAAGCTTCTTTAACAGGTTTTTCTGACTCGTCTATCTTTTCTGATTTTTCAGCGAGCTCTTCAGTCTCTACAGTTTCCTCACTAGTTTCCTTATCTTCTGGATTGACTTGAGGATTTTCCTCAACTACTGGCGCCTCGTCTCTTGTCTCTGAATCTTCTTCAAGGAGAACTGAGTCGGATGGGCTATCTTTTTTATCATTGTTGGCTGTTTTTTCGAAATCAGCACTTTCAAACCATTCTTGAGTCATAATAGACCTCCCTTTTTTTGATTAATTTTTGAGTAGTAACTACTAGTTGTCTTTATTCATGATTTCTATAAGAAAGCAAGCGATCTTATTATGGGAAATAGATACTTTGATTCGATTTTGCGACGAGGAGATCTTGCGTATCTTTTTTTTCTGTTTTGTAAGGGTTCGCTAATGCTTCACCTTTACTATCTCCCGTAGGTATGTCACGTCTGTCTCGATGCCAACGATAGATATCACCATGTTCAGCAGAAAATTCAAGATTGATTCGATCAAGTTCCTTTTGAGATAACTCGAGAGAGATATCTTTTCTTGCCTCTAATTCCACTCGACCATGCACTTGGATATCGTCTGCCTTGATATGTTCATGATCTGCTTGGATGCGGCTATCTGTTAGACTGGTTTCAAATACATTGACAATTCCAACTGTGGTTAGTTGGCTATTTTTAATCTCGCTATCAGTGATACGAAGGAGATATCCATTTGACAGAATCTTGGCATTGCTGAGTTTTGCATTAGCAATTGAAAGGATACGATGGTTTACCTGGGCAGTTAGATTTTTTAAGTCTTTTCCTCTTGGTAATGAGAGAACAACTTCATCATTGCGACTAGAAATTCCGCTTGCGATATAGAGAATACCCTCGATACTAGAACCTATAGAGCGACGTGTAGTTGACTTGGTGTCAGTTATTTCAAGACTTTTCTCTTTGATAGAGTGTTGAAGATTTTCTTTTTCAGAGATGGTTGGATGGTACTGGATGTGAATCTTATCATCGCTTGACTCCGTAATGACAAGCGAATGTTCTGTTAGTGAGATGTTTAGATTTTCAATATCTTGATCAAAAACGAGTTCTTCCATTCGACTTTCAAATACTGGATTTTGAGACATTGCAAGGAGGCTTCTGACACCATCTGTTTGGATCCCGATGATCATCATGGAAAAACCAATGATACTGGTAACAACACCAAAGATAAGAAATCCTTTTGTCCATTTACGCATGTCTTTCACCTCTCTTTCCTCTATTAAGAATCCATTGGATAAGTCGAAGGACTAGTAATCCAAAGAAACGGGTCACATAGGAAGTTGCTAGCAAGACTAGGGATGAAGCTCCGATAGCTAGTAAACCTCCACCAAAAATCAGAATAAAAGCAGATGTAGATTCAGCCAGGACGTAGAAGCTTTCAAATAGGAGAATAGCTCCGAGAACCATTCCAGCTGCGGATACAGCAAAGAAGGCTATAAGTACGCTGACAGCAGCGATAAAAATCCCGATGATAGCCATGAGAAGACCAATTCCGACCGGAATTCCGATAGGAGCTGCAAGAAGGGCTAGTAGAGCGATGCGTAAAATATGGCGGTCGTTCTTGCTGGAATTTTCTTCGTTGATTTTCTTATCAAGAAGTGTAGTCAGGACATCATGGGCAGCTTCTTTTGGACTTCCTAGGCTAGCGATAAGCTCCTCCTCACCTTCTGGACCCGCATCATCAAAGAGTTCTTTGAAGTAATCCATGGCTTCAATGCGATCAGATTGAGGAAGCTTCATCAGATAGGCTTCAAGCTGATTCAAATATTCAGTTCTTGTCATGGCGAATGCTCCCTTCTATGATGCCGTTGATAGTGTCAGTGTAGAGTGTCCATTCTTCTCGAAGGACAAAGAGTTGCTCCTCTCCGATTTCTGTCAAGGAGTAGTATTTGCGCATCCGACCTTGGTATTCGCGAGAGTATGTAGTCAGATAGCGGTTGGTATCCAGTTTTTTCAAGATGGGGTAGAGGGTAGATTCCTTGATTTTGGCAATGAGTTTAATGGTTTGGCTAATCTCATAACCATAGGAATCCCCTTGTTCTAGGATGGCCAAGATGAGAAATTCAATCAAGGCCGATGATGTTGGAAAATACATGGGGCACCTCCTTTTTTAGTATGTAAAAATTTTATATATAATTATTCTACACATACATCATACATCTAAATGTAAGCCTTGTCAAGCAATATGTGTAAAATTTTTATATATAAAAAATCTCCTAGTAAAAACTAGAAGATTAGAGGCTGTTTTGCATTACTTTGAGGCAATGCTTATCTGCAATCCTCATCATAAATGGGCGGAAGATAAAAATACTTGTCTTCAATCTTGATTTTAGCACAGAGGATGCCGTTTTGATAGACATATCCGTTAAATGGAGGATAGCTATCCAAGTCTTCTAGGATATTCTCAGGCAAAGATCTGAAATTGTAATCCCTCAGAGCCCCAGAACCAATCAATCTTTCAGTCCGATAAGCCTTGATTTCTTTTTCATATTTTTTGAGAAATTCTTCTCGTTTCCTTTCAAAGAGAGCCAAATCTCCGTCATCTAACTCGTAATAGCGTTCGTAACCAGCAATCCAAGAAATATAAACACACAGTAAAGATTTTTCTATCTCAGGAGAGTAGCCAATTGTAAAGTAATTTTCTTTGTCGACCTGCCGATTTTCTACTGTGATAGTCTGTATAAAGTTAGTCATGATAATCTCCGTTTCAGGAATGAACTAGAAATTCTTCTCATTTAAAAATCCTTTAGCTCATCAAAGATTTCTATAAATTTTTCTTTGTCCATTCCTAAATCTTCAGGTAGTAAATCTAAGATCTCAACTAGGGCACTATAGATATCCTCTCTCTCGATTGTTTCAATAAAACAGTTACGTTTGTCGATTTTATTGAAACCTTGAGTATATTCTCTTATGAGAACTTCTACGTTTGTCATAGTGTTCTCATTGGGGTTTTCTAGAAGCTTTATAAGGCTTGTTCTAGTCTTTCTATATAGAGAGGCTGCTTTTTTTGCATTTGCGGTTGAAATATTTTCTTGTCCATCCCATGAGCGAAATGGATTATTTAGGTTTTGGGCTAGCCATTCAGCTTTCCTCGGTTTTGTTATCCAAAGATTCAGTCCCTTGTCCTGCAGTTTTTTATAATATTTTTTGGCTATTTTAGCGGCATCTTCTGGTAAGCTGCTCATCCAAAACATGCTTAATTGAGGTAAATCTTCTGGTTTTGGGATATCCTCTGCAGTAAAGCCAAACAAATCAACAGTTGAAAAATTGATTAACTCTTTTAACTCTGATAATTTATGGAAATTAAGAATATGACCAGGTTTCCCCCACAATCTCAATTCCCTAAGATTTGGATAGTTATTCAAGATTTGTGCAAAGTCTATTTCGAGGATGTTTGAACAATGGATAGCTCCTAAATCTTTTAATCCCAGCACCTTGGGTAGAGAGTTGTCAAGGTGTAATCGTAAGCTGGCTCCATGGTCTTTTACAAGTATCTGACAATTGTCGCTCATGTCTCCTAATAAGACTAGCTCCTCCAAATCATCGTTCAGTCTAAGTTCCTCTACGCCTGTCAAATCAATGGAAAGCCGACGTATGGATGTCTTAGAAAAATCCAGTTTTGTTTGTCCATGATTTTCAAGAACTAGTTCTGTAATAAAAGGAGTTGACTGTAAATATTCATATAAATTTTTGTGCCATCTCGTTAATGCCAACTTAGATAAACAAGGAAAGACCTTTAATTCTAATGCGTCTTCAAAAGGCGTCCACTCGTCATTGATATTGTGTTTAGAAATACGGCACTCATTTCCTGCAAATGAAACTTTTTCCTTGCTTTTATCTGCTTTCTTAAATAAATCTCTTTTTTCTTTTGGTATTTCTTGCCATTTCAGTTGCCTATAAATATCGTAACCATTTCCCCAAAACATAGCATAAGTATTGGTGCTTTCAGTTGTTAATGGTGTTGTATTACCAATAAAAATATAATGTGACGGTACATGAATATCAACATTACTAAGATGTAAGTTTCTTTCCCAGTACATAAAATCTATATAGAGTGGCTTCAAAGAAGATAGTTCTTCTTCCGTAAGAGGTTGTTCTCCTGACCAGTCTAATGACAGTAGGACAGCCTGCGACTTTTTCTCCCCCTCTTCGATCTTGGTTATCTGGCAAGCTATGTATTTTTTTAGATGGAAATTGTAAACACAATAGACGTCCCCTGCTTTTGCTAGCATACAAATTTCTCCTTAAATGTTACTACATTTTCAATAGTCTTTTTAGACTTTTAAACAAATACTTGTTTGTAATTGAGTTAAAACAAGTAAAGTTCTTTAAGATTTTATTTTAGATAGATTTCTGGTTTCTCAATGACTGAGCTATCCTTCAATTTTGGGAATTGAAGGATTTTATGATGCAAAAGGTTAACCTCCTTGGAAGGTTTGATTGTTAGATATTCTAGCTTTATCAGATTAATGATTGAAGTTGCGTCCTTACTTTTTAGGATACCAGTAAAAAAGTTGAAATAGCGTAACTATGGTATATCATTTAAAAAGTTAGAGGAATCTACATGGATGTTTTTAGGGGCAAAACAATCCCCTTCAATTGAGAGATAAATTGTATAGTTGCTTCCATCATAGGTATATTATAGCATGTTTTAGCTTAACGAAAGTCTTGTGAGGAGGCCTTTCAAACCTTTTTAAAAGAAAAAAGCCAGACAGATGTCTAGCTTGAAAAGTGAGTTTATTGTAGTAAATTCTAAAATTTTTTAGAGGATTTTCTCTGCTCGATCCACCATAAAGAGGGCGATTGTCATGATGATATCAATTACTAGAAGAATCAGTACCGCTGGAACCCAAGACTGGAACATGTTAAAACTGTAACCAAAGAGAGTTGGTCCAAAGGCAGCTAGAATGTAACCACCAGTCTGGGCAAGACCAGATAATTGGGCCGTCTTTTCAGGAGAGCTGGTTTTGATGGAGAAGCAAACCATGAGATAAGGGAAAAGAGCACTACAGGCAGTACCAATCAAGAGATGGGCAACCAACCAATACAAGAAACTGTTGCTCGGGTATAGAAGCATGGCAATTCCTAACATACCAGCCAGAGAGATGATTGTTAACATGATTTGACGGTGACGATTTGACAAACGCGTCGTTAAACTTGGAATGGTTATGGAGAAGGGAATGCTAATTAGAGAAAAGATAGAAGCCAGAAGTCCGGCATCCGTATGAGCTAGCCCTGCACTGATGGCCATGGTTGGTAACCAGGTCATACTGGTATAAAAGAGTAGGGATTGGAGTCCACCGAATACAATAATAGCCCAAACTTTCTTGTCTTTTAGAATGTTCTCTTTCTTTTGTTTTTTCTCATGTCCTTCTAGAAAATGATTGCGGCGATGATTGGGGAACCAGACAACTAAAGTGAGTAGACAGACAAAGGATAGGCAGAGGATCAAGCCTTTCCAAGATGTCGCCTGAGTAATGGGAACAGAGAGATAGGAAGCAAGAGCTGTTGCGATTCCCATGGAAGTCACATATACTGTTGTCAGGAAGCTAATCTTTTGTGGGTAGTTGGCCTGAATGGCGCTAGGAAGAAGTACGTTAAAAATAGCGACACTTGCTCCGATGAGTAGGGTTCCCAGATAAAGCAATGGGAGATTGAAGATACGAATCACTGAGCCAATTGTCAAGACGAGGAGGCTGTAAGTGAAAAGGTGCTCAAGTCCAATCTTTTGAGCCAAACGGGTCGCAAAAGAGGAGAAAAGAGCAAACATTAAGAGGGGAAGGCTGGTCAAAATACCAAGTGAGCTGACCTCAACTCCTAAACCTTGAGCAATATCTCCTAAAATAGTCGGTAGGGCTGTAAAAGGAGCTCTTAAGACCGCTCCGATTAAGATAATTCCTAGAATAAAAAAGAGTGATCGTTTTTTCATGTGAACCTCTCTAAGATGATTTTGATAACAGCTTATTTTAAGTTTTTTTCTAAGAGATGTCAAGCTAGAGTAGGGAGATTCGGTTTTTACTTGAGCTAAATAAAAGTAAAGAAGGATGAGTTGTTTACTAGTTTTTTTCTGGGATTCAAATAAAAATAGGAAAGTCTGGGAATTTGTGATAAAATAGTGAAAGAAAATCTATAAATTGGAGAACTACTGTGTCTGAAAATCGGAAATTTAGTGTCTTGATGTCAGTCTATGTTAAAGAAAATCCTACCTTTCTAGAAGAAGCGGTAGAGAGTATCTTACATCAAACGCTTAAGCCTAGTGAAGTGGTTATCGTTGAAGACGGTCCATTGACACCTGAACTATATCAAGTTTTGGATAAATTGACAGCACAGTCAAGTATTCCAATCAAACGTTGTCCACTGGAGCAAAACCGTGGCCTGGGCTTGGCACTACAGTATGGTGTTTTGCAGTGCCAGTATGACATCATTGCCCGTATGGATACGGATGATATTGCTGTTGAAGATCGTTTTGAACAGCAGTTTGACTTGATGGAAAAGGAAAACTTGGATCTACTAGGCGGTCATATTGCAGAATTCATCGATCAACCTGATGAAATTGTTTCTTACCGTCGTGTGCCGATTAAGCACGAAGAGATTATCGCCTACCAACGTATGAGAAGTGCTTTTAATCACATGACTGTTATGTTTAAAAAAGAGATGGTTCTCAAGGCAGGTAACTACGAAGATGGGCTCTATATGGAAGACGATTTGCTCTGGCTCAATATGATTAGTGCTGGTGCTCGGACTGGGAATGTGGATCAGATTCTTTGTAAGGTACGCGTGGGAGCAGGGATGTTTGAACGCCGTGGTGGCCTTCGCTATCTTAAACTCTATCGCCAGGCACGTCAAAGAATGCACGCGCGTGGACAGATTTCTTATGGTGAATATCTGAAAAGTGTTTTAATCCAAGTTGTCGTTGCCCTATGTCCAGGCTTTGTCCGACAGTTCATATTTTTAAAACTATTGAGAAAAAGCAAATAACTAATCGGTTTTAGAAAAATATCTTGTAATTACTAGAAAATGTGATTTTGTGTAGGAGGATACCATTCACATGAATAAAAAAATGACAGATTATGTAATTGATCTAGTTGAAGTATTAAATAAACAACAGAAACAAGTCTTTTGGGGGATTTTTGATGCTGCCAGCATGATTTCCTCAATCATTGTTTCTTATATCTTGTTTTATGGATTGATCAATCCAGCTCCTGTGGACTATGTCATCTATACAAGCTTGACCTTCCTTTTCTATCAAATCATGATTGGATTCTGGGGGCTCAATGCTAGCATTAGTCGCTATAGCAAAATCACAGACTTTATGAAGATATTCATCGGAGTAAGTGTCAGCAGTATCTTGTCCTATCTCCTTTGCTATGCCTTCTTGCCACTTTTTTCAGTGCGTTTCATCGTTCTCTTTATCTTGCTCAGCACCTTCTTGATCTTGCTCCCACGTATTACTTGGCAGTTGATTTATTCAAGACGCAAAAAGAGTGATGGAGAAGGGGAACATCGTCGTACCTTCTTGATTGGTGCGGGAGACGGTGGAGCTCTCTTTATGAACAGCTACCAGCATCCTACGAGTGATCTTGAGTTAGTGGGTATTTTGGATAATGATGAGAAGAAAAAAGGTCAAAAACTAGGAGGAATCCCAGTCTTAGGATCTTATGAACAGTTACCAGAACTCTCAAAACGTCATCAGATTGAAAAAGTTATCGTTGCGATTCCTTCTCTTGATCCATCCGAGTATGAGCGTATCCTAAAAATGTGTAACCAACTTGGCTTGAAGTGTTATAAGATGCCCAAGATTGAGTCGGTTGTACAAGGATTGCATCCTCAGGTAGGTGGTTTCCAAAAAATCGATATTACTGACCTTTTGGGACGTAAAGAAATTCAACTAGATGAGTCACGCCTAGGCTCAGAAATTACTGGAAAAACTATCTTAGTGACAGGTGCAGGAGGTTCTATCGGGTCTGAGATTTGCCGTCAGGTTAGTCGCTTTAATCCAGAGCGCGTGGTTCTCTTGGGTCATGGGGAAAACTCCATTTATCTGATCTATCATGAATTGATTCGTAGCTTCCAAGGAATTGACTATGTTCCTGTGATTGCAGACATCCAAGACTACGATCGCTTGCTTCAAGTATTTGAGCAGTACCAACCAGCCATTGTTTACCACGCTGCTGCCCATAAGCACGTGCCAATGATGGAACGTAATCCAAAAGAAGCCTTTAAAAATAATATCCTCGGAACTTACAATGTTGCCAAGGCAGTTGACGCCGCTAAGGTACCGAAGATGGTTATGATTTCGACCGATAAGGCCGTTAATCCACCAAACGTAATGGGAGCTACCAAACGTGTGGCAGAGTTGATTGTTACAGGATTCAACCAACGTAGTCAATCTACCTATTGTGCGGTTCGTTTTGGGAATGTTCTTGGTAGCCGTGGTAGTGTGATTCCAGTATTTGAGCGTCAGATTGCAGAGGGTGGTCCAGTGACTGTGACGGACTTCCGTATGACTCGTTACTTTATGACCATTCCAGAAGCTAGCCGTTTGGTGATCCATGCAGGAGCTTATGCTAAAGATGGAGAGGTCTTTATCCTTGATATGGGCAAACCAGTTAAGATTTATGATTTGGCCAAGAAAATGGTTCTTCTCAGCGGACGTACTGAAAATGAAATCCCGATTGTAGAAGTGGGGATTCGTCCAGGTGAGAAACTCTATGAGGAGTTGTTGGTATCTACTGAATTAGTTGATAATCAAGTCATGGATAAGATTTTTGTTGGTAAGGTTAATGTCATGCCACTTGAAGTTATCAATCAAAAGATTGAAGAATTCCGTGCCTTGCAAGGTTCAGAGTTGAAGCAAGCTATTATCGGTTTTGCTAACGAAACAACTCACATTCATTAAAAAAGAAAAAAGGTATGATTCCTAGCTTCATGTTAGAGATAAGTGGAATCATACCTTTTATTGATAACTGCTACTCCTTTACCAATTTTTTGAACAAACTTGTCATTGTTGAACATTTATGGTAAACTAAATTTATACTATTTGAAAATCAAAGTAAATGAGGTCTGCATCGTTTGACTGTACTTAGATATGGTTTATAACGAACTTCCTAATTTGCTCTTGCATTTTCATTTCGTATGAATTAAAAAAATAGGGAGTAACTTATGATTAACGCATATAAGAATTTCTTTAAAGGTTATGTAGATTTTACAGGCCGTTCAACACGCTCAGAGTATTGGTGGATTTGGTTAACAAATATGATCCTCCTTGTCCCTTTTTACTCAGCATATTTTAAGGTGCTCGCAAATCCAAGAAATGAGGCTGCTCTAGTGGCCTTGGGTGGAATTGCTATTATCTACATGATTTTCGGGCTAGCCCTAATATTACCTATGTTAGCTTTGACAGTTCGTCGACTACGTGATGCTGGTTTCCACTGGGCTCTAATCTTTATCATTTTTATTCCGATGGTTGGACCTCTTGCCCTTTTAGCTTTGTTAGCTATGCCAACGAAACAAGTAGAAGTAGTAACAATCAATGAAACTGAAGAAATTGTAGAAGTTTCACCATTCGAAGAATCAGACAAAAACTAAGAAGTTCAGGTTTTACAATTGAATCTGTTTTAGAGTTTTCTCTATATTGTTAAGCAAATATCTGACACTCCCATATCTAAAAATAGATTTGGGAGTGTTTTAAAACTATGTGGATGCTTGCTGGTATACCATTGTTAAAAAGGAGAAATATCTTGTTTAGGGCTTATATAAATTTTTTAAAAGGTTATGTAGATTTTGTAGGACGCTCAACACGCCCTGACTTCTGGTGGGTTTGGTTGATGAATCATATCTTGTTTCTACCTCTGTATATCCTTATCTTCAATAAAGAGATAAACCAGGGTCCTTCTCTGAACTTTACTTTAGTTATCCTGATATGCATGATTTATGCCATTTTAGTTTTACTCCTTCTGTTGCCTACTCTGGCGTTGAGGATTCGCCGTTTGCGTGATGGAGGTTTCCACTGGGCCTTTATCTTCCTTTACTTTGTTCCAATGGTCGGGCGTCTTGCGCTATTAGTTCTGCTAGCTATGCCAAGTAAGGAAGTAGAAATAGTAACAATCAATAGACCTAAAGAAGTTGAAAGCGAAGAAGCTACCCCCTTTGAATAATTGGATGAATACGGAGAATGTCATTCTCCTCATTAAGATTAGACAAAAAGCTCCCAAACCTAACTTTTAGGCTGGGAGTCTTTTGTTTTAGCGTTTTAATTGTAGATGCTGTAAAATGTCTGTTGGGTGGTGAGCAATCCAGTCAGGATTATAGCCCATGAGGTCTCGCTCCTCCCCGAATCCCCAGGTTACCGCTAATTTTTTAATGCCGGTTTCTTGGGCGCCAATCATATCAAACTTGGTATCTCCGATAATAACGACTGTTTCGGGAGTTAGATGATGAGTTTCCAGAGCTTGACGAATGACATCAGCCTTGTGTAGGGCCTGAGGGCTTGAACCATAAATGCCATCAAAAAAGTGGTCAATCCCAAAATTGCTAGTCATGTCAACGGCGGTTGGTGTATTCTTCGTAGTAGTGATATAAAGAGGATAATGCTCAGCTAGTTCTACGAGTAAATCTTTGATATGTGGAAAGAGTTGGGCTTCGTACACACCTTTTTCCTTATAATAAGAACGATAGAGCTGGATGGCTTCCTCTATCTGCTCAGCCGGCAAACAACTAGCAAAGCTGGTTTCTAGTGGGGGCCCCATAAAACCTCGAATAATTTTGGCACCGGGACTAGAAACTCCAAGTTGGTCAAAGGTATAGGTGAAACCATTGTGAATTCCGATAGAACTATCCACAAGTGTTCCATCTAAGTCAAAAAAGATAGCAGATATAGATGACATTGATTCTCCTCATAATGATGAAATTATTCGCCGAAGATTTCTTTTTGAAGGCGACGACCTGTCGGTGTGGCAGCGAGCCCCCCTTCAGCAGTTTCACGAAAGGCAGTTGGTAAGCTAGATCCTACTTGATACATGGCGTCAATGACCTCATCAACTGGAATTTTGGATTCAATACCAGCTAGAGCCATATCGGCTGCGATGAATGCAAAGCTTGCTCCCATGGCATTCCGCTTGACACAAGGAACTTCAACCAAACCTGCAACGGGATCACAGATTAGGCCGAGCATGTTTTTGATAACGAAGGCGATAGCCTGACTCGCTTGATAAGGCGTTCCGCCTGCAGCTAGAGTTAGGGCAGCGGCACTCATGGCTGAAGCTGAACCGACTTCGGCCTGGCAGCCACCTTCGGCTCCCGAGATAGAAGCGTTGTTAGCAATCACGAGTCCAAAAGCACCTGCAGCGAATAAGAAGTCTAGTTGTTGTTCATGAGTTAAATCCAACTTTTGAATAGCAGCAGTGAGAACGGCTGGAAGGCAGCCTGCACTACCAGCAGTAGGTGTCGCACAGACCAGCCCCATCTTGGCATTGTGTTCATTAACGGCGATAGCATTACGAGCTGCAGACAAGACAGTGAAGTCTGATAGGGTCCTTCCTTTTTTGATGTAGTGGTCAAGCTTGGCAGCGTCACCACCTGTCAAACCGCTACGAGATTTCTTTTCACTAAGACCAAGCTCAACTGAAGCTTTCATGACTTCAAGGTTGCGCTCCATGAGAAGGAGAACTTCTTCACGTTCACGACCTGTTAGCTCAAACTCGGTCGTAATCATGAGTTCCGCAACATTTCCTTGAAAACCAAGTTCGGCTTGTTGGACTAATTCTTTGATAGAGTAAAACATATTTTCTCCTATTGAAAGAAATTGACATTATGCAAATGAGGAATTTTACGAATCTCTTCGATAGATTCGTCACAGTTGCGACTATCAACTTCGATAATCATAATGGCTTTTTCACCAGCTTTTTCTCGGGTTACATTCATTTGGGCGATGTTAATGTCAAAGCGAGAGAGGGCCTCTGTTACATGAGCAATCATACCAGGAACATCCTGATGAACGATGATAATGGTAGGAGTGTTCATGTTGAGGGATACGGCAAAGCCATTGAGTTCTGTCACCTGGATGTTACCACCGCCGATTGAAATTCCTGTCACACTGATGGTCTTGTGCTCATTCTTAACAGTGATTTTCGTAGTATTTGGGTGAGGGGCGTTACTGTCTTTCTGGATGGTCCAGACAATTTTGATGCCACGCTTGTGGGCAATTTCTAAACTATTTGGAATTTCTGGATCATCTGTGTCCATTCCTAAGATTCCAGCGACCAGGGCGAGATCAGTTCCGTGCCCTCGATAGGTTTTTGCAAAAGAATTAAAAAGCTGGAACTCGACCTCGGTTGGAGTATCGTCAAAGATAGAAGAGACGATTTTACCGATACGAACAGCTCCTGCCGTGTGACTACTAGATGGGCCAATCATGACTGGCCCAATGATATCAAAGACAGATTGAAAACGAAGTGATTGCATCTGTTTCCCCTTAAAAAGATTCTTAACTCTATTATATCAAAGATTAGATGCAAGCGCTCAATTCCATGATAAAATATCTAAAATCCCCATAAAGCCTATAAAATCAAGCCTTTTGTAACAAAAAGAGGCTATTTAAGTGAAATAAAACATAGTCTTGTAACATTTCTACATAAAACCGTCAAGAAACAGTAATAATAGTAGGGTATGATGGAAATATAAGAAAGAAGGAGAATCTTTTAATATGAAATCAACAACTAACAAAATTAAAACAGGACTTGTAGGAGTAGCAGCAGCGCTTGCTTTCCTTGCACCATCACTTACTTTTGCACAAGAAACAACAACTTATACAGTAAAATCAGGTGACACTCTCTCAGGAATCGCTGAAAAATACAATACAACTGTTGAAAAATTGGCAGAAAAAAATAAGATTAAAGATATTCATTTGATCTATGTAGACCAAGTATTGGTTATTGATGGTGAAGCACCAGCAACTTCAACTACTTCAACTGCGACAGCAGAAGCTCCAGTAGCAGCACCTGCAGCTACTGAAACAACAACTTATGAAGCGCCAGCAGCAAGCGTAACTGTAGCAGAAGAAACTGTTGCTACAACAGAAACTTCAGCATCAGCTTCAACTGTAAGCGGATCTGAAGCAGAAGCTAAAGAATGGATCGCTCAAAAAGAATCAGGCGGTAGCTACACAGCTACAAACGGACGTTACATCGGACGTTACCAATTGACAGATTCATACTTGAACGGTGACTATTCAGCAGAAAACCAAGAACGTGTAGCAGACGCTTACGTTGCAGGACGTTACGGTTCATGGACTGCAGCTAAGAACTTCTGGCTTAACAACGGTTGGTACTAAGAACTAACTAGCAGAATAAGATGCAAAAGTCGAGGGATTTCCTCGACTTTTTTATATTTCCTTTGCTTGATAACAGGTCTCTACTTCCTTTTTGAGGTGAGATAGCATTGAGGTTTCATCAGTTAACTCCAGAAGGGAGAAGCCCTTTTGAATAAGATGATTATTACTAGTGCAAATACCTATTCGAACATAAGTGATTGCCAAAATATCGTATCTTTTCTTTTTCTTGGCATCCTCTAGTAAGGTGTAGCAGATTTGTTGACAGGTATTTTTATCTTGATTGTACAAGTAGATGGTGGACAGATTGAGTAGGATTGTCATTCGTAATTCATATAAATGTCGATAGTTTTTATATTCTTCTAAGCGCTGCAAGATTTGTTCAGTGATGAGGTGGAGGTGTTCGATGGGAAAGCTAAAAAGTATGGTGTTGAGGATTTTTAGGTCGCTTTCATACCATGTATCTTGTTTTTCAATTTTTTCCCAAAGCTTTTTGACCGTTTGTTCCACTTGGATTGAAAGTTGTCCTGTTCCATGTTGACGGATATAAATAACAACTTCCAGCATATCTCTGATTTCCTCTATAGGGAGATCGTGATGGACCTTGAGATAGTCTTGGCATGTTTCAAATAAATTGACTAGACTACTGGTACCAAAGATGGAACTTGTATTGAGATAGGTTTGCATGATTTCTGTTCGCTGGCTCGGTCTATAGAGATGGCAGATGTATTCAAACTCTTCAAAACTCATATTGATTTGACGGAGAAGAAACTCCATGTTTTCATATTTGGGAGTTGCCTTGCCACTTTCAAACTTGGAAAGGCTGGTTCTTGAAAGGCCATTTCCACAGACCTCTTCTTGGGTCAATCCTTTTGACTCACGTATGTCTTTATATACTTTCCCGAAATCATAGCGCATGATTTCCTCCTTTTCGTGAAAAAAGTTAACAGTAAATAGAATTCTATTAAATATATTGTATCATAAGAATATAGAAAGTAAATAAGAGGTATCATGTAGCTAGAAAATAATAGATTGGAGGTTGTTTCAATGCGTAAAAATAAAGATCTATTTCGGGTAATCATTGTCTTTGTGGCAGGGGTTATTTTGATTCTAGCAACCCCAGTGTTATTTAGAGTTGTTATAGAACTACTGTCAAAATAAAATCTGCATTGATTAGATTCATTAGGATTTAAAATCATTACATGAGAGCTTCTGGATAAATTTAATTTGCTGTAAGATTTGCTTATTTCATCAATTTCTTTTAGTTGGAACTCTGATTTGTAATTTACCATATTTATATTCATAGAAATTAAAGTGAATATCATGAGAAGAAAATAAGAAAGGTGATTTTATCTATAGTAGGTAGAATCTAAAAAATAAATTATGATTCATTTAAAATTTTATATCAAATCCGTTCTTTGTTCATTGGTATTTTTTATCCTTTTAATTCTTTTTATTAAAAATATATATTACCCTGCTCTAAAGATAACTATTGAAGTTATTATGACGTTTTCGATAGGTAGTCTTTGTTATGCCATTTTTTGTAAAACAAATCGTGCTGCTTTTCTGCCAATTTCGGTTGTTTTATTTTTGCTGACTCTCTATTTGCTGGGAGGATAGTATTTTAGCAGGAACTTTGTCAGTTTGCATTTTTCTCTTGGAGAAATTATGACGGTTGAAATTTTAGTGGCTTTAAGTGGAGTAAATTTGCTATCAAGATTTTTCAAAAAAAGAGAAGTCAATAGATTTGCTAGTGGATTATTAAAACGAAAGGTAAAATTGGGATATTTAAAATGAAACATTTTTTTGCAGGAATTGGTGAGATAAGATTTATTAGTTATCTATTGTCTCTATGTGTAGGACTAGCCCCTCTTTTTCATATATATGTTATAGGTTCGGAAATGAGTTTTGTGAAAATAGTATTATCTATTTTGGGAATTATATTTGTTTGTATTTTAACTATTGCTCGAATTTATAGGAATTTTTTTATAAAGAATAGTTTGGAATGAAAAAGTGTCTTATGCTAGAGGTTGCCAGATTTATCAGCCTCTTCCTTGTCTTCTCCAACCAAGCATGTTATAATGAAAACTGCTCAAACGACCTTCAATCGTTAAGCAAACACGACCTTCAATCGTGAATAAACGAATAGATGGGAGAACTACCATGAGTGATAACTCTAAAACACGTGTTGTCGTGGGGATGAGTGGTGGTGTTGATTCGTCGGTGACGGCTCTCTTGCTCAAGGAGCAGGGCTACGACGTGATCGGTATCTTCATGAAGAACTGGGATGACACAGATGAAAACGGCGTCTGTACGGCGACCGAAGATTATAAAGATGTGGCTGCAGTGGCAGACCAGATTGGCATTCCTTACTACTCTGTCAATTTTGAAAAAGAGTACTGGGACCGCGTTTTTGAGTATTTCCTAGCGGAATACCGTGCAGGACGCACGCCAAATCCAGATGTGATGTGTAACAAGGAGATCAAGTTCAAGGCCTTTTTGGACTATGCCATGACCTTGGGTGCAGACTATGTGGCAACTGGGCACTATGCCCGTGTGTCGCGTGATGAGGATGGCATTGTTCACATGCTTCGTGGCGTGGACAATGGCAAGGATCAGACCTACTTCCTCAGCCAACTTTCACAAGAACAACTCCAAAAGACTATGTTCCCTTTGGGACATTTGGAAAAACCTGAAGTTCGCAGACTAGCAGAAGAAGCAGGCCTTGCGACTGCTAAGAAGAAAGACTCGACAGGGATTTGCTTTATCGGAGAAAAGAACTTTAAAGAATTTCTCAGCAACTACCTGCCAGCTCAGCCTGGTCGCATGATGACTGTGGATGGACGTGATATGGGCGAACATGCTGGTCTGATGTATTATACGATTGGTCAGCGTGGGGGACTCGGTATCGGTGGTCAACATGGTGGTGACAATGCCCCTTGGTTCGTTGTCGGAAAAGACCTGAGCAAGAATATCCTTTATGTCGGTCAAGGTTTCTACCATGATTCGCTCATGTCAACTAGCCTAGAGGCGAGTCAAGTCCACTTTACTCGTGACATGCCAGAGGAATTTACGCTCGAATGTACGGCTAAATTCCGCTACCGTCAGCCGGACTCGAAGGTGACTGTACATGTCAAAGGAGACAAGGCAGAGGTCATTTTCGCAGAACCGCAACGCGCCATTACACCAGGACAGGCAGTTGTCTTTTACGATGGTGAAGAATGTCTCGGTGGTGGTTTGATTGACAATGCCTACCGCGATGGCAAGGTTTGTCAGTACATTTAGATTGACAAATGTTCTCAATTTGCTACAATAATAAAAGCAATAGAAATGATGGTCAAAGCTCATGGATGTTGCAGGCTTTTTTGTCCTGCACTTCTTACGAGTTTTGACTGTTTTTGTGTCGTTTAGAGGAAAGGAAAAAAGATGATTCAACAAGACTTTCGGACAAAAGTAGAAAATACGGTTTTTGGAGTTCGGGCGACAGCCTTGATTCTCCAAAATGGCAAACTTCTAGTCACCAAAGATAAGGGCAAGTATTACACTATCGGCGGTGCCATCCAAGTCAATGAAAGAACGGAAGACGCGGTAGTCCGTGAAGTGAGGGAAGAACTGGGTGTCAAAGCTCAAGCTGGGCAACTAGCTTTTGTAGTTGAAAATCGTTTTGAACAAGACGGTGTCTATTATCACAATATCGAGTTTCATTATCTAGTGGATTTGCTTGAGGATGCTCCGTTGACCATGCAGGAAGATGAGAAAAGGCAGCCCTGTGAATGGATTGATTTGGACCAGCTCCAGAATATTCAGCTAGTTCCGGCATTTTTAAAAACAGCTTTACCAGATTGGGAAGGCCAACTAAGACACATTCATCTTGAGGAATAGGAGAGAAAAGGATGGTTAAGCTTATTGCCCATGTACTTGTTCATAGTGGTGATGATTATTTGCTCATTCAGCGTTCGGAAATTAAAAGAGGACAACCCAACGTTTATCCAACTTACTGGGATATTCCTGGTGGCGGGGTTGAAAAGGGTGAACTTCCGCGAGATGGAGCTCTTAGAGAATGTGTTGAAGAAGCGGGAGTTGGGCTAGACAGCAGTTCGCTCAAGCTTCTTCACGAAGATAGTCAACTGGATACCTCTAAGGATACTGTCTTTACTCGCTTAGTTTATAAAGCAGAGTGGGTTGGGGAGAAGCCAATTATCAGATTAGATCCTCAAGAGCATACGCACTTTAAATGGGTTACTATGGCTCAAGCTCTAGAGGAGGAGAAGTTAGTTCCTTATTTACGAGAAATTTTTGAAAGGTTAAGAAATGACTTATAATTTTATAGAAGAATACGATATTATAGTTATCGGTGCGGGACACGCTGGGGTAGAAGCATCCCTAGCAGCTAGCCGTATGGGTTGCAAGGTCTTGCTTGCGACCATCAACATTGAAATGTTGGCTTTCATGCCATGTAATCCCTCTATCGGTGGTTCTGCCAAGGGAATTGTTGTGCGTGAAGTCGACGCTCTCGGTGGGGAAATGGCCAAGACCATTGACAAGACTTATATCCAGATGAAGATGCTTAACACTGGGAAAGGTCCAGCAGTTCGAGCTCTTCGTGCGCAGGCTGACAAGGAGCTTTACTCTAAGGAGATGCGCAAGACGGTTGAAAATCAAGAAAATCTGACTCTTCGTCAGACCATGATTGATGAGATTTTGGTTGAAGACGGCAAGATTGTCGGTGTTCGTACAGCGACCCATCAAGAGTATGCTGCTAAGGCTGTTATCGTGACTACAGGGACAGCCCTCCGTGGGGAAATTATCATCGGAGACCTCAAGTACTCATCAGGTCCTAACCACAGCTTGGCTTCTATTAACCTAGCTGACAATCTCAAGGAATTGGGCCTCGAAATCGGTCGTTTCAAGACAGGGACGCCTCCACGTGTCAAGGCTTCTTCTATCAACTACGATGTGACAGAGATTCAGCCAGGAGACGAAGCGCCAAATCACTTCTCATACACTTCACGTGATGAAGATTATGTCAAAGACCAAGTACCGTGCTGGTTGACCTATACCAATGGTACTAGCCATGAGATTATCCAGAATAACCTCCACCGCGCACCTATGTTTACAGGTGTGGTTAAGGGAGTGGGACCTCGTTACTGTCCGTCGATTGAGGATAAGATTGTTCGCTTTGCGGACAAGGAACGCCACCAACTCTTCCTTGAGCCAGAAGGGCGCAATACAGAGGAAGTATATGTGCAAGGTCTCTCAACCAGTCTGCCTGAGGATGTCCAGCGTGACTTGGTTCATTCCATCAAAGGTCTGGAAAATGCAGAAATGATGCGAACTGGTTATGCGATCGAGTACGACATGATCTTGCCTCATCAGTTGCGTGCAACTCTAGAGACCAAGAAAATCTCTGGGCTTTTCACAGCTGGTCAGACCAATGGAACATCAGGATATGAAGAGGCAGCAGGTCAAGGGATTATCGCTGGTATCAACGCCGCTCTGAAAATCCAAGGCAAACCTGAGTTGATTTTGAAGCGTAGCGACGGCTATATTGGGGTCATGATTGACGACTTGGTGACCAAGGGCACCATTGAACCCTATCGTCTCTTGACCAGTCGTGCTGAATACCGTCTCATTCTCCGCCATGACAATGCGGATATGCGTTTGACCGAGATTGGACGCGAGATTGGACTTGTTGACGATGAACGCTGGGCTCGTTTTGAAATTAAGAAAAATCAATTTGACAATGAGATGAAGCGTTTGGATAGCATCAAACTAAAGCCAGTCAAGGAAACCAATGCTAAGGTTGAAGCAATGGGCTTCAAACCATTGACAGATGCAGTCACAGCCAAAGAGTTCCTCCGTCGTCCAGAAGTCTCTTACCAAGATGTGGTTGCCTTCATCGGACCTGCTGCTGAAGAGTTAGATGACAAGATTATCGAATTGATTGAAACAGAAATCAAGTACGAAGGCTATATCTCAAAAGCCATGGATCAGGTTGCCAAGATGAAACGCATGGAAGAAAAACGCATTCCAGCCAACATCGACTGGGATGACATTGACTCTATCGCGACTGAGGCTCGCCAGAAGTTCAAACTCATCAATCCGGAAACTATCGGCCAAGCTAGCCGTATTTCTGGGGTTAATCCAGCAGATATTTCTATTTTGATGGTGTATCTGGAAGGTAAAAATCGAAGCATCTCAAAAAATTTAGAAAAGAAAGCTGACTAAAAACAAAATGCTGAATTCTCTTTTAGGGAATTCAGTTTTTTTGATAGATTGCTTCTCTTTTTTCGAATAAAGAGAAAAGGAGAAGAGATGATAACAGTAGAAGAAAAAAATTTTTTAGACGCCTATAAAAAGGCGTCTTATCACCGTTTTTATGAGATTGAACGCTTCGCTAATCTCTGTAAAAAGCTGAACAAATGCCCTCAGCAGGCTGACAAGAACTAGACTTTTTGATATACTAGAACAAATCAAAAACTAGGAGAGAATGAATGAATGTATATGGCAGATTAGACGATGAACCAACTCCAACTTGGACTGGAAATCAAGAAAATTCAGCTGGAGGAGAGGAGCGAGAAGAGTTTGAAGCACGACAATCTGCTCGCTTACCATTGTTTAAAATCTTAATTTGGAGCACTTTAGCGGTACTTGTATCTGTAGTTCTTCCTTTTGTGCTAGGATTGACCAGTCCAGAGCAGGCTCAGGATTTCTATATTGGATGGGCAATGCACCAAGGAGGAGAAATCTACACAGACTATTTTGGAACGAGTGGTCTCCTCTATTATTTCCTACAGTATCTAGCTAAAGGTAGCCTTTTATTTGCGACCTTTAATTGGCTTGCTTTAGTGGGCGCTGGAATTTTTCTTTTCCGTTCAACCTATGACTTGACGAAAGAGGACGAGCAGTCTCGACAAGTATTGACGATTTTTTACCTTCTTGCGGGAGGTCTTAGCTTTGGTGGTGGCTATGCCACAATTCTTGCCCTTCCATTCTTATTCTACGCTCTAAATCTAGCTACAACCTATTTGGCAGAATCTAATCATGACAAAGGTTTCTTGCGTATCGGGATGAGTTTGGCGCTTGCCTTCTTCTTGGCGTCTCTAGTCACAGTTCTATATACTCTTGTCTTGTTTTTAGCCTTACTAGCCTTTAATATCGGACGAGGTTACTTGGCTCGTGGCTTTTATCAATTTCTTGCGGTTTGTCTAGGATTTTCACTCTTCTTTTATCCAATCGGTTACTACACAGTTTATAAAGGGAGCTTCGGAAGTGCTATTAGTCAAATTCTCTATCCAATTGATAGTTTGAATTTTATGTCCAACCCAGGTCTGCTAGACAATCTCCTCTTTTATGGATTATTAGCAATCGGTCTTGGAGGATTGACCCTGGTGTTTGCAGGCTTTTTCCAGTCTAAACCAAGCAAGCAATACGTCCTATCTATATTTGCTGCGATTGCTCTTGTACTATCACTAGGCTTGGAAATTTTCTCTACTGAACCAATCCATGGAAGTCGTCTAGCTGAGTTGCTTCCTTTCATGTCCATTTTGTTATTGACTCGAATTCGTGCCAATAATGCCGAGGGAGGGAGTCGTAGTAGAAGATATAGCGAAGCCCCTTCAGTATGGGCAATCTTCCTCAAAGGAAATGTTTACCTGCCTATCTTGGCCCTTGCTTACCTATTCTTGGCCCCTCTAGTAGCGCGCTATGTCCTTCACTCGGAACAATATCAAGAACGCGCTCGTATCGAAACTATTGTCAAGGGGCAAACGCAAGCAACAGACAGCATTTATGTATGGGACAATTCGGCTAGTGCTTATCAGGCCAGCGAACGATTAGCAGCTAGTCAGTTACTAACACCGAAATTACATACAGTTTTATCTGAAAATCATACCAAACTGGTAAATGATCTACGTGATAACCAGCCTAAAGTGATTGTGGTCAATACAAAAACAGCCCTCTGGACGGAAGTAGAACAGCTTCTAGCAGAAAGATATCAACCAGTTCAAAGTGAATTCAAAGACTTTAAACTTTACAAATTAAAATAAAACAATCAATATCTTGTGTAATTTTAAAAAAATTTTATTTTTTAACACAAGATATTGATTTTTCTTTTTAGAGTGGTATAATACTTTTTAGAAAGAACATTTTAGAAAAGAGCATGCATATGATTGCACTAGAAGAAAAAATTACAATTTTGCCAACTCTCTTCGTCGAGAAACGAGATGGGAGACGTGTTGTATTTGATGTGGACAAGATTGACAAGGCTCTCCACAAGGCGGCAGACAAGGTTATGGATGTGACACCCTTAGTCGAAAAGCGCCTTAATGCTCTGACTGAGCGTATTGTCAAAGAAATTCATAGTCGCTTTCCACAGGGAGTTAAGATTTACGAAATCCAAAACATCGTAGAGCACGAATTGTTGGAAGCTAAAGAATATGCTCTGGCTGAGGAGTATATCACCTATCGGACTCAAAGGGATTTTGAGCGCTCAAAAGCAACAGATATCAACTTCAGTATCCATAAACTTCTCAACAAAGACCAGGCAGTTGTCAATGAGAATGCTAATAAAGATAGTGATGTTTTTAATACCCAGCGTGATTTGACAGCGGGGATTGTTGGGAAATCAATCGGTCTTCAAATGCTTCCTAAGCATGTGGCTAATGCCCACCAAAAAGGGGATATCCACTATCACGATTTGGATTACAGCCCCTACACGCCTATGACCAACTGCTGTCTGATTGATTTCAAGGGCATGTTGAAAAATGGTTTTAAGATTGGGAATGCTGAGGTAGAGAGTCCTAAGTCTATTCAGACTGCGACTGCTCAGATATCGCAAATCATCGCCAACGTTGCATCAAGTCAGTATGGAGGCTGTTCAGCAGACCGTATCGATGAAGTCTTGGCTCCTTATGCAGAAAAAAATTACCAAAAACACCTCAAAGATGCAGAGGAATGGGTACTACCTGACAAGCGTGAGGAGTACGCCTGGAAGAAAACCCAAAAAGATATCTATGATGCCATGCAATCTCTAGAGTATGAAATCAATACTCTCTTCACTTCAAATGGTCAAACGCCATTTACTTCCCTTGGTTTCGGTCTAGGAACCAATCGTTTTGAACGAGAAATTCAAAAGGCAATACTGAACATTAGAATCAAGGGGTTAGGTTCAGAACACCGCACAGCTATCTTCCCTAAACTCATCTTCACTCTTAAAAGAGGACTTAACTTGGAGGAAGGCTCACCTAACTACGATATCAAGCAGTTGGCCCTTGAGTGTGCAACTAAGCGCATGTATCCAGATGTCTTGTCTTATGATAAGATTATTGAGTTGACAGGTTCTTTCAAGGTTCCGATGGGATGTCGTTCATTCCTTCAAGGATGGAAGGATGAAAATGGAGTTGAAGTTAACTCTGGCCGTATGAATCTAGGGGTCGTGACGGTAAATCTGCCTCGTATTGCCCTCGAGTCTGAAGGCGACCTGAACAAGTTCTGGGAAATCTTCAACGAGCGCATGAATATTGCTGAAGATGCTCTAGTTTATC
The DNA here is from genome assembly GCF_001072375.1 of Streptococcus pseudopneumoniae. Taxonomy (GTDB): domain Bacteria; phylum Bacillota; class Bacilli; order Lactobacillales; family Streptococcaceae; genus Streptococcus; species Streptococcus pseudopneumoniae_L. The sequence continues at coordinate 79,698 of NZ_JVKV01000099.1, forward strand.
GTGTGGAAAGAACCAAGGAAGCCACTCCAGCTAATGCACCAATTCTTTATCAATACGGTGCCTTCGGACGTCGTCTTGGGAAGGAAGAAAGTGTTGACGTTCTCTTTAAGAACCGTCGTGCTACTGTTTCGCTTGGCTACATTGGACTTTATGAAGTAGCGACAGTCTTCTTTGGTAACAATTGGGAAACCAATCCAGAAGCCAAAGAATTCACCCTTGATATTATTCGAGATATGAAACATCGAGTAGAAGAGTGGTCAGACCAATATGGCTATCACTTCTCTATTTATTCAACACCATCTGAAAGTTTAACAGACCGCTTCTGTCGCTTGGATACAGAGAAATTTGGTTCTATTCCAGATATAACGGATAAAGAGTACTACACAAATTCCTTCCATTATGATGTGCGTAAAAATCCAACTCCTTTTGAAAAATTGGATTTTGAGAAGGTTTATCCAGAAGCGGGTGCGTCAGGTGGCTTTATCCACTACTGTGAGTATCCAGTTCTTCAACAAAATCCAAAGGCCTTGGAAGCTGTTTGGGATTATGCTTATGACCGTGTAGGTTATCTCGGAACCAATACTCCAATTGACCGCTGTTACAAGTGTGATTTTGAAGGAGATTTTGAGCCGACAGAGAGAGGATTTGCTTGTCCTAACTGTGGGAATAATGATCCTAAAACAGTAGATGTTGTTAAACGAACTTGTGGCTATCTCGGGAACCCACAGGCGCGTCCGATGGTTAATGGACGTCACAAGGAAATTGCTGCGCGTGTCAAACATATGAATGGCTCAACCATTAAAACAGCTGGACATGAAGTAAGAAATTAGAAAGAGATAGAATGGGAAAATATCAATTAGACGATAAGGGGAAGGCCTTGGTTCAACGGTTCCACGAGAAACATTCAAAAGGTGGAGGCAATAAAAAAGACCGAGTGTCTAGCCTAAGAGAGCAATTTTTAAATAAGAATAAGAAAAAGTGAGAGTCCGCTCTCGCTTTTCTCTTAGTTGGAGGTAAAGATGATACTACGCAGACCGACATTGGCAGATAAAGAAACAGTTTTAGAGATGATGGTAGAGTTTGAACAGAGTCAGTCAGCCCATGATGGCGGATTTTGGGATGCTGAGAACTTTGATTATGAGAATTGGCTAGAAACTAACCTTAATAAAGAAATGGGAATAAACTTGCCTGAAAATCGCGTCCCATCAATTCAGTTCGTATTGTTTGATGAATCAGGCCATGCTTTAGGTTTTTTAAATTTACGATTGAGACTGAATGAGGGACTGCTGAATTATGCAGGGAATATAGGATATTCTATTCGCCCATCTGAAAGAGGTAAAGGTTATGCTAAGGAAGCTCTCCATCAAGGTCTAAAAATTGCTAAAGAAAAGAATATCAAACGAGCGCTTGTGACTTGTAGCACAGAAAATCCTGCCAGCCGAGCTGTTATCTTAGCTAATGGAGGGCAGTTAGAGGATGTTCGAAATGGAACGGAGCGCTATTGGATAGAGTTGGAGTAGAAAGCATGACATGGAATACACCAAAACCAGGCGAGTGGAAGAGTGAGGAGCTTAGTCAAGGGCGTATCATTGACTATAAGGCTTTTAACTTTGTGGATGGAGAAGGGGTGCGCAATTCTCTCTATGTAGCCGGCTGCATGTTTCACTGTGAGGGCTGTTACAATGTAGCGACCTGGTCCTTTAATGCAGGAATTCCTTATACTCCAGAGTTGGAAGAACAAATCATGGCAGACTTAGCCCAGCCCTATGTTCAAGGATTGACTTTGCTGGGAGGAGAGCCATTCCTCAATACAGGTATTCTTTTGCCCCTTGTAAAACGCATTCGGAAAGAATTGCCAGAAAAAGACATCTGGTCTTGGACAGGATACACCTGGGAAGAAATGATGTTGGAGACGCCTGATAAACTAGAACTTTTATCCCTGATTGATATCCTGGTAGATGGTCGCTATGATAAAAGTAAGCGTAATCTCATGCTTCAGTTCCGTGGCTCTTCCAACCAACGGATTATCGATGTGCAAAAGTCTCTCCAAAGTGGAAAGGTAGTCATTTGGGACAAGCTTAACGATGGAAAAGAAAGCTATGAACAGGTGAAGAGAGAATGAAGAAAAAAGAGTTAATAGAAAGACTAGTATCAGAAATAGAGTTGGGAAAAGTAAAAACACTGGGTATCTACGGCCATGGAGCTTCAGGAAAATCAACTTTTGCTCAAGAATTGTACCAAGTATTGGATGCTGAAAAGGTAAATTTACTAGAGACAGATCCCTATATTACTTCGGGACGACATTTAGTGGTACCTAAAGAGACACCAGACCAAAAGGTGACAGCATGTTTGCCGGTAGCGCATGAGCTGGCGAGTTTACAAAGAGATATCCTCGCTTTGCAGGCGGGTATGGATGTCTTGACAATCGAAGAACCTTGGAAAGGTAGCGAGATCTTATCTGGAGCAAAACCAATTCTGATAGTCGAAGGGATGTCTGTGGGTTTTCTTCCTAAGGAAATCTTTGACAAAACCATTTGTTTCTACACAGATGAGGAGACCGAATTAAAGAGACGTCTAGCTCGAGATACGACTGTGAGAAATGGCGATGCATCCATTATATTGGCTAGTCAGCAGATGAGACGAGAGCAGTATCTACAATACTATAAAGAAACCGAGTCAAGAGCTGATATCTTGGTAGATCAATCAGATGATAAATTTCAAATTAAAACTAACATTATATAGAAGAAAAGGCAGATAATCTAGCACTTAAATATGAAAATTTATTAAAATGGAATAAGAAAACAGTTTCATCTAAAAAATTTAAAAAAACCTGTCAAATCCCTTGCAATCACAGGGGCTTTGTGTTATTCTATTATGGTGCTGTAAATTACAGCTTTAGCTTTGATGCAAGAGGTTGCGACACGCTCGGTTGCATTGCCACGCAACGCGCGTCGGTTTTCTTGTGGAGCTAGCCTATTATCTTAAATAGACGAAAAGGAGAAAAAGATGGCAAACAAAAAAATCCGTATCCGTTTGAAAGCTTACGAACACCGTACGCTTGACACAGCGGCTGCAAAAATCGTAGAATCAGCTACTCGTACAGGTGCACAAGTTGCGGGTCCAATCCCACTTCCAACTGAGCGTAGCCTCTACACAATCATTCGTGCGACTCACAAATACAAAGACTCTCGCGAACAATTTGAAATGCGTACACACAAACGTTTGATCGACATCGTTAACCCAACTCAAAAAACAGTTGACGCTTTGATGAAATTGGATCTTCCAAGTGGTGTAAACGTAGAAATCAAACTTTAATTTAAAGCTTGATAACTTGAGCATAAAAAACGCTCGTTAAAAACTTTTTGAATAAAAAATATAGAAAAGGAACTATTTTCTCATGACAAAAGGAATCTTAGGGAAAAAAGTGGGAATGACTCAAATCTTCACTGAAGCTGGCGAATTGATCCCTGTAACAGTTATTGAAGCAACTCCAAACGTTGTTCTTCAAGTTAAAACTGTTGAAACAGACGGATACAACGCTATCCAAGTTGGTTTCGATGACAAACGCGAAGTATTGAGCAACAAACCTGCTAAAGGACATGTAGCAAAAGCTAACACGGCTCCTAAGCGCTTCATTCGTGAATTCAAAAACGTTGAAGGCTTGGAAGTTGGTGCTGAAATCACAGTTGAAACATTCGCAGCTGGAGACGTTGTTGACGTAACTGGCACTTCTAAAGGTAAAGGTTTCCAAGGTGTTATCAAACGCCATGGACAATCACGTGGACCTATGGCTCACGGTTCTCGTTACCACCGTCGTCCAGGTTCTATGGGACCTGTTGCACCTAACCGCGTATTCAAAGGTAAAAACCTTGCAGGACGTATGGGTGGCGACCGTGTAACAATTCAAAACCTTGAAGTTGTACAAGTTGTTCCAGAAAAGAACGTTATCCTTATCAAAGGTAACGTACCAGGTGCTAAGAAATCTCTTATCACTATCAAATCAGCAGTTAAAGCTGGTAAATAATAAGGAAAGGGGAATACAGTCAAAATGGCAAATGTAACATTATTCGACCAAACTGGTAAACAAGCGGGCGAAGTTGTTCTTAACGATGCAATCTTTGGTATCGAACCAAACCAATCTGTTGTGTTTGATGTCATCATCAGCCAACGTGCTAGCCTTCGTCAAGGAACTCACGCTGTTAAAAACCGTTCAGCCGTTTCAGGTGGCGGACGCAAACCATGGCGTCAAAAAGGAACTGGACGTGCTCGTCAAGGTTCTATCCGCTCTCCACAATGGCGTGGTGGTGGAATCGTCTTCGGACCAACTCCACGTAGCTATGCGTACAAACTTCCTCAAAAAGTTCGTCGCCTTGCACTAAAATCTGTTTACTCAGAAAAAGTTGCTGAAAACAAATTTGTAGCCGTTGATTCTCTTGAATTTACAGCTCCAAAAACTGCTGAATTTGCAAAAGTTCTTGCAGCTTTGAGCATCGATTCTAAAGTCCTTGTTATTCTTGAAGAAGGAAACGAATTCGCAGCTCTTTCAGCTCGTAACCTTCCAAACGTGAAAGTTGCGACTGCTACAACTGCAAGTGTTCTTGACATCGCAAATAGTGACAAACTTCTTGTTACTCAAGCAGCTATCTCTAAAATCGAGGAGGTTCTTGCATAATGAATTTGTATGATGTTATCAAAAAACCTGTAATCACTGAAAGCTCAATGGCTCAACTTGAAGCAGGAAAATATGTATTTGAAGTTGACACTCGTGCGCACAAACTTTTGATCAAGCAAGCTGTTGAAGCTGCTTTCGAAGGTGTTAAAGTTGCAAATGTTAACACAATCAACGTAAAACCTAAAGCTAAACGTGTTGGACGTTACACTGGTTTTACTAACAAAACTAAAAAAGCTATCATCACACTTACAGCTGATTCAAAAGCAATCGAGTTGTTTGCTGCTGAAGCTGAATAATCTAAGGAGGAAATATCGTGGGAATTCGTGTTTATAAACCAACAACAAACGGTCGCCGTAATATGACTTCTTTGGATTTCGCTGAAATCACAACAAGCACACCAGAAAAAACTTTGCTTGTTGCTTTGAAGAACAAGGCTGGTCGTAACAACAACGGTCGTATCACTGTTCGTCACCAAGGTGGTGGACACAAACGTTTCTACCGTTTGGTTGACTTTAAACGTAACAAAGATAACGTTGAAGCAGTTGTTAAAACTATCGAGTACGATCCAAACCGTTCTGCAAACATCGCTCTTGTGCACTACACTGACGGTGTGAAAGCATACATCATCGCTCCAAAAGGTCTTGAAGTTGGTCAACGTATCGTTTCAGGTCCTGAAGCAGATATCAAAGTAGGTAACGCTCTTCCACTTGCTAACATCCCAGTTGGTACTTTGGTTCACAACATTGAGTTGAAACCAGGTCGTGGTGGTGAATTGGTTCGTGCTGCTGGAGCTTCTGCTCAAGTATTGGGACAAGAAGGTAAATACGTTCTTGTTCGTCTTCAATCAGGCGAAGTTCGTATGATTCTTGGAACTTGTCGTGCTACAGTTGGTGTTGTCGGAAATGAACAACATGGACTTGTAAACCTTGGTAAAGCGGGACGTAGCCGTTGGAAAGGTATCCGTCCAACAGTTCGTGGTTCTGTAATGAACCCTAACGACCACCCACACGGTGGTGGTGAAGGTAAAGCACCAGTTGGTCGTAAAGCACCATCTACTCCATGGGGCAAACCTGCTCTTGGTCTTAAAACTCGTAACAAGAAAGCGAAATCTGACAAACTTATCGTTCGTCGTCGCAACGAGAAATAATTTAAAACTAGTCGCTTAAGCAACTAGAAATTCCGCCAGCTCGGTAGCGCTCCTTGTGAGCGCAAGCCGCTGTGGTACAAAATTTAAAGGAGAAAATATAAAAATGGGACGCAGTCTTAAAAAAGGACCTTTCGTCGATGAGCATTTGATGAAAAAAGTTGAAGCTCAAGCTAACGACGAAAAGAAAAAAGTTATCAAAACTTGGTCACGTCGTTCAACGATCTTCCCAAGTTTCATTGGTTACACTATCGCAGTTTATGATGGACGTAAACACGTACCTGTTTACATCCAAGAAGACATGGTAGGTCACAAACTTGGTGAATTCGCACCAACTCGTACTTACAAAGGTCACGCCGCAGACGACAAGAAGACACGTAGAAAATAAGGAGAACATAAATGGCAGAAATTACTTCAGCTAAAGCAATGGCTCGCACAGTACGTGTTTCACCTCGTAAATCACGTCTTGTTCTTGACAACATCCGTGGTAAAAGCGTAGCCGATGCAATCGCAATTTTGACATTCACTCCAAACAAAGCTGCTGAAATCATCTTGAAAGTTTTGAACTCAGCTGTAGCTAACGCTGAAAACAACTTTGGTTTGGATAAAGCTAACTTGGTAGTATCTGAAGCATTCGCAAACGAAGGACCAACTATGAAACGTTTCCGTCCACGTGCGAAAGGTTCAGCTTCACCAATCAACAAACGTACAGCTCACATCACTGTAGCTGTTGCAGAAAAATAAGGAGGTAAAATCGTGGGTCAAAAAGTACATCCAATTGGTATGCGTGTCGGCATCATCCGTGATTGGGATGCCAAATGGTATGCTGAAAAAGAATACGCGGATTACCTTCATGAAGATCTTGCAATCCGTAAATTCGTTCAAAAAGAACTTGCTGACGCAGCTGTTTCAACTATTGAAATCGAACGCGCAGTAAACAAAGTTAACGTTTCACTTCACACTGCTAAACCAGGTATGGTTATCGGTAAAGGTGGTGCTAACGTTGATGCACTTCGTGCTAAACTTAACAAATTGACTGGAAAACAAGTACACATCAACATCATCGAAATCAAACAACCTGATTTGGATGCTCACCTTGTTGGTGAAGGAATTGCTCGTCAATTGGAGCAACGTGTTGCTTTCCGTCGTGCACAAAAACAAGCAATCCAACGTGCAATGCGTGCTGGAGCTAAAGGAATCAAAACTCAAGTATCAGGTCGTTTGAACGGTGCAGATATCGCCCGTGCTGAAGGATACTCTGAAGGAACTGTTCCACTTCACACACTTCGTGCAGATATCGATTATGCTTGGGAAGAAGCAGACACTACATACGGTAAACTTGGTGTTAAAGTATGGATCTACCGTGGTGAAGTTCTTCCAGCTCGTAAAAACACTAAAGGAGGTAAATAACCAATGTTAGTACCTAAACGTGTTAAACACCGTCGTGAATTCCGTGGTAAAATGCGCGGTGAAGCTAAAGGTGGAAAAGAAGTAGCATTCGGTGAATACGGTCTTCAAGCTACGACTAGCCACTGGATCACTAACCGCCAAATCGAAGCTGCTCGTATCGCCATGACTCGTTACATGAAACGTGGTGGTAAAGTTTGGATTAAAATCTTCCCACACAAATCATACACAGCTAAGGCTATCGGTGTTCGTATGGGATCTGGTAAAGGGGCACCTGAAGGTTGGGTAGCACCAGTTAAACGTGGTAAAGTAATGTTTGAAGTTGCAGGTGTATCTGAAGAGATCGCTCGCGAAGCGCTTCGTCTTGCAAGCCACAAATTGCCAGTTAAATGTAAATTCGTAAAACGTGAAGCAGAATAAGGAGAAGGCATGAAACTTAATGAAGTAAAAGAATTTGTTAAAGAACTTCGTGGTCTTTCTCAAGAAGAACTCGCGAAGCGCGAAAACGAATTGAAAAAAGAATTGTTTGAACTTCGTTTCCAAGCTGCTACTGGTCAATTAGAACAAACAGCTCGCTTGAAAGAAGTTAAAAAACAAATCGCTCGTATCAAAACAGTTCAATCTGAAGCGAAATAATAGACTAGGGAAGGAGAAATTTCAATGGAACGCAATAATCGTAAAGTTCTTGTTGGACGTGTTGTATCTGACAAAATGGACAAGACAATCACAGTTGTAGTTGAAACAAAACGTAACCACCCAGTCTATGGTAAACGTATTAACTACTCTAAAAAATACAAAGCACATGATGAAAACAATGTTGCCAAAGAAGGCGATATCGTACGTATCATGGAAACTCGTCCGCTTTCAGCTACAAAACGTTTCCGTCTTGTAGAAGTCGTTGAAGAAGCGGTTATCATCTAATCAAACCTGAAAGGAGAAAACTGAAATGATTCAAACAGAAACTCGTTTGAAAGTCGCAGACAACAGCGGTGCACGCGAAATCTTGACTATCAAAGTTCTTGGTGGTTCTAAACGTAAATTTGCGAATATCGGTGATGTTATTGTGGCATCTGTAAAACAAGCTACTCCTGGTGGTGCGGTTAAAAAAGGTGACGTTGTTAAAGCAGTTATCGTTCGTACTAAATCAGGTGCTCGTCGTGCTGATGGTTCATACATCAAATTTGATGAAAACGCAGCAGTTATCATCCGTGAAGATAAAACTCCTCGCGGAACACGTATCTTTGGCCCAGTTGCACGTGAATTGCGTGAAGGTGGCTTCATGAAGATCGTGTCACTTGCTCCAGAAGTACTTTAATTTTCACAGAGCAAAAACAAACAAACACAGTCCCCTGGCTTAGCCAGGGTGCCCATTGGGCGTAAGAATAAAAGGAGAAAAAAATGTTTGTAAAAAAAGGCGACAAAGTTCGCGTAATCGCTGGTAAAGATAAGGGAACAGAAGCTGTTGTCCTTACTGCCCTTCCAAAAGTAAACAAAGTTATCGTTGAAGGTGTTAACATCGTTAAGAAACACCAACGTCCAACTAACGAACTTCCTCAAGGTGGTATCATCGAGAAGGAAGCAGCTATCCACGTATCAAACGTTCAAGTTTTGGACAAAAATGGTGTAGCTGGTCGTGTTGGTTACAAATTTGTAGACGGTAAAAAAGTTCGCTACAACAAAAAATCAGGCGAAGTGCTTGATTAATCACGAAGGAAAGGAGAAGTATAATGGCAAATCGTTTAAAAGAAAAATATCTTAATGAAGTAGTTCCTGCGTTGACAGAACAATTCAACTACTCATCAGTGATGGCTGTTCCTAAAGTAGATAAGATCGTTTTGAACATGGGTGTTGGTGAAGCTGTATCAAACGCTAAAAGCCTTGAAAAAGCTGCTGAAGAATTGGCGCTTATCTCAGGTCAAAAACCACTTATCACTAAAGCTAAAAAATCAATCGCCGGCTTCCGTCTTCGTGAAGGTGTTGCGATCGGTGCAAAAGTTACCCTTCGTGGTGAACGTATGTACGAATTCTTGGATAAATTGGTTTCAGTTTCACTTCCACGTGTGCGTGACTTCCACGGTGTTCCAACAAAATCATTTGATGGACGCGGAAACTACACACTTGGTGTGAAAGAACAATTGATTTTCCCAGAAATCAACTTCGATGACGTTGACAAAACTCGTGGTCTTGACATCGTTATCGTAACAACTGCTAACACTGACGAAGAGTCACGTGCATTGCTTACAGGCCTTGGAATGCCTTTTGCAAAATAATATAGGAGGTATAACTAATGGCTAAAAAATCTATGATTGCTAAGAACAAACGCCCAGCGAAGTTCTCTACTCAAGCATACACTCGCTGTGAACGTTGTGGACGTCCACACTCAGTTTACCGCAAGTTTAAACTTTGCCGTGTTTGCTTCCGTGAATTGGCATATAAAGGTCAAATCCCTGGTGTAACAAAAGCATCTTGGTAATATCATGATACAAAGAGCGTAACAACCCCAGCAAAAATAGGAGATTTGGTGCAGGAGCGATGCTCCAAGACAAATCTATCTTTTTTGCCCAGGTTGTAGCTCGTGTTCAAATGAGATTATCTTGTTTGAATGTGTCAATACTATCTGAGCCCAGCTCAATCATTAACTAGCAAGTGCAACTTGCAAACTACTAGTAAGAGGAGAAAATAAAATGGTTATGACTGACCCAATCGCAGACTTCCTAACTCGTATTCGTAACGCTAACCAAGCAAAACATGAAGTACTTGAAGTACCTGCATCAAACATCAAAAAAGGGATTGCAGAAATCCTTAAACGCGAAGGTTTTGTTAAGAACGTAGAAATCATCGAAGATGACAAACAAGGCATCATCCGTGTATTCCTTAAATACGGACCAAACGGTGAAAAAGTTATCACTAACTTGAAACGTGTTTCTAAACCAGGACTTCGTGTCTATAAAAAACGTGAAGATCTTCCAAAAGTACTTAACGGTCTTGGAATTGCTATCCTTTCAACTTCAGAAGGTTTGCTTACTGATAAAGAAGCTCGCCAAAAGAACGTTGGTGGGGAAGTTATCGCTTACGTTTGGTAATTGATGATGTGAGAGCGTTAAAAGAATGCAGTGAAAATAGGAAGTTTGTAGCAGGAGCGATGCTCCAAGACAAACTTATCTTTTTCACCAAATTCTTAGCTCGAACTCAAATCAAGATACAAAGTTCTTAGAGCGTGTTCGGTTCAGCTCTTGAACTAAATAAGTATCTTTAACCCCGTGAAAACTGGCCGTTATGGCCTGACAATTTAACAGGAGAATAAAAACATGTCACGTATTGGTAATAAAGTTATCGTGTTGCCTGCTGGTGTTGAAATCACTAACAATGACAACGTTGTAACTGTAAAAGGACCTAAAGGAGAACTTACTCGTGAGTTCTCAAAAGATATTGAAATTCGTGTGGAAGGTACTGAAGTAACTCTTCACCGTCCAAACGATTCAAAAGAAATGAAAACTATCCACGGAACTACTCGTGCTCTTTTGAACAACATGGTTATTGGTGTATCAGAAGGATTCAAGAAACAGCTTGAAATGCGTGGGGTTGGTTACCGTGCACAACTTCAAGGATCAAAACTTGTTTTGGCTGTTGGTAAATCACATCCAGACGAAGTTGAAGCTCCAGAAGGAATTACTTTTGAACTTCCAAACCCAACAACAATCGTTGTTAGCGGAATTTCGAAAGAAGTAGTTGGTCAAACAGCTGCTTACGTACGTAGCCTTCGTTCACCAGAACCATACAAAGGTAAAGGTATCCGTTACGTTGGCGAATATGTTCGTCTTAAAGAAGGTAAAACAGGTAAATAATATTGAGTGGTTGATTTTCAGCCACCAATATCATTTCCAACTTTGTGCATAGCACACGATTTAAAACTAAAGAGGTGAAAACTGTGATTTCTAAACCAGATAAAAACAAACTCCGCCAAAAACGCCACCGTCGCGTTCGCGGAAAACTCTCTGGAACTGCTGATCGCCCACGTTTGAACGTATTCCGTTCTAATACAGGCATCTACGCTCAAGTTATTGATGACGTAGCGGGTGTAACGCTCGCAAGTGCTTCAACTCTTGACAAAGAAGTTTCAAAAGGAACAAAAACTGAACAAGCCGTTGCTGTCGGTAAACTCGTTGCAGAACGTGCAAACGCTAAAGGTATTTCAGAAGTGGTGTTCGACCGCGGTGGATATCTATATCACGGACGTGTGAAAGCTTTGGCTGATGCAGCTCGTGAAAACGGATTGAAATTCTAATAGGAGGACACTAGAAAATGGCATTTAAAGACAATGCAGTTGAATTAGAAGAACGCGTAGTTGCTGTTAACCGTGTTACTAAAGTTGTTAAAGGTGGACGTCGTCTTCGTTTTGCAGCTCTTGTAGTCGTTGGTGACCACAATGGTCGCGTAGGATTTGGTACTGGTAAAGCTCAAGAAGTTCCAGAAGCAATCCGCAAAGCAGTAGAAGATGCTAAGAAAAACTTGATCGAAGTTCCTATGGTTGGAACAACAATCCCACACGAAGTTATTTCAGAATTCGGTGGAGCTAAAGTATTGTTGAAACCTGCTGTAGAAGGTTCTGGGGTTGCCGCTGGTGGTGCTGTTCGTGCCGTTATCGAGTTGGCAGGTGTAGCTGATGTTACATCTAAATCACTTGGCTCTAACACTCCAATCAACATTGTTCGTGCAACTGTTGAAGGTTTGAAACAATTGAAACGCGCTGAAGAAGTTGCTGCCCTTCGTGGTATCTCAGTTTCTGATTTGGCATAAGAAAGGGGATAAAATGGCTCAAATTAAAATTACTTTGACTAAGTCTCCAATCGGACGCATTCCATCACAACGTAAAACTGTTGTAGCACTTGGACTTGGCAAATTGAACAGCTCTGTTATTAAAGAAGATAACCCAGCAGTACGTGGTATGATCACTGCAGTATCTCACTTGGTAACAGTTGAAGAAGTAAACTAATTAAATTTTAGGGGATGTGCAGTATACCATCCCCTAAAACTAGATATAGTCATCTTTGATGACAAACGTATAGGCGAGTTGATAGGAGAGACAACCTTTTCTCTCTTATCGGCGCTAGCATTTTACAAAAGAGGAGAAAATATATAATGAAACTTCATGAATTGAAACCTGCAGAAGGTTCTCGTAAAACTCGTAACCGTGTTGGTCGTGGTACTTCATCAGGTAACGGTAAAACATCTGGTCGTGGTCAAAAAGGTCAAAAAGCTCGTAGCGGTGGCGGAGTACGTCTTGGTTTTGAAGGTGGACAAACTCCATTGTTCCGTCGTCTTCCAAAACGTGGATTCACTAACATCAACGCTAAAGAATACGCAATTGTTAACCTTGACCAATTGAACGTCTTTGAAGATGGTGCAGAAGTAACTCCAGTTGTTCTTATCGAATCAGGAATTGTTAAAGCTGAAAAATCAGGTATCAAGATTCTTGGTAACGGTGAGTTGACTAAGAAATTGTCTGTAAAAGCAGCTAAATTCTCTAAATCAGCTGAAGAAGCTATCACTGCTAAAGGTGGTTCAGTAGAAGTCATCTAAGAGAGGTGACCTATGTTTTTTAAATTATTGAGAGAAGCCTTCAAAGTCAAGCAAGTTCGATCAAAAATTCTTTTTACAATTTTTATCGTCTTTGTCTTCCGTATCGGGACTAGCATTACGGTTCCATGGGTGAATGCCAATAGCTTGAATGCTTTGAGTGGTCTATCTTTTCTAAATATGTTAAGTTTGGTGTCTGGTAATGCCATGAAAAACTTTTCAGTTTTTGCACTTGGTGTTAGTCCATACATTACTGCTTCTATCGTTGTCCAACTCTTACAAATGGATTTATTACCGAAGTTTGTAGAGTGGGGCAAACAAGGGGAAGTTGGTCGTAGAAAGTTGAACCAGGCAACTCGATATATTGCCCTTGTTCTTGCATTCGTGCAATCTATCGGAATTACTGCTGGTTTTAATGCTTTATCTGGAGCCAAACTTTTGACTGTTCCTTTAACACCACAAGTTTTCCTTGTGATTGGAGCAATCCTAACAGCGGGTAGTATGATTGTAACTTGGTTGGGAGAGCAAATTACTGATAAGGGTTATGGAAATGGTGTTTCTATGATTATCTTTGCGGGGATTGTTGCTTCAATTCCTGATATGATCAAGGGAATTTATGTTGACTACTTTGTCAATGTACCAAGCAGTCGCTTGACTTCATCCCTCATTTTTGTTGCTATCTTAATTGTAGCAGTCTTATTGATTGTTTACTTTACAACTTATGTTCAACAAGCTGAATATAAGATACCAATTCAGTATACTAAGGTAGCACAAGGAGCACCATCAAGTTCCTATCTTCCATTGAAGATTAACCCTGCAGGAGTTATTCCAGTTATCTTTGCTAGCTCAATTACAGCAGCACCAGCGGCAATTTTACAATTTGTAAGTGCATCTGGTCTTGATTGGGCCTGGGTACGTAGTGCTCAGGAGTTGCTATCTACAACAGCCCCTACAGGTATCGCTTTGTACGCTCTGTTGATTATCCTCTTTACATTCTTCTATACATTTGTACAGATTAATCCAGAGAAGGCAGCAGAAAATTTGCAAAAGAGCGGTGCTTATATCCACGGAGTCCGTCCTGGTAAAGGGACAGAAGAGTATATGTCAAAACTTCTTCGTCGTCTCGCAACAGTCGGTTCCCTCTTCCTAGGTGTCATTTCTATTTTACCTATTGTAGCTAAGGATTTATTCGGTCTTTCAGAAGTCGTTGCTTTTGGGGGGACAAGTCTTTTGATCATTATCTCAACAGGTATTGAAGGAATTAAACAATTGGAAGGTTATTTATTGAAACGTAAGTATGTTGGTTTCATGAATACAACAGAATAATTGTAATAGAAAAGAAAATTCACTATTGCTCAGAGAGTGGAGTTTAAAAATCAAAGACCTTGTCAGATTTTTATCTCCTCTCTTCTATTTTGTTTTTAAATAGGAGTCGAAATGAATTTTTGCTTCTATTTAAAAATAAAAAAGGAGTTTGAATCATGAATCTTTTGATTATGGGCTTACCTGGTGCAGGTAAGGGTACACAAGCAGCTAGAATTGTGGAACAATTCCATGTTGCTCATATCTCAACAGGTGATATGTTCCGTGCGGCAATGGCTAACCAAACTGAAATGGGTGTCTTAGCTAAGTCTTATATCGACAAAGGCGAGTTGGTTCCAGATGAAGTTACAAACGGAATCGTTAAAGAACGTTTGGCTCAAGATGACATTAAGGAAAAAGGATTCCTCTTAGACGGATTCCCTCGTACCATTGAACAAGCCCACGCTTTGGATCAAATTTTGGTAGACCTTGGTCTTGAACTTGAGGGTGTAATCAATATTGAAGTAGATCCATCATGTCTACTCGAACGTTTGAGCGGTCGTATCATTCACCGTGAAACTGGCGAAACTTTCCACAAAGTTTTCAACCCACCAGTTGATTACAAAGAAGAAGACTACTATCAACGTGAAGATGACAAACCAGAGACAGTGAAACGTCGTTTGGATGTCAATATTGCCCAAGGTGAACCGATTATTGCTCACTATCGTGCTAAAGGTTTGGTACATGATATCGAAGGTAATCAAGATATCAATGATGTATTTGCAGATATCGAAAAAGTATTGACAAAATTGAAATAAAAGCGTTTTTCATGCTTGCAAAATGTCTCTACAAATGTTATACTGAGTTAGTCTGACTTATAATTGTTGTCTCTGTGTCTAGAGGCATCAAATCGAAATTTATGGAGGTACTTTTGCGTGGCAAAAGACGATGTGATTGAAGTTGAAGGCAAAGTAGTTGATACCATGCCGAATGCAATGTTTACGGTTGAACTTGAAAATGGACATCAGATTTTAGCAACAGTTTCTGGTAAAATTCGTAAAAACTATATTCGTATTTTAGCGGGAGATCGTGTTACTGTCGAAATGAGTCCATATGACTTGACACGTGGACGTATCACTTACCGCTTTAAATAATCGAAAAACTTGGAGGGATAAGAAATGAAAGTAAGACCATCGGTCAAACCAATTTGCGAATACTGTAAAGTAATTCGTCGTAATGGTCGTGTTATGGTAATTTGCCCAGCAAATCCAAAACACAAACAACGTCAAGGATAAGATAGAAAGGAGAAAACATGGCTCGTATTGCTGGAGTTGACATTCCAAATGACAAACGCGTAGTAATTTCATTGACTTATGTGTACGGTATCGGACTTCCAACATCTAAGAAAATCTTGGCAGCTGCTGGAATTTCAGAAGATGTACGTGTTCGCGATCTTACATCAGATCAAGAAGATGCTATCCGTCGTGAAGTGGATGCAATCAAAGTTGAAGGTGACCTTCGTCGTGAAGTTAACTTGAACATCAAACGTTTGATGGAAATCGGTTCATACCGTGGTATCCGTCACCGTCGTGGACTTCCTGTCCGTGGACAAAACACTAAAAACAACGCTCGCACTCGTAAAGGTAAAGCTGTTGCGATTGCTGGTAAGAAAAAATAATATAGGAGGTAAAAGTCTTGGCTAAACCAACACGTAAACGTCGTGTGAAAAAGAATATCGAATCTGGTATTGCTCATATTCACGCTACATTTAATAACACTATTGTTATGATTACTGATGTGCATGGTAATGCAATTGCTTGGTCATCAGCTGGTGCTCTTGGTTTCAAAGGTTCTCGTAAATCTACACCATTTGCTGCTCAAATGGCTTCAGAAGCTGCTGCTAAATCTGCACAAGAACACGGTCTTAAGTCAGTTGAAGTTACTGTTAAAGGTCCAGGTTCTGGTCGTGAGTCAGCTATTCGTGCTCTTGCTGCCGCTGGTCTTGAAGTAACAGCAATTCGTGATGTGACTCCAGTGCCACACAATGGTGCTCGTCCTCCAAAACGTCGCCGTGTATAATCATAACCTTACACTGCTTTTCGTTTAAGAGGGAGTAACTAAATGATCGAGTTTGAAAAACCAAATATAACAAAAATTGATGAAAATAAAGATTATGGCAAGTTTGTAATCGAACCGCTTGAACGTGGTTACGGTACAACACTTGGTAACTCTCTTCGTCGTGTACTTCTAGCTTCTCTTCCAGGGGCTGCTGTAACATCTATCAATATCGAAGGTGTATTGCATGAATTTGATACAGTTCCGGGTGTTCGCGAAGACGTGATGCAAATCATTCTGAACATCAAAGGTATTGCAGTAAAATCTTACGTTAAAGACGAAAAGATCATTGAACTAGATGTGCAAGGTCCTGCTGAAATTACAGCTGGAGATATCTTGACAGATAGCGACATTGAAATTGTAAATCCAGATCATTATCTCTTTACAATCGGTGAAGGTTCTTCTCTAAAGGCGACAATGACTGTTAACAGTGGTCGTGGATATGTACCTGCTGATGAAAACAAAAAAGATAATGCACCAGTTGGAACACTTGCTGTAGATTCTATTTATACACCAGTTACAAAAGTCAACTATCAAGTTGAACCTGCTCGTGTAGGTAGCAATGATGGTTTCGACAAATTAACCCTTGAAATCTTGACTAATGGAACAATTATTCCAGAAGATGCTTTAGGGCTTTCAGCGCGTATCTTGACTGAGCACCTTGATTTGTTTACAAATCTTACAGAGATTGCTAAGTCAGCAGAAGTGATGAAAGAAGCTGATACTGAATCGGACGACCGTATCTTGGAACGTACGATTGAGGAACTTGACTTGTCTGTGCGTTCATACAACTGTTTGAAACGTGCCGGTATCAACACTGTGCATGATTTGACAGAAAAATCTGAAGCAGAGATGATGAAAGTAAGAAATCTTGGACGCAAGAGTTTGGAAGAAGTGAAAGTCAAACTCATTGATTTGGGTCTTGGATTAAAAGATAAATAAAGGAGGAATAAATGGCTTACCGTAAACTAGGACGCACTAGCTCACAACGTAAAGCAATGCTTCGCGATTTGACAACTGACCTTTTGATCAACGAATCAATCGTGACAACTGAAGCTCGTGCTAAAGAAATCCGTAAAACTGTTGAAAAAATGATTACTCTAGGTAAACGTGGTGATTTGCATGCACGTCGTCAAGCAGCTGCTTTCGTACGTAATGAAATCGCATCTGAAAACTATGATGAAGCAACTGATAAGTACACTTCTACTACAGCACTTCAAAAATTGTTCTCAGAAATCGCACCTCGTTATGCTGAGCGTAACGGTGGATACACTCGTATCCTTAAAACTGAACCACGTCGTGGTGATGCAGCGCCAATGGCGATCATCGAATTAGTATAAAATCATCAATTTTGTTGAGTGTTATGATGATGGAGTCTTGTGCTCTTAGTCTAGCTCTGGTCTACCGCTAGGACTTATGTCCTAGCGGGAACACTCATCATAAGATGATAAGGTAGACGCTTGTTTACGAAATTGTTTTTTTCTTAAGAACAATTTCGTAAGCAGGCGTTTTTGAGTATTTTATTAAGAAATATGCTATACTATTGAAAAAGAAAATCAACAATGTTCATTTTTTCAGAAATATTCTATAAAGAGGTTATGAGCCAATATACTATCAGTTTCAAGTTCTAAACTAGCGACTTGGTAAAAAAATATTGGTCTGGTACAAGATCAACTAAGAGATTTTTTAGGGTTTCAACTTGGATAATTGTTCACTATTAAGTGATTTAGTTACTCTATCCCCCCTTTTTTATTTTGTTTTTGGCCGAAATGGATATTGTTCTGTGTTAGAAACGGAGTTTAATCATGAAAGCTATTATTACTGTTGTTGGTAAAGATAAATCTGGAATTGTTGCAGGTGTTGCGACAAAAATTGCTGAATTAGGCTTAAATATTGATGATATCTCACAAACAGTCTTGGATGAATTCTTTACAATGATGGCTGTGGTATCTAGTGATGAAAAACAAGATTTTACTTATCTTAGAAACGAATTTGAGGTTTTTGGTCAGACTTTGAATGTCAAAATCAATATTCAAAGTGCAGCTATTTTTGATGCTATGTACAACATCTAGGAGGGGTCATGGATATTAGACAAGTTACCGAAACAATCGCTATGATTGAGGAGCAAAACTTTGACATTAGAACCATTACCATGGGGATTTCCCTTTTGGACTGTATTGATCCTGATATTCATCGTGCTGCGGAGAAAATTTATCAAAAGATTACAACCAAGGCGGCTAATTTAGTGGCTGTTGGAGATGAAATTGCGGCTGAGTTAGGAATTCCCATTGTAAATAAACGTGTGTCCGTAACTCCAATTTCCTTGATTGGTGCTGCTACAGATGCGAAGGACTATGTCCCATTAGCCAAAGCTTTGGACAGAGCTGCTAAGGAAATTGGTGTTGACTTCATTGGTGGTTTTTCTGCCTTGGTACAAAAGGGTTACCAAAAAGGTGATGAGATTCTCATCAATTCGATTCCTCGTGCTTTGGCAGAAACAGATAAGGTTTGTTCATCGGTAAATATCGGTTCTACCAAATCGGGTATCAATATGACTGCAGTAGCGGATATGGGGCGTATTATCAAGGAGACAGCTTCTCTATCTGATATGGGTGCGGCTAAATTAGTTGTATTTGCCAACGCGGTAGAGGACAATCCTTTTATGGCAGGCGCTTTTCATGGTGTAGGTGAAGCAGATGTCATCATCAATGTAGGTGTTTCAGGACCGGGTGTTGTCAAACGTGCCTTGGAAAAGGTTCGAGGTCAGAGCTTTGATGTTGTTGCTGAAACTGTTAAAAAAACAGCCTTCAAGATTACCCGTATTGGTCAATTGGTTGGTCAAATGGCTAGTGAGCGCCTCGGAGTTGATTTTGGGATTGTAGATTTGAGTTTAGCTCCAACTCCGGCAGTGGGTGATTCTGTAGCTCGTGTTCTTGAAGAAATGGGGCTAGAGACAGTTGGGACTCATGGAACGACTGCTGCCTTGGCTCTCTTGAACGACCAAGTTAAGAAGGGCGGAGTTATGGCCTGCAATCAAGTGGGTGGTTTGTCTGGTGCCTTTATCCCTGTTTCTGAGGATGAGGGAATGATTGCTGCTGTGCAAAATGGCTCTCTTAATTTGGAAAAACTAGAAGCTATGACGGCTATCTGTTCAGTTGGTTTGGATATGATTGCCATTCCTGAAGATACACCTGCAGAAACGATTGCGGCAATGATTGCGGATGAAGCTGCTATCGGGGTCATCAATATGAAAACAACAGCTGTACGTATTATTCCAAAAGGAAAAGAAGGCGATATGATTGAGTTTGGTGGGCTTTTAGGAACAGCTCCAGTCATGAAAGTCAACGGTGCATCGTCTGTTGATTTCATTGCTCGTGGAGGGCAAATTCCAGCTCCAATCCATAGTTTTAAAAATTAAAAAGAAATGGAATCTGTTTAAGTTGGGTTTAAGGATAGACAGGTATACTATAATCATTAAATAAAGACCTCCTAACTTTATTTAATAGAAATCCTAACTTTTTCATAATAATCTCCTAAAAAAGTCACTCCAAAGGGTGACTTTTGTTTTTTCTGATCAGAAATAAGCAGACTTGTATGCCCAAATTTGAGAAATTTTTGAAAAAAGATGATGATTTTAGAGTGAAAAAAAGTCTTTTCATTAGCTAAACATAGGCTAAAACCTTGCTATGATTGGCTTTTTGAAAAATTATGGTATAATAGTAGTAGTTTTAATAGATGGAGTTAAATTTTGAAAAAACGCTTTCGTGTAAAAAAAGAGAAAGATTTTAATGCAATATTTAAAGAAGGGAAGAGTTTTGCTAATCGTAAATTTGTTATTTATCGATTAGAAAATAATGAGCAGCATTTTCGAGTTGGTCTGTCTGTCAGCAAAAAATTGGGAAACGCTGTCATGAGAAATCAGATCAAAAGAAGAATTCGACATATTCTGATTGAACATAAAAATCAGCTGGTTGAAAATGTAGATTTTGTTGTGATTGCTCGAAAAGGTGTTGAAATCTTGGACTATGCGGAAATGGAAAAAAATCTGCTTCACGTATTAAAGTTATCAAAGATTTACCAGGAAGGAATTGGGAGTGAAAAAGAAATTACAGTTGACTAGCTTAATGGTGCTTGCTTTGTTTGTGATGAGCGCCTGCACAGCTAGTGGTACGCCGAGTGAGATTACAGCGGAATCAACAGATTTTTGGAGTAAATTTGTTTATTTTTTTGCTGAAACCATTCGCTTTTTATCATTTGACACAAGTATTGGTCTGGGGATTATATTATTTACCCTTCTGATTAGAACGATTCTTCTACCAGTTTTTCAAATACAAATGGTGGCATCCAGAAAGATGCAAGAAGTACAACCACTTGTTAAGGAGTTGCGAGAACGTTATCCGGGACGGGATATGGAGAGCCGTACTAAGCTGGATCAAGAAATGCGTCAGTTGTTCAAGCAACATGGTGTGAAGCAGTCAGCTTCTCTTTGGCCAATCTTAATCCAGATGCCAGTCTTGTTGGCCTTGTTCCAAGCTTTGAGTAGAGTAGAATTTTTAAAAACAGGTCATTTCTTATGGATTAACCTTGGTGGTGTAGATACGACTTTTGTTTTGCCAATTTTGGCAACTATCTTTACTTTCCTTAGCACTTGGTTATCCAATAAGGCCATGGTTGAGAAAAATGGTGCCATGACAGGAATGATGTATGCAATGCCAGTCATGATTTTCTTCTTTGCTATGTATTCACCAAGTGGGGTTGCCTTATACTGGGCGGTATCCAATGCTTATCAGGTGCTACAAACCTATCTGCTCAACAATCCATTTAAGATTATTGCAGAGCGTGAGGCGGGAGTACAGGCTCAGAAGGATTTAGAAGGTAAGAAGAGAAAAGCTCTGAAGAAAGCACAGAAAAAGAAAAAGTAAAAGTAAGGAGGAATCTTGTAATGGTATTATTTACAGGTTCAACGGTTGAAGAAGCGATCCAAACGGGATTGAAGGAATTGGGGATTCCTAGAATGAAGGCGCATATCAAGGTTGTCTCGAGGGAGAAAAAAGGTTTCTTTGGCCTTTTTGGGAAGAAACCAGCGCAAGTTGATATCGAAGCAATTAGTGAGACAACTGTTGTGAAGGCAAATCAGCAAGCAGTTAAGGGAGTTCCAAAGGAAGTTAATGCTAAGAACGAACCCGTTAAGACTGTTAGTGAGGCAACAGTAGACTTAGGTCATGTTGTTGAAGCAATCAAAAAAATCGAGGAAGAAGGACAAGGGATCTCTGAAGAAGTTAAGGCCGAAATTCTTAAAAATGAGAAAGAAGCTAGTACAATTTTAGAGGAAACTGGTCATATTGCCATTCTAAAAGATTTACTGCCAGAAGAATCTAAAGAGCAGGAAGAATTCGAGCAGAATGATGATTTAGAAAATCTAGGCTTGAAGATTGAGCCGACCTACGATATTGACCAGGTTGTTGAAGAAGTGACCAACTATGTTCAAGGTATTATTGATGATATGGATGTTGAGGGAGCAATCTCAAGCACTTCAAATCGCCGTTCTATCAATATGCAAATTGATACTAATGAACCAGGTCGTATTATCGGTTACCACGGGAAGGTCTTGAAATCTCTCCAACTCTTAGCACAGAATTATCTCTATAACCGCTATTCAAGAACCTTCTATATTACCATCAATGTTAATGACTATGTAGAGCACCGTGCAGAAGTCTTGCAAAGCTATGCACAGAAGTTAGCTACACGTGTCCTAGAAGAGGGGCGAAGCCAGGTGACTGATCCAATGTCTAGTAGCGAACGTAAAATTATCCATCGTATCATCTCACGTATGGAAGGTGTCACTAGTTATTCAGAAGGTGATGAGCCAAATCGTTACGTTGTCGTGGATACAGAATAGTCAAAGCAAAATCAGGGTATCCCTGATTTTTTGCTAGCTAAGGGAGATTGAGCCTATGTTGAATACAATGAGAGACTACCTTGCATACTCTGGCTTACAGTATCAAAAACCAGAGAAGGCAGGACAAGATGCAGAGAAAATGCTTTATTTGAGGAGTAAGGGACAGGAAGCTAGAAAGACTTTTACAGAACTGGGCAAAGCTTTTCAATCAAGGCATCCAGAATGGATACTGCAAGGAACGAGTCAGTGGATGAATCAATCCCAACGTTTGCGACCACATTTCTGGGCCTATTTACAGCGTGAAGGGGAAGTGACGGAGCCTATGTTGGCCCTTCGTTTGTATGGAAGCCCTTCTGATTTTGGAGTTTCACTAGAAGTGAGTTTTATTGAACGTAAGAAGGATGAGCGAACATTAGACAAACAAGCCAAGGTCTTAGAAGTTCCAGTGGTAGAAGGGATTTACTATCTAGTCTACTCAGATGGAGAAAGTCAAAAGATGGAGGCTACTGAGGAAAATCGCCAAATTTTAAGAGAAAAACTATTCCATCAGGAAGTCCGAAAAGTTTTAGTGAAGGTAGATGTTCCAGTGACAGACGTACAAATTCTAGACAAGTTTTTAGATGAATTAGATAAAGCTTTTGAAAAACTATTACCTTACTATCAAGCAACTAGAAATTAGTATAATCCATTGATTCATTTTATAGTAAATTGTTTTATTGCTATTCTAGATATTTTTTCATATAATAGTAAAATAAGATGCGTGATAGACCTATCACCTCAAAGAGAAAGGAAATTCTATGTCAAATCTATCTGTTAATGCGATTCGTTTTCTAGGTATTGACGCTATCAATAAAGCGAACTCAGGTCACCCAGGGGTGGTTATGGGAGCTGCACCGATGGCCTACAGCCTATTCACTAAAGAACTTCGTATCAATCCAGCTCAACCAAACTGGATTAACCGCGACCGTTTCATTCTTTCAGCTGGTCACGGATCAATGCTTCTCTATGCCCTTCTTCACCTTTCTGGATTTGAAGATGTGAGCATGGATGAAGTAAAGAACTTCCGTCAGTGGGGCTCTAAAACTCCAGGTCACCCAGAATTTGGGCATACTGCAGGGGTTGATGCAACAACAGGTCCTCTAGGACAAGGGATTGCGACTGCGACAGGTTTTGCACAAGCAGACCGTTTCCTTGCAGCTAAGTACAACCGTGAAGGTTATAACATCTTTGACCACTACACTTACGTTATCTGTGGAGATGGTGACTTGATGGAAGGTGTCTCAAGCGAAGCTGCTTCTTATGCAGGCTTGCAAAAGCTTGACAAGTTGGTTGTTCTTTATGATTCAAATGATATCAACTTGGATGGTGAGACAAAAGATTCATTCACAGAAAGTGTTCGCGATCGTTACAATGCCTACGGTTGGCATACAGCCTTGGTAGAAGATGGAACAGACTTAGAAGCTATTCATGCTGCTATTGAAGAAGCTAAGGCTTCAGGCAAACCATCTTTGATCGAAGTGAAAACTGTTATTGGTTATGGTTCTCCAAACAAACAAGGGACTAATGCGGTACACGGTGCTCCTCTTGGTACAGACGAAACTGCTGCAACTCGCCAAGCCCTTGGTTGGGACTACGAACCATTTGAAATCCCAGCGGAAGTTTATGCTGATTTCAAAGAAAATGTTGCAGACCGTGGAGCATCAGCATATGAAGCATGGATAAAACTAGTCGCAGATTATAAAGAAGCTCACCCAGAACTTGCTGCAGAAGTGGAAGCAATCATCGAAGGACGCGATCCAGTTGAGGTGACTCCAGAAGACTTCCCAGCTTTAGAAAATGGCTTCTCTCAAGCTACTCGTAACTCAAGTCAGGATGCTTTGAATGTAGTAGCTGCTAAATTGCCAACCTTCCTCGGTGGATCAGCTGACCTTGCTCATTCAAATATGACTTACATCAAAACGGATGGACTTCAAGATGATGCAAATCGCTTAAATCGTAACATCCAATTTGGTGTTCGTGAATTTGCAATGGGAACTGTTTTGAACGGAATGGCTCTTCACGGTGGGCTTCGAGTTTATGGCGGAACATTCTTCGTATTCTCAGATTACCTTAAAGCGGCAGTTCGTTTGTCAGCCCTACAAGGTCTTCCTGTAACCTATGTCTTTACTCACGATTCAATCGCAGTTGGTGAAGATGGGCCAACTCATGAACCGATTGAGCACTTGGCAGGCCTTCGTGCGATTCCAAACCTCAACGTTTTCCGTCCAGCAGATGCGCGTGAAACTCAAGCAGCTTGGTATCTCGCAGTGAAGAGTGAGAAAACACCAACTGCCCTTGTCTTGACTCGTCAAAACTTGACTGTTGAAGAAGGAACAGACTTTGACAAGGTTGCGAAAGGTGCTTATGTCGTTTATGAAAATGCAGCAGACTTCGACACTATCTTGATTGCAACAGGTTCAGAAGTGAATCTTGCTGTTGCAGCTGCTAAAGAATTGGCAAGTCAAGGTGGCAAAGTTCGCGTAGTCAGCATGCCATCTACAGATGTATTTGACGCACAAGATGCAGCCTACAAAGAAGAAATCTTACCAAATGCAGTTCGTCGCCGTGTAGCAGTTGAAATGGGAGCAACTCAAAACTGGTATAAATACGTTGGTCTTGATGGAGCAGTTCTTGGTATTGATACCTTTGGAGCATCTGCCCCAGCACCAAAAGTTTTAGCAGAATATGGATTTACAGTTGAAAACTTAGTAGAACTTGTAAACAACTTGAAATAAGAAAAATCAGGGCATTTGCTCTGGTTTTTTATTGACCTAAAATCAAGGTGCAATCTTGTAAAAACAAGTGAAATTTGATATAGTAGTTTTATCTGAATTACAAAGGAGAAAAAATAATGGGTGGGAATTTAACATTCTTGATTATGCTTGTTTTGATGTTCGGCTTGATGTTCTTCATGCAACGTTCTCAAAAAAAACAAGCTGAAAAACGTATGGAGAGCCTCAACAAACTTCAAAAAGGCTACGAAGTAATCACTATCGGTGGTCTCTACGGTACAGTCGACGAAGTTGATACTGAAAACAAAACGATTGTACTTGATGTAGACGGAGTATACTTGACTTTCGAATTAGGTGCAATTAGAACAGTTTTGCCAGTCAAAGAAGCTGTCACACCTGAAGGTGCAGTTATCGAAGAAGGCAGTGCTATTGAAGAATAAAACGGGGTGGAATGCATTCCCGTTTTTCTATAAATGAGAGGAACAATGATGAAAAATGTTGTCTTTGTCTGTCTTGGCAATATTTGTCGTAGTCCTATGGCGGAATTTGTAATGAAATCCCTGACCGATAAATGTGAGATTCAAAGTCGAGCGACTTCTTCCTGGGAACACGGTAATCCAATCCACAAAGGGACGCAAGGCATCTTTCGAAGTCATGGCGTTCCTTATGATACTTCGAAAACTTCCCAACAAATTTCTAAAAAAGATTTTGAGTATTTTGACTATATCATTGGGATGGATGAGTCTAATCTCGCTGATTTGCATCAGATGTGTCCACAGGATCAACAATATAAGATACAGCCTTTTGCATCTGAAAGCGTTCCAGATCCCTGGTATACAGGTGATTTTGAAGAAACTTATGACCGAGTTTTAACTGGTTGCCAGGCTTGGTTAAGTCGCTTAGAAAATGAGAGTGAACATGGAAAATTTAAAAAAACTCTATGAAAAATATAGTGTCTATTTAACACGTCCCCGTTTAGAAATTGCGACAGTGATCGTCATTGTTGTCTGTGCAGGTCTCGTATTTCTGACCAATCTTCCAAAACAGGGCGTTCTTAAGCTTGATAACGATGCTATTATTTATGACGGGAGCCTAGTTCGTGGTAAGATGAATGGTCAGGGCACTGTTACCTTCTCAAACGGTGATACCTATACTGGAGAATTTAGCAATGGTGCCTTCAATGGTAAAGGTACCTACCAAGCTAAAGCAGGTTGGGTATATGAGGGAGACTTTGTAAATGGCCAAGCTGAAGGAAAAGGAAAGCTGACTACCGAACAAGAAGTAGTCTATGAAGGGGACTTCAAACAAGGTTTATTTCAACAAGCACAATAACCTCCTCCTAGAAGGAGGTATTCTTCCAAAACTCTAGAAAACGCTTACATGGAAACAAAAGACATTTCCAACCCCTTTTTACAACTAAGTTTGTGAAAAATAAATTTTTTTAAAAATATTCACAAACTAGTGCCTCAAAAGCATCTGCAAAAGGGTGTTTGAGATCATTTTCACAAACAAACAAAAAAAGTTCGTGAAATGCTCATGAAACTGTTTACAAATGTTTAAAAAAGAGTTATAATAATCTTGTGAAAAAATTAACAAAGGACTTGCAATCCTTGAAAGCTATGGAGGAAAATATGGCTGATAAAAAAACTGTAACACCAGAAGAAAAGAAACTCGCTGCTGAAAAGCATGTCGATGGTTTGGTGCAAAAAGCTTTAGTTGCCCTTGAAGAAATGCGTAAACTTGATCAAGATCAAGTCGATTATATCGTAGCAAAAGCTTCAGTTGCTGCACTTGATGCTCACGGAGAATTGGCTTTACATGCCTTTGAAGAAACAGGACGTGGAGTATTTGAAGATAAAGCAACTAAAAACCTATTTGCTTGTGAGCACGTGGTAAATAACATGCGCCACACTAAAACAGTTGGTGTTATCGAAGAAGATGATGTAACAGGATTGACTCTTATCGCTGAACCAGTTGGTGTTGTTTGTGGTATCACTCCAACAACTAACCCAACTTCAACAGCAATCTTTAAAGCGTTGATTTCATTGAAGACTCGTAATCCTATTGTCTTTGCCTTCCACCCATCAGCTCAAGAATCATCAGCTCACGCAGCTCAAATCGTTCGTGATGCAGCGATTAAAGCAGGTGCTCCTGAAAACTGTGTACAGTGGATTACTGAACCGTCTATGGAAGCAACTAGTGCATTGATGAACCACGAAGGTATTGCAACAATCCTTGCAACAGGTGGTAATGCCATGGTTAAAGCGGCATACTCATGTGGTAAACCAGCTCTTGGGGTAGGTGCCGGAAACGTTCCAGCTTATGTTGAAAAATCAGCTAACATCCGCCAAGCTGCTCACGATATCGTAATGTCTAAATCATTTGACAATGGTATGGTCTGTGCATCTGAACAAGCTGTTATCATTGATAAAGAAATTTACGATGAATTTGTAGCAGAGTTCAAATCTTATCACACTTACTTTGTAAACAAAAAAGAAAAAGCTCTTCTTGAAGAGTTCTGCTTCGGCGTGAAAGCAAATAGCAAAAACTGTGCTGGTGCAAAATTGAACGCTGACATCGTTGGTAAACCAGCAACTTGGATTGCAGAACAAGCAGGATTTACTGTTCCAGAAGGAACAAACATTCTTGCTGCAGAATGTAAAGAAGTTGGTGAAAACGAGCCATTGACTCGTGAAAAATTGTCACCAGTTATCGCAGTTTTGAAATCTGAAAGCCGTGAAGATGGTATTGCTAAAGCTCGTCAAATGGTTGAATTTAACGGTCTTGGACACTCAGCAGCCATCCATACAGCTGATGAAGAATTGACTAAAGAATTTGGTAAAGCTGTTAAAGCTATTCGTGTTATCTGTAACTCACCTTCTACTTTCGGTGGTATCGGGGATGTTTATAATGCCTTCTTGCCATCATTGACACTCGGATGTGGTTCTTACGGACGTAACTCAGTTGGGGATAACGTTAGCGCCATTAACCTCTTGAATATCAAAAAAGTCGGAAGACGGAGAAATAACATGCAATGGATGAAACTTCCTTCAAAAACATACTTTGAACGTGATTCAATTCAATACCTTCAAAAATGTCGTGACGTTGAGCGTGTCATGATCGTTACTGACCACGCTATGGTAGAGCTTGGCTTCCTTGATCGTATCATCGAACAACTTGACCTTCGTCGCAATAAGGTTGTTTACCAAATCTTTGCTGATGTAGAACCAGATCCAGATATCACTACAGTTGAACGTGGTACTGAGATCATGCGTGCTTTCAAACCAGATACAATCATCGCTCTTGGTGGTGGTTCACCAATGGATGCTGCTAAAGTAATGTGGCTCTTCTATGAGCAACCAGAAGTGGACTTCCGTGACCTTGTACAAAAATTCATGGATATCCGTAAACGTGCTTTCAAATTCCCATTGCTTGGTAAGAAGACTAAATTCATCGCTATCCCAACTACATCTGGTACAGGATCTGAAGTAACTCCATTTGCCGTTATCTCTGATAAAGCAAACAACCGTAAATACCCAATCGCTGACTATTCATTGACACCAACTGTGGCAATCGTAGACCCTGCTTTGGTATTGACAGTTCCTGGATTTGTAGCTGCTGATACTGGTATGGACGTATTGACTCACGCAACTGAAGCATACGTATCACAAATGGCTAGCGACTACACTGACGGACTTGCACTTCAAGCCATCAAGCTTGTATTTGAAAACCTTGAAAGCTCAGTTAAGAACGCAGACTTCCATTCACGTGAGAAAATGCATAACGCTTCAACAATCGCTGGTATGGCCTTTGCCAATGCCTTCCTAGGTATTTCTCACTCAATGGCCCATAAGATTGGTGCGCAATTCCACACAATCCACGGTCGTACAAATGCTATCTTGCTTCCATACGTCATTCGCTACAACGGTACACGTCCAGCTAAGACAGCAACATGGCCTAAGTACAACTACTACCGTGCAGACGAGAAATATCAAGATATCGCTCGTATGCTTGGACTTCCAGCTTCTACACCAGAAGAAGGGGTTGAATCTTTTGCAAAAGCTGTTTACGAACTCGGTGAGCGCGTAGGTATCGAAATGAACTTCAAAGCACAAGGTGTTGACGAAAAAGAATGGAAAGAACATTCACGTGAGTTGGCCTTCCTTGCTTATGAAGACCAATGTTCACCTGCAAACCCACGTCTTCCAATGGTTGACCATATGCAAGAAATCATCGAAGATGCTTACTATGGTTACAAAGAAAGACCAGGACGCCGTAAATAATTAATTATCAGCCAAAACCGAGGGTAAACCTCGGTTTTTTATGCTTAGAGAATATGTTTTTATTAAGAAATGCATAGAATTGGAGTAGGCTGCAAGGCTAAGTAAAGAAATGAAAATATTGCCAAAGCTTATCAGAAAAACAAGGCCAGCGCTTGCAATTAAACTCAAATAGTTATATAATAGGTATGTTGAAAGGTGATTTGTAGTGATTCAAGTTACTCTTTTCACAATAAAATTTTCATGATTTTCATAAGGAGGAAATCACTAATGGTAGTTAAAGTTGGTATTAACGGTTTCGGACGTATCGGTCGTCTTGCTTTCCGCCGTATCCAAAACGTAGAAGGTGTTGAAGTTACTCGCATCAACGACCTTACAGATCCAGTTATGCTTGCACACTTGTTGAAATATGACACAACTCAAGGTCGTTTCGACGGAACTGTGGAAGTTAAAGAAGGTGGATTTGAAGTTAACGGTAAATTCGTTAAAGTTTCTGCTGAACGTGATCCAGAACAAATTGACTGGGCTAACGACGGTGTAGAAATCGTTCTTGAAGCAACTGGTTTCTTTGCTACTAAAGCAGCTGCTGAAAAACACTTGCACCCAGGTGGAGCTAAAAAAGTTGTTATCACTGCTCCTGGTGGATCAGATGTTAAAACAGTTGTATTTAACACTAACCACGACGTTCTTGACGGTACTGAAACAGTTATCTCAGGTGCTTCATGTACTACAAACTGCTTGGCTCCAATGGCTAAAGCTCTTCAAGACAACTTTGGTGTTGTAGAAGGATTGATGACTACTATCCACGCTTACACTGGTGACCAAATGATCCTTGATGGACCACACCGTAAAGGTGACCTCCGTCGTGCTCGCGCTGGTGCTGCTAACATCGTACCTAACTCAACTGGTGCTGCTAAAGCTATCGGTCTTGTAATCCCAGAATTGAACGGTAAACTTGACGGAGCTGCACAACGCGTTCCTACACCAACTGGTTCAGTAACTGAATTGGTAGTTGTTCTTGAAAAGAACGTTACTGTTGATGAAGTGAATGCAGCTATGAAAGCAGTAGCCAATGAATCATACGGTTACACAGAAGATCCAATCGTATCTTCAGATGTTGTAGGTATGTCTTACGGATCATTGTTTGACGCAACTCAAACTAAAGTTCTTGACGTTGACGGTAAACAATTGGTTAAAGTTGTTTCATGGTACGACAACGAAATGTCATACACTGCACAACTTGTACGTACTCTTGAATACTTTGCTAAAATCGCTAAATAATTCTTGAGTTGATAAAAGCAAGGCCAACTGGTCTTGCTTTTTTTGTATCTATAAGAAAAAATGGATGATAATGTCATCCATTTTGGTTTAATTCTCTTTCAAATGTGCCTGATAGTGCAGTAAAGCTTAATTGGTTTAAAGTCAGAGGATGGACAAAGGATAGTTTAAATGCGTGTAACATTAGTCTGCTAGCTTTGGAATGTGGATTGTAGAGAGGATCTCCAAGGATTGGATGTCCATGGTGAGATAGATGAACCCGAATCTGATGTGTTCGACCTGTTTTTAATCTACATCGGACCAGAGAGGTCTTGTTTTGAAATTGCTTCAATCGAGTTACATGAGTTTCAGCATATTGACCATTTTTGAAATCCACCACCCGTTTTCTACGATCGTGACGATCGCGACCTATTTTATCTCGGAAGATAAGTTCTTTAGAACCTACTTTTCCTTCAACCAGAGCCCAGTACTCGCGGGAAATCTCTTTTTTCTCCAATAATCGATTGAGAATGGGCAGTATAAATGGATTTTTAGCAAAGAGGATGAGACCGCTCGTTTCCTTATCTAGCCGATGGACAACATAGCAAGTCTGGCCTACATAGGCGCTGACATGATTGAGAAGTGCAATTTCTTCTGGTTGATTCCCGTGAGTTTTCATACCTTCGGGTTTGTTCACGATAATCAAATGTTGGTCTTGGTAGACTTCTTGGACAAGATTAGGATTTCCCCAAACAATTTCTTTTGTAGGATAATCCTCCTCATCGAAAATCAGTTGACATTCATCTCCGAATTTGACAGTTTGATGCCAGTGGACTTCTTCTTGATTGATGAGAATGTGCTTTTTTATTCTCAAGAAATGCCGTATTTTTCTCGGAATGAGTAGTTGCTCCTCCAAGAAGACTTTGACAGTCATTTCAGGAAGAGAGTCAGGGATAACAAAGGTAAATTTCATACAGATATTGTAACAAAAAATAGATTATTTGGATAGGGAAACTAGCTAAATTCTTGTCTTCCTAAGGGGAAGATGATAAAATAAACGCATGAAATTAGATACATTATTTGAAAAGTTTCTTTCTTTGTTTAAAAAAGAAGAATCTGAAATGGAAAAAATAGAAATCGACGAAGTTAATAATGAAGAAAATACCTCGACTAATTTAAGAAGGTCAAGAGGTGGGCGAAAGAAAGCTGGGCAAGTCGGACCCATTCGAAAATTTTGGCGTCGCTATCATCTGACCAAAATCTTTCTAATTCTTGGACTAAGTGCAAGCTTGTTTGTTGGGGTTTATCTATTTGCCTTGGCTAAATCGACAAATGTTACAGACTTGCAGAATGCTTTGAAAACACGAACGGTGATTTTTGACAGAGAAGAGAATGAGGCTGGTGCCTTGTCAGGCCAAAAAGGAACTTACGTTGAGCTCTCGGAAATTAGTGAAGATTTGCAGAATGCTGTTATTGCGACAGAAGATAGAAGCTTCTATAAAAATAGTGGAATTAACTATGGTCGTTTTTTTCTAGCTATTCTAACAGCTGGTCGTTCGGGTGGTGGATCTACAATTACTCAACAGTTGGCGAAAAATGCTTATCTTTCACAAGATCAAACTGTGCAGAGAAAGGCCAAAGAATTCTTTCTTGCTTTAGAATTAACCAAAAAATACAGTAAAAAAGAAATTCTAACCATGTATTTGAACAATGCCTACTTCGGTAATGGGGTTTGGGGTGTTGAAGATGCCAGTAAAAAGTACTTTGGTGTTTCGGCATCGGGATTAACTCTTGATGAAGCCGCCACTTTAGCAGGTATGCTTAAAGGCCCAGAATTGTACAATCCTCTGAATTCTATTGAGCATTCAACTAACCGAAGAGATACTGTCTTGCAAAATATGGTGGCTGCAGGCTACCTTGACAAAAATAAGGAAGCAGAAGCATCAAGTGTTGATATGGCTTCTCAGTTGAAAGATAGTTATGAAGGGAAAATATCAGACTACCGTTATCCTTCCTATTTTGATGCAGTTGTTAATGAAGCTATTGAAAAGTATAATCTAACAGAGGAAGAAATCGTTAATAACGGTTATCGAATTTATACGGAGCTAGATCAAAATTACCAAGCAAATATGCAGGTTATCTACCAAAATACTTCTCTCTTTCCGACAGCTGAAGATGGAACACATGCAGAGTCTGGTAGTGTCGCATTAGAACCAAAAACAGGTGGAGTTCGAGGAGTTGTTGGTCGAGTGGCCGGGGATGATAAAGCAGGTTTCAGAAATTTTAACTATGCAACCCAATCCAAAAGAAGTCCAGGGTCTACTATTAAACCCTTGATAGTGTACACACCAGCGGTTGAGGCAGGCTGGTCTCTTAATAAGGAGTTGGATAATCATACCATGCAATATGGTGATTATAAAGTAGACAACTACGCAGGAATCAAGACATCACGAGAAGTACCCATGTATCAAGCTTTGGCTAAATCTTTAAATTTACCTGCAGTAGCTACTGTTAAAGAGCTTGGAATAGATAAAGCCTTTGAAGCGGGTGAAAAGTTTGGTCTAAACATGAGTGATGTAGATCGTGTGCTTGGAGTGGCTTTAGGTGGTGGCGTAGAAACTAACCCTCTTCAGATGGCCCAAGCCTACGCAGTGTTTGCAAATGAAGGACTCATGCCAGACGCTCACTTTATCACTCGTATTGAAAATGCTAGTGGTGAAGTGATTGCTACTCATAAAAACACTCAAAAACGAGTAGTTGACAAATCGGTAGCTGATAAAATGACAAGTATGATGCTCGGAACCTTTACAAATGGTACAGGGATAAGTTCGTCTCCAGATGATTACGTTATGGCTGGAAAAACCGGAACGACAGAGGCTGCCTTCAATCCAGAATATACGAGTGATCAATGGGTGATTGGCTATACACCTGATTTAGTGATTAGCCATTGGCTTGGTTTCCCTACTACTGATGAAAATCACTATTTAGCAGGTTCGACTTCGAATGGTGCTGCTCACATTTTTAGAAGTATGGCAGAAACAATTCTTCCTTATACACCAGGAAGTACTTTTACAGTTGAAAATGCTTATAAAATGAATGGCATTGCACCAGAAAACGCACCTAAACAAACTACAAGTGATACTAGTGCACAGTCTGATGATATACTATCAGATATTCGTGGACGGGCGCAAAATCTGGTCGATGAAGCAGGAAGAGCGTTTTCGGATGCTAAAATTAAAGAAAAAGCTCAGACTGTCTGGGATACCATTGTAGATCTGTTTCGCTAAAACGTTTAAAAGGTAAAAGACAAGGATTCAAATCTTTGTCTTTTTTTATTCTCACTTGTCAGTATTCATACTTCCTGATACACCTTGGACGTGAAAAAACACAAGACAGAAATCAAAGCCCCTCTTTCCCTCTTTCTCTGCTATACTACAAGCAGAGAAAGGGGGAAAGCAAATGCTTGAAAAGTATTATGAGAAAGTAAAAGGTATTGTTCATAGATGCCGAAAAGATTATTATCTCCACCTGTGGGAAAAAGAGGATTGGGATCAAGAAGGACTGATCTGTCTCTATGAACTCCTTGAGGCTCAACCAGACTTAGTGGAAGAGGAAAAGAAACTCTACGTCTACTTCAAAACAAAATTCCGCAATCGAATCCTAGATAGCGTCAGAAAACAAGAGAGTCAAAAACGTCGCCTGGACCGTATGGCCTATGAAGAAGTAGGCGAGATTAGCCATCGCCTACCAGAAGGAGGATTGTGGCTGGATGATTACTACGCCCTTCATGAATTGTTGGATAGTTATAGAAGAAAGTTACCACAAGATAAGCAAGAAGCCTATGAACTCCTCTGGGCAGATGAGCGTTTCAAGGGCCGCAAAGCCATGCTGAAAGAGTTACAGGAAGTAATTCAGTAGAATTGAAAAAAAGTTAAAAAAAGGTGTTGACAAAGTTAGAAAAGTCGGTATAATAGTAAGAGTTGAAAATAACAACTCTGGTCCGTTGGTCAAGGGGTTAAGACACCGCCTTTTCACGGCGG